>JBGTLE010000074.1:0-26956 GCA_041744295.1 Pyrinomonadaceae bacterium | reverse complement strand
CGCACGTCGATATTCGCCAGGGTGTTGATGCGAAGCTAATCGATCGCGAACGGGAACTGTCCCAACTATTAAGCGCCAAAGCGCAGCGGCAAATTCAACTTACGGCCCAAAACGCACCACGCGAGCGAATCGCTGCACTCGAAGCAGAACTCACGCGATTGGAAGCGGAGTTCGAGGAAGTGAAAGCCGCAATACGCAGTTCGAGTCCGGCATACGCCGCACTTACTCAGCCGCAGCCACTTAGCTTGCCGGCGATCCAAGCACAGTTGGATCCCAATACGCTGTTGCTGGAATATTCGCTCGGTGATGAGCGAAGTTTTGTGTGGACAGTTACGCAGAACAAGCTCACCACGCATGAGCTTCCGAAGCGCGCGGTAATCCAGAAGGCAGCGCGGCAGGTTTATGAGCTGTTGACCGCGCGCAGTATTACCAAGCCGGTCGAACAGGCTGCGCAAAAGCTTGATCGAGTGGCCCAAGCCGATGCGCAACTTTCAAAAGCGGTCGCGGAGTTGAGCCAGATGGTGCTGAAGCCAGTGGCGGCAGAGTTAGGCTCAAAGCGACTGGTGATTGTGGCAGACGATGCCTTGCACTACGTCCCGTTCGCTGCGTTGTCAGTTGCGGACGGCGCAGAACCGTACCGCCCATTGATTCTTGACCACGAGATCATCTCGCTGCCTTCAGCTTCCGCGTTGGCGGTCCAACGGAAGAATTTGGCTGGTCGTAAACTCGCGTCGAAGTCAATCGCTATCTTTGCCGACCCGGTTTTTTCCAAGAGTGACCAACGCGTAAAGTCGAATTTACGACGCCCGGCGAAAAGCCAATCGCCTGGTGCGGGTGCGGATACAAGATCAATAGAACATGAGGATTCGTCCGCTGCCTCGCTGGGCAAGTTCGTCATTCGCCGACTTCGTTTCACCCGGCAGGAGGCCGAACAGATTCTCGCAGTTGCGCCAGGAGCGGGGAATCTTAAGGTCCTCGACTTCAAAGCGAGTCGTCGCGCTGCAATGGCAGGCGATCTGAGCCAATATCGTTACGTGCATTTCGCCACCCACGGTTACCTCGACACTGAGCGTCCCGATCTTTCGGCGATTGTATTGTCCCTCGTTGATGAGCGGGGCAATCCACAGGACGGATTTCTGCGCGCGCTCGAGATTTATAACCTCGACCTGCCTGTCGAACTCGTGGTCCTCAGCGCCTGTCAAACAGGGCTGGGAGAAGAGATGCGAGGCGAAGGATTGGTAGGACTCACCCGCGGTTTCATGTACGCCGGAGCGCGGCGCGTGGTGGTCAGTCTTTGGAACGTGAACGACAAAGCTACCGCTGAACTGATGCAGCGCTTTTATCGCGGCATGCTGAAAGAGAACCAAACCCCAGCGGCTTCACTGCGCAATGCTCAGGCGGAAATGTCGCGACAGAAACAGTGGCAATCGCCTTACTACTGGGCGGCGTTCGCGTTGCAAGGTGAGTGGAAGTGAAAAACTGAGCCTCGTGCTGCAGGGGTGAGGGAAGTGAATGAGCGAGCATTCGCATCCCGTTTAGCTCCTTTCGAGCATGAAGGCCAAAGCGCCGCTGAAACTATCTCGTGGCACTAGCAGGCCTTTTCATCTCATCCAGTTCCTGCTGTGTTCGCTCAATAACTCGCTTGATCTCGGCGGCGCGGCGTTGGTTGTCCGCACTCTTGGCCAGTACTTTCTTTAAGGCATCCAGATAGGCAGTCTTCAATGACTGCTCGGCGGAGACTTCAACGTCCGGCTTCACGCCTGTGCCCTCCCAGTTGGTCTTGGTGATCGGATTGATTGCTCTTCCGGTCGGCACAAACATTCCGAAGTGATCGGTGATGCGCACTCCCTGACCAGGATTGGCGCCGCCACCAGTCACTTCGCCGACAATCATCGCTCGCTTAAGATTCTTCAGGTTGTAAGTAAATTCCTCGGCTGCCGAGAAAGTCCGTTTACTCGTCAACACATATACATCCTTGCCGTCGAATCGCTTTCCCAACACTTTCTCTTTGGTGAAGAAATCTTGCGTGCGATTCCCTTCGCGCCAGTAAAGACTGTTCAAGTGAACCGGCTGCTCGCCAAAGAGATACGACGAGATCAAGGCCACCATCTCAGGACTGCCGCCGCCGTTTCGTCTCAGATCGATGATCAGTGAATCCGTGTTGCCAAGAAAGTTCATCGCGGCTGCGATCGTCTCTTCCGCGCCGGTCGGGTCGTTGAAGCCGCGCAAGCTCAGATAGCCGATGTTGCCTTCCAAACGCTCAACCTTTTCAAAACCAAAATTGCCCCACATGTTGTTTCGCCGATAACGCTCCAGTTCTTCGGCGGTTGGTTCGGCCCGTTCGGGACGCACGGGCATGACTTCAGAAAAGTAATCGACCCTCAGATGTTTGTCACGACTAATCTCGCGGAGATGCGTAGTCAGCAGGGCGGCAAACTGCTTAGCACTGGTAATCTGGTCGTACTCTTTTTTTGCCACGCGCGTGCGCACGGATTGCTCCATCTGTTTTGCGACCTCGGGAAAGACATACGCATCACTTAACTTCTTGAGCACTCCATCGATGACCGCGGTGCGCGTCGCGGCATCAATTGTCATGTCAGGATCGTCATTCTGGCGCTGGGCCGTCGCCACCGATGCAAAAAGGAATAAAGACAAAATTGCAAATGCGATGATTGTGGTGCGTTGCTGAATTCTCATGTCATGCCTCCGTGAAAGTCGATAAGAATGTTGCTGGTTGTTAATCGTCGCGCCGCAGCAATCCGTTCAGAACGAGGTCTGCGATAGCTTCGACCTTGTTCTCGATGTCGTCGCGGTTACCCAACTCCTGCACGCTCAGGCTGTACGGCAATAAGGAATTGGTAGCGAGCAATAATGTGTGTGCAGTTGTGTGCACGTCGGATAATTGGAACTGAGTCGCTGCCTGTCCTTCTTCCAGCACTCTGACGAAGATGGCTGCTTCATCTTCGAAATGACGCATTCGTCTTGCGAGCAAGTTGGTCCGCAGTTCCGCCAGCAGTTCGGTGAGACTTGTTGAGTAATGCTGGACACTATCAAAGCGCATGAGCACTCTCGTTTTCAGCATTAGACGAAGCTTGTTTATCGGCGTGCCTGTTGAGTCAGCAATCTTGTTGAGGTGTTGCGTGAGCCGATCAACTATGCGGTCGATGTGCGCGAGAGCGAGATCCTCTTTGCTGCTAAAGTGCAGGTAGATCGAGCCTTTGCCGATTCCTACCTCCTCCGCAAGGTCATCGATTCGCATCTTCTTGTAGCCGTGTGTCTCCAAAAGACGATCGGCCGCGTCCAGAATGGAATCTCTCGTAGCTTCGCGAATCGCCCTCATTTCACATCCTTCCAACAAACTGACCAGATTTTAATTCTGGTCAGTTTAACTTAACGCTGAGGTGTTCGGTAAGTTCCGGAAAGATTTTGGAGAGGTTGGCTAGTCAGCTGAAGGTTGTGATCTCTCTAAATGAATGTCGGCGTTCATCATTCAACCACTGTGTCATGAGGTCAGTACCACCTTGCGATAGCGGGTGGGGGATCGACAACTAACGAGGAGTCGGTTTACACCGAAGGTGTTGCAGCCTCCAGCCCAGGGTTGCGCGCTTTGGCGCTACCCTGGGATCTCTGGAGTCTGCGGGAAGTACCCCACAACGGGTTTGCGTCCGCTCCAATCGATGTAAGGGAATTTGGTTCATCAACGAGACGCAACCCCCGCTGGGGTTGTGGCCCAGGCGTCGCTAGATCCCAGTGTAGCGCCAAACCGCGCAACCCTGGGCTGGAGGTCGCCAACCCCTTCGGGGTACAAGAGCGGGGTCAGGGTCCACCTTCCTAACAGTGAGACTCCTTATCTTGATCTGTCTCCTTGGACCTTGAGTTTTCGCACAGTCTCTACCGCGAGGTGGTATTGACCTCATGACAGCCAATCGAATCGCGAACGACCAACGCCTCTCGGATGCTATTGATCGCAGCGACGTAAAAGCGACCAAGGCGCCGCACTCCAAGCCTGTCCCTTCCAGATCAGTTATAGTGACTGTCGTGCTGACCCGTGCCATTGTTCGCCCACCAAGCAAGAATTTCGCCGATGGACTCACTTCGGTCAATCTTGGCCGCGCGGATTTTGCGATTGCGTTGGCACAGCATGAAGCATATTGCAACGCGCTTGAGATGTGCGGTTTAGAACTGATCCAACTCCCCGCAGATGATATTTATCCAGACTCAACATTCGTCGAAGACACGGCAGTGCTGACAGATAAGACAGCGATACTTACACAGCCAGGCGCGCCAAGTCGCAGCGGAGAGGTCGCGAGTATTGGGGAAGTGCTGGTGCGGTTTTATCCCGAGCTCAATCGCATTGGCGACACCGAAAATATGGTGGCACCGCCTGAGCTTGCCACACTCGATGGTGGCGATGTATGCGAAGCGGGCGATCACTTCTTCATCGGCATCTCTGCGCGAACCAATCGCGCTGGTGCCGAACAACTTGCAGCATTTCTCAGGAGCTGCGATTACACCGCGAGTTTTGTCGATATTCGCTCAACGCCGAACATTTTGCATTTGAAGAGTGGAATATCTTACCTTGGCGACAATCGCCTGGTGCTGATTGACGAACTTGCTGATCGTGATGAGTTCGGCCAGTATGAACATGTTGCCATTACTGCTGGAGAGGAGTACGCCGCGAACTGCGTTCGAGTTAACGAACACGTGTTGCTTGCTGCGGGTTACCCGAATCTGGAAGAAACCTTGCGACGTCTCGGCTATAGCCCGATGGTGCTCGCGCTGTCAGAGTTTCGGAAGATGGATGGCGGTTTGAGTTGTTTGTCGCTCCGTTTTTGAAAACAATCGCGAGTTTTAACCAGTCAATTGATTGTCTGGCGAAGCGTACCGTAGGGACGGAATGTTCTTCGGAAACGCTCGCTATAAACATTAGGCACCTACGGCGCCGTGTCTGCATAAGCTCCGATGATCTCTGTAACGAATCCGTAACCAGCTTATCTCATGATTAAGACGCTATCAGAACTGAAAGGGAATAAAGCATTGTCAGGATTAGGCAGACGAAGCTTTCTATTGCACGCAGGTCTCGCCAGCGTGGGGGCGGTCGCTGTCAACGCGTTCCGGGGCTCGGAGATCATCGGCGCGGTAGCAAATGGACTGGCGCCCGCGAATGCCGCGCGCTTTGGTCCGTTGATTCCAACCGAAACGACAAACACACACGAATTGTTGCTGGCTCTCCCGGACGGCTTCCAGTACACGGCCATTGGAAAAACCGGCAAGAAGATGTGGGACGGCAATCTGACTCCGCCCGAGCACGATGGCATGTGGGCGTTCCAGGTTCGCAATCAGCTACGTCTGGTTCGTAATCATGAGGTCGGCCATCCCATCGGAAAACCGGGTGTTGCTATCGGCGAGAATCCTTACGACTCCCTTGCGGGCGGCGGCACCACGACACTGGTAATCGATCCTCAAACTCGTGAAATCGTCAGAGACTTTGTCAGTTTGAGCGGTACGCTAGTCAACTGTGCCGGCGGACTTACGCCATGGAATAGTTGGATCAGTTGCGAAGAGACCACCCTGGGAACTGAGCAGTTCAAGAACGCAGCGGGCCAGGATCAGGGTGGTTTCGCGAAACCACACGGCTACTGCTTCGAGGTTCCTGCCGCTGCGGACAAACCAGTGCAGCCAGTGCCACTTAAGGCCATGGGACGATTTGTGCACGAAGCCTTGGCAGTCGATCCAAAGACTGGAGTCGTTTACTTAACCGAAGACAAAGAGAGCTGTGGTTTTTATCGATTCATTCCGAAGAAGAAACGACAACTGGCGGCGGGTGGCCGGTTACAGATCCTTTGCGTTCAAGATCAGCCGCGGTTCGATACGCGGATGGGTCAGAAGATTGGAGCGTCGTTGCCAGTGCGTTGGGTGGACATACGCGAACCCGATCCGGCCCGCGCCGATCGCGATCCGATAGCGGTATTTAAGGAAGGATACGAATCTGGCGCCGCGACCTTTAGACGGCTCGAGGGCTGTATTCATGGCAATGGAAAAATCTTCTTCACTTCGACCAGCGGTGGTGAGAAGAAACTTGGTCAGGTATGGGAATACATTCCCGATGCAAAGGGTGATGGTTCGCTGACACTACTCGCCGAACCAACGGATCCGCTGGTGATGAATAACCCCGACACTCTCTGTCAAACTCGCCAGGGAAACCTGCTCATCTGCGAGGACAACGGCGCCTCAATACACCTGCAGTTGCTGACGCAGAGTGGAGAGATTACCAGCGTAGTGAAGAATGTTATGAAAGGCTATGAAACGAGGGAATTTGCCGGAGTGACCTTCAGTCCTGATGGCCAGACGCTCTTCATGAACCTTCAAGTGCCGGGCGTGACCTTCGCGATCTGGGGACAATGGGACCAGATGTAGCTGACTAATGAAAACTGAGAAATGGTAAATGGAAAATTAGGCCTCCCTTTTTGAACGGATGCTTTGATATTTTCCATTCATCATTTTCCGTTTTTCATTTCTCAGTTTCCGCTTCGGTTATGCTTTCCTCCCATCAGGGTTTAGAATCCTTCAAAAAGAAAAGCGTTTTGGGCACTACTCCTTCAAATCACTGAGAGGCAGGTTACGAGACTATGGCAGAGGACTTTGACAAGGCAGCCGCGGTTGCGCTGTTGAATGAGATTTTGGAGACCGAACTCGCCGGGGTCGTGCGCTACACTCACTACGCCCTGATGGTGTTTGGTCACAATCGTATTCCCATTACCAGTTGGTTGCGCGGCGAGGCGTCGACATGTTTGGCTCACGCCAACGAAGCCGGCGAGTTGGTAACTCACTTCGGCGACCACCCGTCATTGAAAATCGGCTCACTTCTGGAAACCCACAAGCACGGAATCAATGACATTCTGATCGAGTCGCTCGAAGCGGAGAAAGCAGGACTGACGCTTTATCGACGTCTTCTCGACCTCGTTCGCGATCGCTCGGTGCTGCTCGAAGAGTATGCGCGGAAGATGATTGCCGAAGAGGAACGGCACCTCGGTGAAGTGAACAAGATGCTGCGCAAGCCCGGGGAGATCGATCAGTTCTCCGCCTGAAACCAAGTTTCTAGTTTCAAGTTTCTGGTTTCGAGGTTTGATATGTGCGCGTTAACCTCATGACTTAGGACCGCCTTAGGAATGTGAACTAGAAACTAGAAACTGAAACTAGAAACTCGAAACTTGTACTTATCCCCAGCCCAGGGAGGGGAGTATCGAAAGTTCATGGATGATCGCAGATCTAGACCGCGGCTGAGCATTAGCCTGGATGCGGTTTGGGAGCGTACTAATGATGCGCAAACGGCAAGAATAACTAATCTCTCAGAAGGCGGGTGCTTTCTCGACACCGTTGGTGAAGTCAGGCAGGGCGAGATTGTTGGGTTCCGCGTGTGTATGCCCGATGAAGACTGGCTGTATCTCGAAGGGGAGGTGCGGCACTACATCAGGGGGATCGGATTCGGAGTTCAATTCACTGAACTCAATGAGGATCAGCAAGCGAAAGTTCATGAGTTGATTCAGCTGGCGAAAGAGTCAGAACCAGGCTCGAAGTTATCAGCGGCTCTCGTGGAAGAATGATCGCAGGAGATTGCCATGTCCGAAGCCAATAAGCAGATCTTGCAGCGTTGGTTCGACGAAGTTTGGAACAACGGACGCGCCGATGCTATCGATGAGATGTTAGCCGCGGAAGGGATCGTGCACGGTCTTACTGACGATCCGGAGAACCCGCTGCGAGGCCCCGCCGCCTTTCGTCCCTTTCATACTACTTTTCGCGAAGCATTTCCCAACATCGGGGTCGTTGTGGAAGACATGGTTGCGGAAGGCGACAAAGTAGCGGCGCGTTGTTCTGTGCGCGGCAAGCACCAGGGCGACAGTTTAGGCTTTGCCGCAACGCAAGCTTCCGTAGAGTTTACCGGGATAGCAATCGTCCGCATTGAGAATGGCCGAATTGTCGAAGCCTGGAACAACTTTGATTTTATGAGAATGTACCGGCAGGTTGGCGCGATCTAAAAGTTCATTGTCCGTTAAGTTGAACCATTCAACCTCTTCGCCGGGAGCGCGGACGGCCTCGTCCGCAAGCCGCTTCGCCTCCAGCTACTGGAAGAGTTAATTCAAAGGTTGCTTGAAAGGCATCCAACGGTGCCGGACGAGGCCGTCCGCTCCCAGAAAAGAGCGTCCAAGCTCAGCCACACCACTCATCCTGTGACGTAGGCTTCAACCTGATTGGCCCCGACCAACCCTTTCCGCAAACTCGGTTTCTTCAAACTCACGTCGCTACTCGACCGCAACAAGAAGAACCGGCGACGCACGGGATGCGCAAGATTGCGCCAGCGTGATAGTCCTCGCTCAGAAACAATCCCGAAGCCGGCAGCCGAGAAGAGTTGTCGCCACTGACGTTCGAGTTGAAAAGAGCAGGGGCCAGTTCGATGTTGCCACTTGCGATTGTGCGTCCAGCAAACCGCACGGTCCCACCGCGAAGCAGGGATGTCTTCATAAACGATCGCTAAACCACCAGCGGTCAACACGCGCTTAACTTCATCCAATACCAACCGCGCATCCTGTGCGTGATGCAGCACGTAACAAAGCAGCACGGCGTCAAAGGATTCATCGTTCACGGGGAAATGTCTGCCGTCATAGCTGAGATACTCTATGCGCGCGAGGGTACTCGCGCCGACATCTAATCCCACGACGCGTGCGCCGATCAGTCCGGCGAGGTGGTGTGCGATGAATCCATTGCCACAACCAACATCCAGCAGCCGAGCTTGCGGCGGCAATAGTCGGGCGATCTCGAGCGCCATGTCGTACGCCCTACCAACTGTTAATCGTCTTCGTTGTCGTCGCCACCTGCGTGTGATTCCTGCCGCCAGTTGCATCTTGCCAACTCCCTCACTCCTCGACCTTCGGGCGCTGAGATGGCAAGGTGAGTGCCAGAGAAGGAACAGCAGGAATACGAGGAAGATAAGGTTCGTGAAGAGAGATGCGTGGTGTTCGCGCCAGAATCGGCGGACACCTGCTCGCAGAGATTTCTGGCGCAACGACTGTGCGTCAAATGATAGTCAATGAAGTCATCAGTACCGTAATGCGGCAGGGTCGGGTCAACCTCCGTCGTCGCGTTAACCCCCGTTCGACGCATGAATATCCGACCACCAAATGTCCGACATGTCTTCAGCTTGTCGTTGAGATTGGCAACACTCAGGTACGACGTTACGGGTAGCATCAATCTTGAGTGTAGGTGGGTCTCGCGACAAGCTGAAGCATGTCGGACATTTGGTTGTCCTCTGGACGATTCTTTAAGAAATCGTCAGAATGCTGGAAAACTTCGAGGTTAATGCATGAATAAATTCGCACTTGCAGTTATGGTTTTGTTGCTCGCCACTTTTGCCTTAGCTCAAGAAGGATCGCCTATGAAACCTTCACCTGGTTTTCCTCCCGGGTACCTGCCGCTCGAAAAGAGCCAACCCATCATCGACAAAACGCAGACGCTATTGCTCTCGCCGAGCCTTGCGCATTTGTCTGATGGTGAACGCAAAGCCGTGGCAAAGCTGTTTGAGGTGGGTAAAATTTTCCAGCGTCTCTACGAGCAACAGCGGCATCCGCAAGCGCTTTCCGCGCACGGGCAACTGCTGCAACTCGACAAGCGCACGGGGTCAACGCCCGCCTCGCTAAATCTGCTTACGCTATATCGCCTGAATCAGGGCCCGATTGCTACGACGCTCGACAACAAACGCGAGCCATTCCTGCCGGTGGATGGAGTCCAACCCGGAAAGAATGTTTATCCCTGGGGTGCGACAAAAGAGGAGATCGAAGCCCATCTCGCCGAGAATCCGGAAGACCGTGACTCAATCATGGATTTGAGAACTGTAGTGCGAGTCGCAACGCCAGCTAATTTGCAGGGCGATCTGGCGATGCTCAAGAAGTATCCAGTGCTTAACACTCTCCATCCCAGGCTGGAGCAAAGCCTGAAAGCAACCGCACTTCTTAGTGGCACTCGTCGCGGCGCCCGCAACAAGGGGCCGGATCGGTTTTACGCCGTGCCGTATGCGATCGCCTATGCCGATGAACTGATCAAGGCCCACGCGTTGTTGAATGAGGCAGCCGACGATGTGCAGAAGGACGACGAAGAGTTTGCTCGCTACTTGCGCAATCGCGCGCGCGACCTGCTTTCGAACGATTACGAATCCGGTGACGCTGCCTGGATTACCGGGCGTTTCAAGAATCTGAACGCGCTGATTGGTTCATATGAAACCTACGACGATGAGCTGTTCGGCGTGAAGACTTTTTTCGCGTTCACTGTCTTGAGCACGCGCCAGCAGGAAACCACGCCGCTTCGCGAGGCGCTGAAAGGGTTGCAGGCACTCGAAGACTCACTCCCATACGACAATCACAAGAAGATCAAAGAAGACATTCCCGTTGGTGTGTATGACGTGGTAGCCGACTTTGCCCAGTCGCGCGGTGGCAACACGGCGACCATCCTGCCGAACGAGAGTTATCTGGCCCGACGATACGGCCGCACGATTCTCCTGCGAGCGAACATCATGCGTGAGCCGACTATTTTTCAAGGCACTTCGGCGAATCTCACGGCAGCAGTCGGCGCCGAACAAGCGAACGAGTTGACTCCCGAAGGCAACTTTTATCGCACGCTCTGGCACGAGTTGGGCCATTATCTGGGCGTTGATCGCACGAAGGACAACCGCGATCTGGACGCAGCACTACAGGAGAATGCGAGTGCGTTGGAGGAGATGAAGTCGGACCTGGTGGCACTATTCTTGGCGAAGGCTTTGCACCAGCAGCGTTACTACACGGATGCGCAACTCCGCAGCGTGTATGCCGGTGGGATACTGCGTGTGTTGCAGAACAACAAACCACGACGCGATCAGCCCTACAACACGATGCAGTTGATGCAGTGGAATTACTTTCTTGAGAATGGACTGCTGACTTTCGAGAATGGGAAGCTACGAATTCATTACGACAAATATCACGACGTGGTCGGCAAGATGCTGAAGAAGACTCTGGAAGTGCAGTATGCGGGCGATAAAGCGTTAGCGGATCAGTTCATCGATCAATACACTAAGTGGGACGAGAATCTGCACGGAGTAATCGCGAAGAACATTCGCGATCAGCAGCGATATCGTTTCCGAGTGTTCAAGTATGCAGCCCTTGGCGAAACCCTGAAACCGTAAGGCCGGGGAAAGGATATTAGCCGCGGATTAACGCGGATAACACGGATCAGAACCAAAGCATCGTAACTACCTCGCTAACGGTTGTGTCTTTTTCTGATCTGTGTCCATCCGCGTAAATCTGCGGCTAAACGTTTTCCTATTTCCTGAATGCGCCGTTACCGAGAAAATTTTCACGGAGATAAACCACCGTCTCATGCAGCGTCTCTCCTGCGTCCCGTGGTCGAAAGCCCAATTCCCGCGCAGCTTTTGCGCAGTTCAAATACCAGTAGTATTGCGCCATCTCGATCGCGCCTGGCTCGACGGGAGACGCGAGGTTCCACTGTTTGAAGAACGAATCGACCAGCTTCGAACCAGTAACCATAAACCGCGATGGTAAAGCCAGCTTTGGCGCAGAAACCTTTGTCAGTCTTTCCAGACGACCAAAAAATCTTTCGAACGTCCAGTTAGCTGAGCCGAGCAGATAACGCTCGCCGTGCCTGCCCTTTTTCATCGCGATCCGAAACGCTTTTGCCGCATCGCGGACGTCAACAAAACTCACCCCACCGCTCGGCACCGCGCTGATCTTCTTCGCCATGAAATCGAGCACGACTTTAGTGGAACTCAGTCGCTCATCGCCCGGCCCGAGCAACAAACTCGGATTCATGATTACGAGGCGCAATCCCTTGCCGTTGAATCGTTCCAGCGCCGCCATCTCCTGATAGACCTTGCTCGCGTAATATGGCCAGCGAGTGATGATCTCGAGCGGTGGCGGATACAGTTCGTCGGGGGTGAGATCGCCATCGTTCGTAACGGCGATGGTGCCGCTGGTTGAGGCCATCACAACGGTTTTCACCCCAGCGGATTTGGCTGCGTCGCACAGAATACGCGTGCCTTCCACGTGCAGCGCATACATGTCACGCGCGTCTTCGGGTTCGCGCGAAACCTTTCCGGCAAGATGATAGATCTGCTTAATGCCTTCGACCGCCCGCGACATGTCTTCCGGATCGAGAACTGAACCTGCGAACGTTTCGACTCCGAGATCGACGAGCCAGTCGGGGATCGAGGTGGCCATTACGCGAATGTCTTTCTCGCCATCCTCGACCAGCTGGCGCACGAGATGGGAACCAAGAAAGCCAGTGCCGCCGGTGATGAGAGTTGCGGGACGCGGACGCTTTTCGATAGCGGCGCGCCGTTTGGTGCCGGCGCCTGGGGTCATTCGTGCCGTTCGCTTGGTTGGAGTTTTCATTACTTTGTGGCAGCGTCCCTCCCTGGGCGCCCTTCGTTTAGCCAATCGGACCGTTGTTCAAAAAAGGGGCGCCCACGGAGGGACGCCCCTACGAAGTTACGTGACGAGCTCTGCTTCTCGCTCAGTAACGCTCGCGCGCCGCTCCGCCTTCCACTGCCTTCGTAGTTCCTTCGCATCGAAAACGTTTCGCGTGCCGTCGCGCAAATTCACCACTTCGTGCCGGACCAGCGCCGCTATCAATCGATACGCTTCCGCCCGCGGCAAGCCTTTCGCCAACGCCTCAAGTTCCTCAATCGATAGATAACGACCGATGCGCGCTCCGATGTCTCGACTCTTGATGACATTGGAGCCTTTCGGGAAGGCGTCGTAGGTGCCCACCAGGAACATCGGCAGGATCCCAACGCGAGAAGCGAGCGCCAGATATCCGACGATAGGTTTAAAGTCGGCCATCTCTCCGGTTACTGACCTTGTGCCTTCAGGGAAGAGCACCGCGTTGAAGCCGCGATCCAAAAACGATCTCGCGTGCCGCAGCGATTGCCGTAACGAACCGCTGCGTTCCATCGGCACGAGGTTGGTAAAGTTTTCCATCACCGCACGTTTGTATTTGTTGTCGAAGAAGTAGTCGGCGGCGGCGAGCGCGACCATGTCTTTACCGGCTTCGCCCAGCGCCATCTTCGACAGCCCCATATCCAAATGCGAGCAATGATTCGCGGCCACGATGAAATTTGTATGAGGCGGAATGTTTGAACGCCCTTCGTAACGCGTGTTCAGGAACTGATCGTAAAAGACCTTCTGCAGCATGTCGGCGGCCCTGTTCCCGGCTACTCTCACGAACGAAGGCACATTGATCTCGCCATCCTTCTTCTCGCTCTCGGCCTTTCTCGTCGATGTTTCTGGCCGCGTCGCACCACCGCGGCGATTTACCACACTCAGCAACTCACGTACGTCCTGCACTTCATTCAAACGCTCAGGACTCGAGATCGAGCCGCCGGCATGTTCGATTGCCGTAGCCAGCTCGACAAACATCAGGCTGTCGAATCCGAGATCGGGCAGTCTTGAGTTGAGCGACATTTCGGCGCGTGGCCGATTTGAAACAGTGGCCACGATCCCGATCAACCAGTTAGCATCGGCATCCGCAGGCTCGTGACCGGAAACTGCCTGACTTGATTTTTGAGTCTGTTCGAGACGTTGCATGATTCCGAGGACTTCGCCGCGCTTGACCTTGCGAGTGGCCGTTCGAGGAAGTTCAATCTCAGTGAAGTGCAGAACCTTCACGCGCTTGTAGTACGGCAGAGCAGCAGACACTTCGCGGAAATGTTCCTCCACTTTTCGTCGGAGTTTGTCGCGAGAGAGCGTGATGTCGTATTCATCATCGGCCACTACCAGACACGCCACCTTTTCAGCAACGCCATCCGGCAAGCCGACCACACTGAGCTCTTTTATGTAAGGAGAGTTCGAGTAGGTATCTTCAAGCTCGTCCGGATAAACGTTCTTGCCGTTCGTGTCGACGATGATCTCCTTCGAACGACCAACCAAATAGAGGTTGCCATCGTCATCGAGTTTTCCCAGATCCCCCGTGTGCAGCCAGCGTTCGACCAGCGCCTCGCGCGTTGCCTCTTCATTTGCGTAGTAACCCAACATCACGTTTGGTCCACGCGCGATTACCTGTCCCACCCCGCTCGCATCCGGATCGTCGATCCTCACTTCAACACCGGGTAGAGGCTTGCCGACACTGCCCGTCAACATGCGGTTCTCGGGACGCGTTACGGTCAAGACCGGCGAGGCTTCGGTCAAGCCATAGCCTTCGAGGATCGTGAACCCGAGTCCCTGAAAATCTTTCTGGATCTGCTCTCCCAACGCTGAGCCGCCGCTGATGAAGTATCGAATGCGGCCGCCCAGGCCTTCGTGAATCGGATAAAACAGAAACGGACCAACGTTGAGCGGCGTCTTGTCACGAAGCCACGCGTTTGCCTGCATCAGCGAGTCTGCGGTCTTGCCGATCCATTCGCTGCGTTCGTAGAGTCGGGTTTTGATCCGGCGATGTAGCAACTCCCAAAGCGCGGGCACGCCTACCATTCCCGTAACGTGTCCGTTCTTGATTGCCCGTGCCAGCGCATCGCTGGTGAGTTCCGGCAGGTAGGTTATTTGCGCTCCGCGGCTCAGTGGCGTCAGAAAGCCGGTGGAAAACTCGAACGTGTGATGAAGTGGCAAGACTGAAAGCACGCCATCGCGAGTCGTCATGTCGAACACCGATGAAAGCATCGAGACCATGCTCGTGAAGTTTCGGTGCGACAGCATCACTGCCTTTGGTCTGCCGGTCGTGCCCGACGTAAAGATCAATGACGCCACGGTCTGCGCCTGAACGCGCTGCGGCAACAACGCGATTCGTTCGTCTTCTGTCGCCTCATCAGGAAGTGCGAAGACCTCCTCAAAAGTCCAGACGCGAGCAGGAATCTGTAACTCGCCGAGGCGCTGACGCAATGCGGGATGTTCCTCATCGAGTTTGCCACTGATGATTATCCCGGCGGCGTCTCCAGCGCGAGCGAAATTGAGAATCTCGTCCAACGAACTCTCCGGATCGACAGGAATGCAACTGGCGCCGGTTTTGAGTACGCCAAAGTATGTCATTCCCCACTCGGGTCCGTTGTGACTGAATAGCATGACGCGATCGCCGTGCTTAATGCCCTGACTGGCGAGAAAGCCACCCGCGCGCGTTGCCAGCTCGCGCAAGTCTGCATAGGTGTATTGCTCCGTATGACCCTCACGTTCGATGCGCATCGCCACTCGGGTTGCGTGTCGTTTGGTTGAGGTTTCGAAAAGTTCGAGCAGATCGCGATAGGTATAAATACGCTTTGGCTGTGCCCGCATGTCTTCTTCGAGCGTTGGAAACACCCACTTCTTCAAACCTGGCAGGTGAGTGTTAAGCCAGTAGTCATACCAGTCGAACTTCTCCGGGCACCAGCTCAGAAGTGATTGCTCGTCTGCAGAGATTCGCGCGAAGAGCGCGCGAATATTGTCGGAGCGGAAGACGTACGCGTTGTTGATTGTGAAGGGCCGAAATAGTTCAAAGGCCTCCGAAGTTTCGTGCGAGATCTCTTCCACTCGTTCGATGCCGGTTTTGACGCGGTCGATGACCTCAGTGATTCGTCCGCCGCCCCAGCGTGGCCGCGCGCGATCGAGTAATGAGTTGGCCTTCTTCGCTGCGCTGTTGAGCATCGGCATCGATGTCTTTTCGAAATGCGACATCGTTACCGGTCGCGGTTCCATACGCGACGCAATCTCGTTAAGCAGCTTGACGCCGTTCTCTTTTTCGCGGAAGTGCTCGCGCTTGTAGAGACCAACCAGCCCGATGATGCGATCCATATTGTTGGGATTCGAATCGCCGGTGGCCGCCTGATAAACAAGCGCTGGTTCTTCGACACAGGCTTGGGCCGAAGCCGCGAGCATTACGGAAGCGACCTGGTCGACCGGCGTGATATCGAGGATTAGCTTATTGTCCGCGGGAATCTTGATCTGGCCCTTGAGCACGAGAAAAATAATCGGCGCGGTGGTCGTGAATCCTTCGTTCCAGCCGGGGAAGGGATACGAGAGTGCAGATTCGACGATGCTTGGGCGCACGATCGACTTGACCATGCCCTCTTCAGCGGCTACTAACTGCTCGCCAAGCGACTTGGTGTACGTGTAGATATTCGGCCAGCCCCAAAACGCAGCGCGTTCAACTCCCAGTTCAGTCAGTCTCGTTCGTGTCCAAACTTTTCGCTCGCGCGCTACTGCCAAACCGAGCGCGTCAGGATCGTCGACGTCGCGTCCTTCTTCATTTAAGCGCTTGCGGGCGAGGTCGCGAAACTTCGCTGCCATCATCGCGTCACGAGCTTCTTCCTTAACTCGTTCGGCAAGCTTGGCGCAGTCCTTGATTTCCTGTTCGACTGAAAACTCGACGCCGGGCAACTCGGGTTTTCTCGGGAAGTAACCGATAACGGGATCGGTCTCCCAAACCGGGCCCGAGCGATTGCCGGCAACGAAACAAGTCGACACGTGTACCAGCGCCGGCCGTTTCATACGTTTCGCAAAAGCGATCACATTCTGCGTACCCACGACATTCGTGCGCAGACCGCTTTCCAGCGTTGGATTGAAGGTGACGTTGCCGGCGCTGTTGATCAGAATATCGATATCATCGGCAATGCTTTGGGCCTGCTCCTCGCTAAAACCGAGATTCGTTTCCGCGATGTCGCCGCCGACGATGACCACCTTGTCGCGAATAAAACCTTCCAGGGCGTTGCCATACCGTTCGCGCAGCGGATCGAAGGGCGGCGCCGTGATCACGTTGTTCCAGAAGCGAGTTTCCGATTCTTCCTGTGACCGCGCGCGCACGGTGACATATACCTTCCCGATGTTCGGAAAACGATGCAGCAACATGCTGAGCGTGACTTTGCCGAGAAAGCCCGTGCTTCCGATCAGGAAAATCTTTCGATCCTGGTAAATCTCTGTAGGTGAAAATCTCATAGCTTGACTCAGTAACGACAACTACTTCGCGCCGTACCTCCTAAGCGCCAGCACCATTTCCTTATTCCCACGTTTGGCTGCTACCTGTGTCAGTGGTCTTACTTGTGGAGTCGCAGTTACGTCCCGCGGATCAACTCCACCTTCGAGCAAAATCTTCACCAGTTGAGTATCGTTAGTCTCGACGGCGAGCGTCAGAACACTTTCTGCATCCGCGCAGTTTCGTCCACCATGATTCATAAGTAGTTGGACCATTTCGTTGCGCTCCGCCACAGCGGCTTCCCACAATGCAGTACCAGAGCCTTCGCCGTGCTTGCCATCCAGAACTCTTGCTCCTCGGGCAAGTAGCAGCCGTCCGGTGTCAATGCGCCCGTACCAAACTGTCTCCATCAGCGGTGTCTGATTCCGCGCACCCCTTGAACTAATGTCTACACCGTGATCAAGCAAGAGCTGAACAATGCTCGTATGACCGTTACGCGCTGCGAAGTGAATTGGCCGACACGCGGGATCCGTTCCATTTGGGTTTACTCCGGCTCGAAGCAACAACTTGAGTGTTCCGGCGTCTCCGTTCGCGGCTGCTTCGCACAACTGCTGTTGTGCTTGTTGCCCGGCTAATGAGCGGACGGCTGGATATCCGCTCGCAAGAGCAATCGATGCAAGCAAACTCAGTGCAAACACCACAGCGTTTGCCTTGTAACTAGTCAGACGTAATTTGGAAGTCGCCACTGGAATTACTCCATGTCCGCAATCGCTATCACCGGCTGATGCAACATCGTGATCTGCGCCGAGTTGCCCTGGTAACTGCGCGCCATCGAGATCGCTTCGGTCAGGTTGTCAGCGCGCTCCCAGCCCATGATCGCCGGCACGTGTGCGTTCTCCGCGCCCGCGGCGATGATGTGTCCGGAGTGCTGCCGGCCGCTTTCTCCCCAATACCACATGAAAAACGGATGTGAACCGTGATATGCGTTCCCGCGCCGATACATCTCGATGTAACTCGGATTGTTCGCAAACTCCTGCTCGTACTTATCGCGCAAGACGTTTGCATCGCGAGTTTCCGGCAGCAGACGATTAAAGAACTCGATGTAGCTGGGATGAAAGTCGTGATCGAATTCATCGGTGCAGGGATGGTGCAAAATCAAAGTGCCGCCTTCTTTAAGCAGCGGCTTGCCGCGATACATGTTGAAGTGATAGCCCAGCGCCATTACCTGGACCAACAAAGGATTCAGGATTGAATTGATGCTGTACGGCGACATGTCCGGGACGGGGCAAATCAGAATGTCTGCCTGACCCTGAATCGGAATCACGTACTGATCCATGCTCTTCGCGATGATGCGGTCATGGACCGGATCGGTCTTGCCTGCGTGACAGGCGATCATCTCGTAGCTGCTCTTAAGCGAGTTGTACATCGCGCGCTTCGCCATCCGCGGCATTTTGTTCATCGCGAAACGCATTCCTTCGTACTTCATCCGATCAAAAGCAGAGAAGTCGTCTTCGTTCTTCGTCAGAAAACCCATGTCCGCGCCGAAGATGTAGTTGTTGACCGTGGTTTCGATGTGAAAGACGTTGAGGTGTTCATCCGCAATCTTACCGACGCGCGCGATGACACGCGCCAACTCAGAACCGGCAGGATCCATGTAACTGTGCGAAGCGCGAATCGTGTTTGGATTGTGGTGAGCGCGCAGCGACTCGTAATCACAAAGCCCGACGCCGACCGACTTATGCCCGCCGTTCATCGGCACGAAATTGAAATTGAGATAGATCAGCAGATCACTCTCAGCCGCCCGCCGGTTCATACGCAGCGGTTCTTTGTGCTTGGTCTCCCCAATAAGAACAAGGTTGTTGGTGTCTTCCGCGTCGTGGTTGTAATAGCGATCCGGATAAAAGTCGTCCCAGATTTTCTGGCCGACCATGCGCTTCATTTCCGCCGGCGTCATCTTCCGATGCAAAGAGATGGCGATGATGATGTGAATGTCGTCGACACCATGACCGTGAAGCATGTCGATCAAAATCTCGAGCGCGGTCTGCCGAATGTCCGGCGTCTTCATCGGCGGAATCGGCATGCTGATGTCGTCCACCGCGATCGTGACTCTCATACCCGGCTCTAACTGCGCAAACAACGGGTCGCAATCGTGCGGGTGATTGAGCGCGTACCGAATTGCGGCTTCGCGATTTGCCAGACCTTTGATAGGCGGTTTGGGATAAATAACGCGCGTGCCGACGGGAAGATCTTCAAGGATGAAGTCCATTCCCGAAGCGATGATGCGCGGTGCGCTGTCCCGGTCGATGTAGACCACAGACTCGTCAGTTTTGCGTCTTAGTTGAAGCGCCATAATGTGTGAACGATCGACTTACTTTAGATTGAGTATCGGCCAGTCGTGGTGCAATGCCGTCTGTCTAAGTCTCATGTCGGGATTGATCGCCGCCGGATGACCGACAACCGAGAGCATCGGCAGATCGCTCATGCTGTCGGTGTACGCGTAAGAGTCGCTGAGGCTCAGACCTTCCCGTTCAGCGTAGACCCTGATCCACGATGCTTTAGTCGCAGCCGCCATCACCGGCGGTAACAATCGCCCGGTGGCGATTCCGTTGACGAACTCGAGTTGATTGGCGACATATTCGGTAATGCCGAGGTGTTCCATCAGCGGTTTCACAGAGACGTTTAACGCTCCCGTGACGACTACCTGCCGCAGTCCCAGGCTTCGGGATTTTTCAAGCAGTTCGTAAGTGCCGGGAAAGACCGCCGGCTTTAGGACTTTCTCGAAAAGGTCGTCGGCGAGGTAACGCAGCCGATCTTCCGAAACGCCTTTGTAGCGCTTGAAGTAGAGGTCGTTGAAGACTTTTCTACTATACTGGTCCGTGATCGCGAACATCGGCAGACTGAGCAGGGTCGCGGCGCTCATGCGAAAACTACGCATCAGACCGGGCTGATTCCTGGCGTAAAACCCGAGAGTGTGGATCAGGTTTGTGCTGACCAGAGTCCCTTCAAGATCGTAGAATGCTGCAGCCGCCAATCGCTCCTCCCAAGTCTCGCTCGAAAGCAGGATTTGCCGACGCTTTCGGATTCAGTAGTTCCGGAATGTCGGCAAGGGCGTCAATATAACCCATTCCTCCCCATTTTGGTAACGTTCAAATTTCAGTGTATGGACATGCTAGACAATATTACCCAGCAGATGAGGTGAACCTGTGATTTGCTTAGGAAAACGGCGTAACATGACTCGTTCTTTGCTCCTAAATATTACATTGCTGATGGGTCTTTCCTGCGGTTCAACGCCTCCGGACCCGTCTCCTGCGGACGCCCCGGCGAATCCCGCCGCGGCAATCGATAGGATTAGAGAAGCGGACCAGCTTTATGAGCAGCGAGAGGATTTGAACAAGGCACGGGCTGCCAGAACAGCCTTACGCCAGGCCCACATTGAGAGCAATGCCAGCTACGAGGCGGCCTGGAAACTATCCCGCGCCAACTACTACATTGGGTCTCACACCGAGAGCCAATCGGAACGAGACGAAGCGTTCAGGGATGGAATTAGTTTCGGTAAGGCTGCGGTCCAGCTTCAAAACGACAAGCCCGAAGGTCATTTCTGGCTGGGGGCGAACTATGGCGGCGATGCCGAGAACAGCACGCTTGCCGGACTCGGCAATTTCGAAGACATTCGCCGCGAGATGGAAGCTGTACTGAAGCTGGATGAACGGTTTGAATCGGGGAGTGCCTACCTCGGTTTGGGCAAGCTTTACTTACAGGCGCCGAGAGTGCTCGGCGGAGACACTCAGAAGGCGATCGAGTACTTGGAAAAAGGATTACGATTAGGTGAGAACAATTCGCTGCTGCATGCGGCCCTTGCCGAGGCTTACCACGAAGCTGGCCGTGATGCGGATGCGCGCAAGCAGATCGAGTTTCTCGAGCAGATGACGCCTGATCCGAAATACGTGGCGGAACATAAGGAGGCGCTGGCGGATGTGAAGAAGCTGAGTGAAAAGATAGCGAGTCGGCGATGACTTGAGGCAAGGCTCCGCCTTTCGCTACTGCTTGCTTCCGAGGCGCTTGAGTTCTTCCAACGTGCGTTTGTGCTGCTCTAGTTTCTGGCCCGCTTCGCCAAGCTTACCTTCCGAAGTCAGTCGCTGATAATCCTCAAACTCCTGAATAGCACGGTTGACCAACTGCATGACCGTCGCGGCTGGAACAGGTGTTGGCTGCGGTTTGGCTTCTCCGGGTTTAGCAGGCGTTTCGGGCGAACCGCCGGGCGCAGGCGATGCTAATGGCACTGGCACTTTTCCGGCATCACCGAAAAGATTCATCATCGCGTCGTTGAAGGTTGGCCCATAACCAATGCGCTCTTGAATCGCGAGCACCACCAGTCGCAGTTCCGGCATCGGACTTCGCTCAGCTTGTAAATAGACCGGTTCGACATACAGCAGCGAGCGACCGACAGGAATCACCAGCAGATGACCACGCAGAACTCGCGAACCCTGCTGATTCCAGAGACTGAACTGCGCTGACAATTGCGCGTTCTGATCGATGCGCGCTTCGATCTGGACTGGACCTTCAATCAAACGCGACTCAGGGAAGTTGTAGACAATCAGCTTGCCGTAGTTATCGCCATCACAACGTCCGGCCATCCAGCCGATCATGTTATTGCGATTCGCGGGCGTGAACGGCAGGATGATCACAAACTCAGAGCTCACCGATTCACCCGGAAGCTTCATAAGTAGGTAGTAAGGATCCAACGGCCGGCTTTGCTTCTGTTTCTGATCATCGACGCTGACATGCTGGGCCACGCTCCAAACATCCTCGCGCTGAAAAAATACCTTCGGATTTTGCGTGTGATAGAGACCGTATACCTCGCCCTGAACCTTGATCAAAGTCTCCGGGTAGCGAACGTGAGCGCGCAAATCGGCGGGCATCGATGCCTCGTCTTTGAAAAGGGAAGGGAACGCTGCGCGATAGCTCAGCATCAGCGGATCGGTAGTGTCAAAAACGTAATACTGCACTGAACCGTTGTAGGCATCGACGACCACTTTGGCGCTGTTGCGAATGTAGTTGACGTTCTGATTGCCGGTCCGATGGTGACGAGAATAGGGATAAGTTTCAGACGCGGTGAAGGCGTCGATAATCCAGAACAGTCGACCGTCGTTGCTGACTACGATGTAAGGATCGTTGTCGTAGATCAGGAACGGCGCCAGGCCGTTGACCATCTTGCGGATTTCTCGGTTGATTAGGACGCGACTCTCGGCGGTCACGTCGTCAGAGAACGGCAGCTTCGAAAGATCGCCCAACGCCCAGGCAAGCAGCAGTCGACGCAGTCCGGATCCTAACTGGATTCCTCCGGTGCCTTCATAGCTGGTAAAGATGGTCTGCTCGCCTTGCGGAAAATCAAACTCCGCCTGTTTTGTCTTTACATAAACTTCCGTATTGGTCTCTTGTCCGAAATAGATCTGGGGACGCGTGATCTTGATCTCCGGTGCGCGCGATTCAATCGGCATGTTGGAGACGATGAACTGCGGCATGCCTTCGGGGGTAAAACCATTGGCCGTATTCATCGTGAGGCCGTAACCGTGTGTGTAGATCAGTTTCTCATTGACCCAGTTGCGAGACTGTTCAGGCAGCGCACTCACTTTGATTTCTCTCGCGGCAGTCATCATCTGCCGCATTTCTCCGCCTACCTGATAACGGTCCACGTCGACGTCGGGAAAGTCATAGTAAGTGCGGATTGCCTGAATCTGTTTGAGCGTGTCCTGCAAAGCACGCCAATCCCACAGCCGAATATTATCGAGGGTCTGGCGGTTGTTGGGGAGGTCCAGCGCCTCCACAGAGTTCTCAGCTTCAAACGCGCGCAGTTCGACTTGCTCGAGGCCGAAAGCCCTCCGGGTCCATTGAATGTTGTGCTCGATGTATGGGGTCTCTCGCCCGAGCTCGTTTGGCTTCACGATGAAGCTCGTCACATAAGCCGGGACGATGACGACGCCCACGATATAGACGGCCACCGGAATCGCAACGCCGGCCAGCAACAAACGCAGGCCCTTCTTTGTGAATGCGTTTATGACCGCAATCGCAGCGGCAAGCAGCAGGGCGACGGACACCAGCGTGAGTGCCGGCAAGAGATAGTTGGCTTCGGTAAAGGTGACGCCAGAAAAGGATTGATGGTCCCGCCAGAGATAAGCAAATCGTGAAAGATAGGTGCGCCAGCCGAGCAGCACCAAAAACGCCGCGAGCGCGAGCGAGACTGCAGCGAAAGCAGTCCCGATCGCGTCTTGTTTTCCGGCCTTGAGAAACTTCTGCGGGACGATCAATGCCGCATACAGCAGCGCGGCGCAGAGAACGACAAATGCGATGGCCGTCAACCAGGAGCTGATGTCGTCGTAAAAAGGTAATTTAAAGAGATAGAAGCCAAGCGGCTTTCCAAAGATCGGATCAGGCAACGGTGACTCGACACGGTTGAAATAGCGCGCATATGTTTGCCATTGGCCTCTCATGCCCAAACCGTAAAAGACTCCCAGGACGCAGGCGATGATCCAACTGACTGGGCGCACAAAGCGGGCAGGAGAGAATTGCACGGACTGGTTGTTCACAACGATCGTGCGCTGCTCGAGGACATGCTCGGCGAACGCTCGCTCCAACAGCCATAGCGCCGTGCGGAGAATAACGATAGTTAGAATTGTGTAGGCAAGAAACAGCCCGACCTTTAGTTTG
This sequence comes from Pyrinomonadaceae bacterium, assembly GCA_041744295.1. GTDB lineage: Bacteria > Acidobacteriota > Blastocatellia > Pyrinomonadales > Pyrinomonadaceae > PSRF01. Next base: position 3,340 of record JBGTLE010000074.1, on the reverse strand, counting down.
AAGATGTACCAGTAAACGTCTGCATATCCGAGCGAGCCAAACCACAACGCCGACAAGTAGATTGAGAGACTGCGCGAAAGAATTATCAAAAGGACAACGATGGCGGCGATTATCCACCCACGCCAACGTCGCTTTTTGGCTGGAGCTATATCGATGATCTCGTCGTCGGGAACTGCAAAAGGGTTACTCATGCGGCGTAGCATACAGCTGATTCCGAGGCGGCTCAATGAGGAGCGCCTGTGAAGGATGCCAGAACCAATGCCGTCGCGGTGTTTGCTTCAGTAGAAATGCGTCATAGAGTTGCGCAAAAGTGGGCGCCGTAGGTCCCTAATGTTTATAGTTCTCGTATCCACGTAGGATTTCCGCCCTGTAGGGGCGAAACATCTACCCGTTTCACTCCTAAAGGAGTAAGCATTCGCCGCACGACCTACTTCTATAAACATTTCGTCCCTACAGGACGCCTCCGGTGACGCGAACTAGTCTATTCATTTTGTTCGTCCGCTTCAGCTCAGTGACTTGAAATATGACATATCCAGACATGAGCGGGGACCGGGTTCGCCTTCCTGACTGAGAGACTCGCTCGAAGAAATATTGAACATTCTTTTGGTCTGTATCGACAGGTAGAAGCCCTTCGGCAGTTTGCTTGTCTAATTCCTCGGCGGCGATTTCAGGGACAAGTTCTCTAAATTCTGGTTCGGTCATATCTCTCCTTTGGATAGGTCGGAAAGATGGCTTAGTTAAGCGGGAAGAAATTAAATGGAAACTACTAACCCCTTATCGTTCCTAGCGAGGTTGATAACCTCTTCGAGCAACACGCCCGCATTATCTGGGTTTATGGTGAACTTTTCTACCGCATCGTTAAAATCAGAGTCTATATCGTCAAGATTACGTAGTGTCAGCAGGCAATCCATTTATGAGGGTCTTTTATAAGCTGCACTCGGTCTTCTCCAGTTATTTTAATTCTGGAGTCATTGCCGTCTTCGTCCTCCACACGAGCACCGAGTGTGGATAGATGCTGAATACTATTTAGATAAATTCCGCGTATTGTCTCCTGCCTTTTACGTTGTTCCTCTTTTCTTGATTTATCTTCGCTTCGTCTAATCGCTTCTAGTTCGGAATCGTGTTGACGTTGCCACTGGACCGCTTCGCGGTTTGAGGTGAAATAACTATTAAGCCAAGGTGGTGCCTAAACCAATGAGGCCACCGATAGAAGCTCCAATTAATGTGCTGGTAGCAGGGTCCATCTTGTACCTCGTGCTTGTGGATAAGTGAGTTTTTACAAATTCTGCCAGTGGGCTAGACTTAAGTAAAGGTCGTAATCAGGCCCGCATTCTTGAGGGCGTTAACAAATATAAAATTCAATGGACCAAGTAATCAACGAGCGGTTTGTTGTGCTGTCTTCCCGTGTTCCCTTCGCGGTAGAGATTGCAAAAGGGGAAGACGTAGTAGTCACAGTTAAGGGGCATCAATTCATCGCCAACTGTGGTAAATGCTCTCTTGCGCTCGCGATAGATCCAATTGGAGGCTCTCGATGATCTCGTTTCTATCTTATCGGCTGCTCTTGCCTTTCGTTGTCGTCATGGCATCGTTCACTCTCTTCTTCAGCCAACCAGTGCTTTCGCAACAAGTCAGAAGTAGCGATTCACTGATTCGCCGTACGCCTCCGCCTCCTGTGTTCGATCAAAACGAGCGGCTAACTGAACTTGCCGAACGGCGGGCGACTGTGGCTCGTCTGCTTGGACCGAAAGCACTCTTGATCATGTTCAGCGCTGAGCCTCGTGTTTACGCCGGCGGCGTAGACTACGAGTATCGGCAGGAAAATAATCTCTACTACCTCACTAATCTCAATCAGCCTCGAGCGACTTTGGTTATTGCCCCGGGAAATTCGCAGTATCCGGAAATCCTTTTCATGCCCAAACGAAATCGTGCAACCGAAGTTTGGAACGGGAAGACGTACAGTCCGGAAGAGGCGAGCAGCATTTCCGGTATCAAAGAGATTTGGTCGGAACGTGAGCTGCCGCTCTTTCTTAGCGCACTGAAGACACGAAACAAGCTCTATCGACCAGTTCCCGAGCACATTCTGCTTTCGACAAACACTGCAACCGCGGTTCCTGAGCAACATTCCTTTGAGTATCTCTTCGCACTTGCCGAGAAGAAGGAAGCCAAACTGTACACATTGTTTTTGCACCGCGACGAGCAGCCTGAATACCGTCAGGAGACAAGCCTCATTGCCGACGCCGCAATTAGAGCGAGTTATAACGTCGATAGTGCTTTGCCGATATTCAACGGATTGCGGCAGCGAAAATCGGCTTTGGAATTGCGGCTGCTGCAGCATGCGATTGACATTACGATTGAAGCTCAACAACGGGCGTGGTTGGCCGCGAGCAATGCGAAATGGGAGTATGAAGTCGCCGCCGAATTCGATTACACATTCAAGCTTCGCAATGCGGACCACTGGGGCTTTCCTTCGATCGTAGGCTCCGGACCAAATACCACAGTTCTTCACTACTCTGAGTCGCAGGGACCGGTAAAGGCGGGCGATCTGTTACTGATGGACGTAGGCGCCGAATACGGCCATTACACGGCTGACGTGACGCGAACGATCCCGGTGAGCGGAAAGTTTTCGCAGGAGCAGGCTGAGATCTATCAGGTGGTCTACGATGCGCAGGAAGCTGCCGCCCGCGCGATCAAACCCGGCGCCTTCATCTCAGACGCGCATCGAGCCGCTGCGGAAGTAATCAAGGACGGATTGCTGAAGTTGGGGTTGATTGTCGATCGGACCAATCAGTCTTACGGCATCTGGTTCATCCACGGCACTTCACATTGGTTAGGAATGAATGTGCACGACGTAGGAGATGGCGCCAGGAGGTTGGAGCCGGGCATGGTTTTCACGATTGAGCCAGGCATCTACGTGCGCGCAGATGCGTTGGACTACATGCCACCGGGTTGGAGAATTGAGGACTGGGAAAAGTTTAAGGTTGCCGTGCGACCTGCTTTTGCAAAGTACCAGGGCATTGGAGTTCGCATAGAGGACGACATGCTGGTGATGCCTGGTGGTGCGCGCTGGATGACCGCAGCGTTGCCGAGGAAGATATCGGAGATTGAGGAGTTTATGGCGCGCGGCAGGCAGCAGTGAAGTCGCAGGTCTCAAGTCTCAGGTCTCAAGTTTCAAGTTTCAAGTTTCAAGTTTCAGGTCTCGGGTCTCAGGTCCAGGGTTTCAGATCAAGTCTGCGAATCGGAGATCTTAGATTTGAGATTTGAGATATTTGAGATCTCAAAACGAAACAAAGACTTGAAGGCAAAACCAACGACCCCAACATCGCAACCTGAGTTTTGAGAC
>JBGTLE010000073.1:0-8139 GCA_041744295.1 Pyrinomonadaceae bacterium | reverse complement strand
CCTTTTTGCCTCCACGACAGAACCACTTCGTTTGCTGAATGTTTCGCATCTTTCGAGTATTTCGGGTTGCGGCACATCAATTGAGAAAGGGATAGCGCGGCTCAGAAGCTTATGAGCTTCACGGACTCTCCGCACGGAGTTCGAAGCCGCCAAACTTTTGAAAAGGCGCGGGCATCGTGCGGGACCTCGCGGGTAAAGGAATCTCACCCAGCAAGCGGGCAACGGAATTAGCCCGCTGCTTGCCCCAGGAAAGGCCGGAAGCGGCGCTGAGTTGCTCCAGCATCGCTTCCGGATCATTCACGAAAAAGTTGTCAGCACTTTGAGAATTATCGAACCCACAGGGCGAGCTCTAGAGTTTAAATTACAGGATTCAAAAAGAGAGACCTACCCGACATGGCCGCACCCAACAGAGGTTTATATAGTTTTCCAATTATCCTTGCCGCAATTCTTTTGACTGCCTGGGCCATTCACCCAGGTGCCTACATCGTTGTTTTCAGCTCTGCTTTAACTTTAGGCGCCTATCTTTTTGCTAAAGCCTGGCTGAGACTCAAGGCCAAAACAAACGAGGCCGAGCAAAACAGCAAGTTGCATCTCGCGACTGCCGAAGCCCTGGCAACTGCCATTGATGCTAAAGACCAAACTACGCATTGCCATGTACGTCGGGTCCAGATTTATGCCGCAGGCATGGGTAAAGTGCTTGGGCTATCTCCTGATGCCATAGCTGCGTTGAAAGCGGGAGCGCTGCTTCACGATGTTGGTAAGCTGGCAGTGCCGGCGCACATCGTCAACAAACCCGGACGCTTAACTCCCGCCGAGTTCGAAAAGATGAAGATCCACACCACGGTCGGTGCCCAACTGTTGAGTCGCGTGGATTTTCCTTATCCGGTCGCGCCGATCATTCGTCATCATCACGAACAGTGGGACGGTAAGGGCTATCCCGATGGTTTGCTGGGAGAACAGATTCCGATCACCGCCCGCATCATCTCTGTGGTTGACTGCTTTGACTCAGTTCGTGAAGACCGCCCATTTCGAAGAGGCATGACGCGGGACGAGGCTTTAGCTTTTCTCCGTCGTGGCGCCGGAACACACTTTGACCCGAAAATCGTTGAGCTCTTCATCGAGAACCTTGCGCGTTTCGAGATTCAAATTGCCGCCTCCGGTTTGCCGCAGCAGTCAGCGCCGGTTGATCTGCACGACACCTTCGCGTTGAGCGAGATGGACATCGCCCAAACTCGGAACCGCGGTTCGTTCATGGCTTACGATCAAATCAAGAGCGCGCATCAGGAGGTCTATGCCCTCTACGAGATCGCCAGGACCTTTGGTTCTTCGCTCGATGTGGAAGAGACATTATCGATACTCGTGGACAAGGTTGGCCACGTGGTGCCGTTCGATACCTGCGTCGTTTACTTGTATGACGAATTGAAAGGCTATGCGGTGGCCGCACACGTAGCTGGCCGAAATGCGAAGGACCTTTCCTCACGTTGCATCGCCCCCGGTGAAGGTGTTACCGGTTTTACCCTGGCCAATCGCAGCCCGATGAATCAACTTCATCCGCAGCTTGATCTGGCTGGTCTTGATATCCAGCACGACTATAGTTCGATGGCCTCGCTGCCGTTATACAAAGACCAGCACCTGCTGGGGGCAATCTCGATTTATTCAGTAGATTTGGAGCTATACACCGACGATCACATGCGGCTGCTCGAGACAGTGACCAAGCTCGCCTCCGACGCGTTGGCGAATTCGATGCATCACGCCGAGGCTGAATCAAATGCGCTAACGGATCCCCTCACCGCCTTGCCCAATGCTCGTTATCTCGCACTTCGATTCGAGGAAGAGTCAGCGCGGGCGCGCCGAACCGGAAGATCGTTCCAGGTCGTCATGTTGGACCTCGATGATTTCAAGATCGTGAACGACACCTATGGACACACAGTGGGTGACAAGATGCTGCGTGAGATGGCGAGCATCATTCAGGGCCAGTTGCGCGAGTATGATTTCCTTGCGAGATACGCTGGTGACGAGTTTGTCGCGGTGGTGCAGGAACTGGGTAGCAGTCAGGTTGAGGAACTGCGAATGAGAATTGAGCAGGCAGTTTCAAGCTTCTCGCTCCATGTGCGCGGGAATCGTCGGGCGCGAGTCGGGATCAGCATTGGCACAGCAACTTTCGGACATGATGGCCAGTCGCTGGACCAGCTATTGGTTGCCGCCGACCAGGCAATGTACCGGACGAAGTCGGCTCACAAACTGGAAAAACTGGCACGCGAGCAGGAGCCTGCCGAGAATCGACTTGAAATAGATCTCGACAATCTTGCGTCGGTGTCGGTGAATTAGAGGTCCAAAGTCCAAAGTTAAGAGTTCAAGGTCTCAGGTCTCAGGTCTCAGATCTCAAGTTGCAGGTCTCAGGGTACCTCAAATCTCATTAGCTCGTTTCCCTTCAATCCAGCAGAGACGTGAAACCCTCAAGTTGAGACTTGAGACCTGAGACTTGAGACCTGAGCTGGCAAATAGTCCTTCTTTTCTCCACACAAGACATCCTTCTTGACATTCTCATCGTCCATCGCTTTCAATCGCTATACAGGGGTTGAAGCCCCGAGCCCGCTACGGGACCTCAGGATTGAAGCATGCCGGCGTCTGTTAGACACTCCGAACAAAACCCAACCGTCTTAATCGTCGACCGCGACAGCGGCGAACAAAAACGACTGTCCAGCATCTTCGCCGGCGCCGGTTTCACAACCCTGCTCGCCGTTGATGCGGCCTCAGCATTGCGCTCGCTCAACAAAGAGCCTTGCGATCTCATCATGCTGAACGTCGTTGCCGACGACGGCCTCGCTTTGTGCCGGCTGCTTCGGTCTCAGCCGCGAACGAATAACCTCCCCATCATCACTTTTTCCGACGGCGATCCTGAGACAGTCAGAGTCAAAGCCTTATTAGCAGGCGCGGATGATTTCTTACCTGATGCTTCGTCCGCCGGCGAGATTCTGGCTCGGGCTAACTCGCGACTGCGCGCAGCTCAACGCGAATGGGTCTTGACGGGAACGAATCGCGAACTGCGTTTCCTGGCAGATCTTGGCCGCGGCTTGCTGCGCGCGCTGGAGCCCGAGCAACTGGTGCGCCGAGTTGCGGGTGCTACTTACGAAGGCACCGGCGCCGCAATGTGCGCCGCTTATGTGAATCTGAGTAATGCCAACGAAGCGGGCTGCGTTTTCGACAGAGAGGGTAGCGCCGAAGGCATCTCGTTTCTCGAACAGGAGCGATTGCAGCAATGGCTTCAGTCTGCGAGTTTGAACGTTCCGTCGCTCATCACGGAGCGTGATCAATTCCTCATTCACGATGACGTGCACGCCATCGAGTATGCCGCCCCACTGCGTTTCAGTGGTCGTACGAAGGGTGTGCTGGTCATCGCGTTCGACACTCGCGAAGATTGTGGCGAGACTGAATGCCGGCTTGTTGACGCAGCCGCGCAGCAGGCCTCGCTCGCTGCACATGTCTCTTCACTTTACCAGGCCGCCCGCGACACGTCGGTTACGCTGGCCGAGGAAGTGGATCGTCGCACCATCGAGATCGAAGCTCAGCATCGTTTCATCGAAGCGATCATCGACAGTCTGCCGCTTTCACTCTACGCAATCGACCGCCACTACCGAGTCGTTGCCTGGAACCGCAATCGTGAGTTAGGTGAGTTGGGCATTCCCCGCGGTTCAGCAATGGGAAAGAACATCTTCAACGTATTAACCAGACAGAAAAAAGAGGTGCTTGAAGAGGAGTTCCGCCGCGTGTTTGAAAGCGGCGAGATCGAAAGAATCGAGCAGGAGACAGTTACTGCAATCGGCGAAACGAAATACTGGCTGATTAGCAAGATCCCGATGTGGATCGACGAGCTTGGCACTGTTTCGCATGTGATTACCGTTGGCGAGGAGATCACCGCGAGGGTTGAGGCGAATAGCGCCGTTGCGCGAGCTGAGAAGCTCGCCGCGGTTGGACGACTGGCTTCCGGCGTGGTGCATGAGATTAACAATCCGCTGGCTACGATTTCCGCCTGTGCCGAAGCGCTGGAATCGAGGGTTAGTGAAGGTGAGTTTGCGGAGTCCCCGGCGCTGGCCGACCTCAAGGAATACCTCGGACTGATTCGCAGCGAAGCTTTTCGTTGTAAATCAATCACGAACGGGCTGCTTGATTTCAGCCGCACGCGCGGTGCGCAACACGCTCCGCTCAGTGTTGGCGACGTCGTCACCAGTGCCGCTCGTCTGCTGGCCCATCAAAAACGCGGCGAGAGAATTGATATTCAAGTCAACGCGCAACCGGATTTGCCTGACGTGCTGGGCGACCACGGCCAACTGCAACAAGCAGTGATCGCCCTTGCCACCAATGCTGTGGATGCAATGCCGTTTGGCGGTGTGTTGCGAATTATCGCGCGAGCCGACGACGCGAGAGTCTTGATCGAGGTTATCGATACCGGCATCGGCATTCCTTCCGACAACCTCCCAAAAATCTTTGAGCCCTTCTTCACTACGAAAGAAGTTGGTCATGGGACGGGACTTGGTCTCGCAGTTTGTTATGGTATCTTAACGGAGCACGGCGGCAGTCTCGACGTGCAATCCACAGTCGGCGTCGGCACTACTTTCACGATTTCTCTCCCCGCAGCTATTCAAAACGGAGAATCAGCAGGTTGAGCGAGCAACAGGCACCGAGAATTCTGATCGCAGAAGACGAGGCGAATCTTCGTCTGGTGTTGCAGAAGGAGTTGGAGCGGCTCGGATACCGAGTCCAGGCGGCGCCGGATGGCGAAGCCGCGCTGCGAAAGCTGGAGGAGAGCAATGTTGACGTGCTGCTCTGCGATATCAACATGCCGCGCATTGATGGTATGGAAGTTTTGCGTCGTATTCATGAACGACCGAACCCGCCTGAAGTGATCATGCTCACCGGCCAGGCCACCGTCGAAACGGCGGTGGAGGCAATGAAGTTGGGTGCGTATGACTATCTCACCAAGCCGTATCGCATCAACGAACTCGACGTGCGGGTTAAGCAGGCTGCAGAGAAACGGCGGCTGCGAGTTGATAATACGCGGCTGAGAGAACAACTCGCGAGACAGTCCGGCTTGCCGGAAGTGGTGTCAGTATCAGATGCCATGGCTGAAGCGCTGAGACTGGTGGAACGCGTTGCTCCTTCTGACGCGTCGGTGCTGATCACTGGCGAATCAGGCACGGGCAAGGAACTCATTGCCCATGCGATTCACCGGCTTTCAACTCGCTCCGAGGCTTCGTTTATCGATCTCAACTGCGCTGCGTTTCAAGAGTCGCTGCTCGAGTCCGAATTGTTTGGATACGAAGCGGGCGCGTTCTCGGGAGCAAAGGGCCGCAAGCTTGGTCTCATTGAACTCGCCGATGGCGGTACGCTGTTTCTTGATGAGGTAACCGAACTGCCGGCACAACTCCAGGCGAAACTTCTGCGTGCCATTGAGACGCGAACCTTCTTTCGTGTGGGAGGCGTGCGAAAAGTCGAAGTCAACGTGCGCATAGTCGCGGCCACAAATCGCAACCTGGATTCGGTCGTTGAAGATGGTTCGTTTCGATCGGATCTTCTCTATCGCATCAATGGATTTCAGATCTCCCTGGTGCCGTTACGTGAGCGACCCGAAGACATTGAGCCACTCGCGCGGCATCTTTTGAACCAGTTTGGTGGTACCAATGGGCCAGAGTTGGATCCGGTCGCCCTCGGCGCGCTGCGTGCCTATAGTTGGCCCGGTAACGTGAGACAGCTAAAGAACTGTCTTGAGCGTGCCGTGTTGCTTTCTAATAACGGTCGCATCACTGCTGCAGACCTGCCCCCTGAAGTGGCGAGGCCGGTGCAAACGCCGCCGGTAGTTATGAATTCACCGCAGGCTGGTGTGTCCGCTGAGATGGGAACGTTAGGTGCTGCTTCGCCGGCGTCGTTGCGTGAGATGGAGCGCCAACAAATTCTTGCGGCGCTGGAGCAAACTGGCTGGCACCGTGGCAGGACCGCGGAGATTCTCGGCATTTCCGCGTCGACTCTCTATCGCCGGCTACGCGACTATGATCTCGAGCGGCGTAGGTAATCAGACGAGTTATCCAAAAGAAGAAGCGGCGCGAATGGGGCAACATTCGCGCCGCTTTTGTTTGTTCTTGCTGCCGGGATTTAAGCTTCAGTTTTCGATGCGCTCTTGCGTCGTCGGCGTTTCAGGTACATGCCTGTCAAGCCGCTTCCGAGTAAGACCATCGTTGCCGGTTCGGGTACGGGCGCGCCCGGCTCGGTTGTCATGTTGAAGACAATACCATCGTTCCAGAAGTGGCAGTCGGGGTCGAAACCGAATGCGATGTTATTGCCGTTCTGCACGTAAGAGTTCAAGGCTGCCAATTGAGCCCCGGTAAAGGTGTAGACGAAGGTCGTTGCCGTAGTGTTAAAGCTGCGAGCCGTCAACAGTGTGTTTGCCGTTCCTGCGTTCACCAGCGGATTGCTGTTGTAGAGCGAACCCGCAAAATTGTCGATGATCTGCGAAGAGGGAACCGGAGTACCACTAGCATCGATGAACGAGGCGACACCGGCATTCCTGGCAGCATCCAGCAGGTGGATGAAGAGCATGTTGGGATTCGTGTCCCAGTTGCGAATGTTGTTGAAAGTTAAAGTTGCGCTCGTAACCGTGTGGCCGGCGGGTACATTAACGTTGTCTATTCGCCAGGTATAAGCACGATGATGGTCCAAATCGAACTGGTTTGATCCACCAGGTCCGTCGTTTGGAGCCGTGGCGGGAGCTCGGTAAGTAATAGTGTCAGCAAATGCTGTCATCGGCATACCGAGTATCACCAGCGCGGCGACTGAAAGAATGATTTTCTTCAAGAGGGAATGACCTCCGAGTTTTAGCTTCCGATTAATAGATATGTCGGATGGATAGGGCTTTCCAGAATAAGAATCGAAGGTTTTCACTAGTATCGCGACAAATGAGCCCGGGCGGGAGGTGGTGGGTCACACCCGGAAAAATCGGCGCGAAGAGCTCAATTGAGCAGTTCACGCCGATTTTAGCGTTGTCGGGGCCTATCGGAGAATTACGCAGCTTTCTTGATTAGCGCGCGGCTTTGCCGCCTTCCTTGCGGTAAGCCTCCGGTTTACCGGCAAATTGCTATCTTTTATGAGGCTTCGCCTTTGGAGTCGCCTCGGCGCAGCCTATTGATAGATAAGACCCGATCGGTAAGCCACAGGCTTACCGCAACGAATGCGGCGGAGCCGGGTACGCCGCCAAAATGGTGTGAGGCAGATAATCGGTCACTGCTGTTTTAGTAACTTGCGGTCGATCTTTCCGCGGTCGTTCTTGGGAAGCGACGAAACGAACTCGATCCACCGCGGATACTTGTAGAGCGCCAGCCTCGATTTTACGAAGTCTTTGATCTCCTGACTCAGGCTCGCGCTGCCTTCGAACCCCTGGCGGGTCACAATGAAAGCCTTAGGCTTTACCAGCGATTGTCCGCTTTCGTGGCCAATCACCGCGCATTCAAGTACCGCCTCATGCTGTAACAAGCAGTTTTCAATCTCAGCCGGCGCCACGTAGATGCCTCCCACCTTCAACATGTCATCGGTGCGACCATGGTACCAATAGTATCCAGCTTCATCGACATGGAACTGATCACCGGTTGTGCACCAGTCCCCCGCGAATGTTTCCTTGGACTTCTCGTGCGCATTCCAATAACAGAGTGCCGTTGAATCGCCTTTGATGCGGAGGATTCCCATCTCGCCAGTCGGCACCTCTTTCCAGTTGGCGTCTACGACATTCGCTTCATATCCAGCGACAATGCGGCCGAGGCTGCCCGGCTTCACATCGCCAGGTCGATTGGTAATGTAGATATGGAACATCTCGGCTGAACCGATACCGTCATAAATCTCTATCCCAAAGGTCGCCTGCCACCGTTCGTAGAGTTCGCGAGGAAGAGCTTCGCCGGCTGAATAGCAAAACCGCAAACTTGCAAGGTCACTGCTCGCGGCCTCTTCCGCATTCAACATCGCATTGATCATCGTCGGCACCGTGGTCAGGATTGTTGGCCGATAGCGTCTGATTACTTCGAACAACCTGGCGGGCGTGGGCCGTTCCGAAAAGAGAGCGGTAGCAGCTCCTACGGCAAATGGAAACAGAAGATTAGT
>JBGTLE010000072.1:0-27205 GCA_041744295.1 Pyrinomonadaceae bacterium | reverse complement strand
GCGTATGAGAAGTGGTACTGCAGCCGAGCCAAGTCCGAAGTCCAAGGTCCAAAGTCCAAAGTTCAAAGACCAGGTCCTGAACATTTGGATCTGAATCCTGACGCGACAATCGGTCTCTTGTTGATGCGCCCGCAGGTTGTGAGCCGCACTACGAAGCACTATGACTTCTTAATCCGCGCAATCGAGGACGAGGGATTGAGTGTTATTCCTGCTATCTCAACGCTCATGGACAATCGGCAGGCGTGCGAAAAGTTTTTCGTCAAGAACGACAAGCCCGAAGGCGAGAGTCGTAAGTCCAAGGTCCAAAGTCGAAAGTCCAAAGTCCACAGCTTAGGGGTCGAAAGTGCAAAGACCAAAGACCAAAGACCAAAGACTGCAGTTCCAACTGACAACGGACAACTGACCACGGACAAATCCCGTGTCAGCCAGATAGTTTCATTAACCGGCTTCAGCTTCGTAGGCGGTCCCGCGATGAATGACAGCGAGGCCGCCTCTGATTTTCTTCAGCAGTTGAATCGCCCCTACCGTTCCGCGGTCAGCCTCGACACGCAAACGATTGAAGCGTGGACTGAATCGTTTGTCGGACTGAATCCGGTGCAGGCCGGAATGCAGATCGCGATTCCAGAGATCGATGGCGCAACGGAACCGTTTGTCTACGGTGGAATTCCAGGGCGCGGCATCGAGCCGGTTGCGCTCGAGGATCGCTGCCGGCGTTACGCTCGTCGACTCCGACGTTGGAACCGGCTGCGGACCGCACCTCGCAGTGAACTCAAGCTCGCGTTGACGCTCTTTTGCTTTCCGCCGAACAAAGGAAACATCGGGACCGCAGCGGACCTGGATGTTTTTCCCAGCCTCTGGAAAACACTTAACCGGCTAAAGACCGATGGGTACGATGTTGAGCTTCCGCGTTCCGTTGACGAGTTGCAAGAGCAACTGTTGAATGGCAACTCGGAGAAGTTTGGTGCGACCGCGAACGTTGCGCACCGGATGAGCGTGGCTGAGTATCGGGCAAACTGCGATTACGTCGATGAGATTGAAACCGAGTGGGGAAGCGCGCCCGGACGCATCAACTTATTTGGCCGCGAGTTGCTGGTTCAGGGAATTCAGCTGGGAAAAGTTTTTATTGGTATCCAACCCACGTTTGGTTACGAAGGCGATCCGATGCGTTTGATGATGGCTCGGGGAAGCGCGCCGCATCATGGCTTTATGGCGTTCTACACCTATCTTTCGCGGCTGCTGGACGTTGATGCGGTAGTCCACGTCGGCACTCATGGATCCCTGGAGTTTATGCCGGGCAAGCAGATTGGTCTGTCAGGCGAATGCTGGCCGGATCGGTTGATTGGCGAGCTGCCCAATATTTATCTCTATAGCGTGAATAATCCGTCGGAAGGGTCGATTGCAAAGCGCAGGTCATACGCGGAGCTGATTTCATACCTCACGCCGCCGATTGAAAACGCAGGGTTATATAAGGAGCTGGCCTCGCTCAAAGACCTGGTGAACGATTACCGACAGACTGCAGATGAGACCGAACGAGAGAGGTTGTTTGAAGCGATCGAGGAATGTCGATTGAATCTAAACCTGGGGAGTTAGCCGCAGATTAGCGCGGTTGAATCTGATTAGAACGGGAATTAGCCACAGAATAACGCGGATGACACGGATCTGAACGCGTAGTGAGCTGAATAGCATCTTTTCAGATCCGTGACATCCGCGTTAATCCGCGGCTGGTTTTTTCAGCGCTTCACTAAAGCTCGCAGCCGACAAGCGATGACGGAAAGCCTCGACGCCATTGATAGTGATCACTGGAATGTCATTCTTGTAGCGATCGAGTAGCTGTGGGTCCGAGTCAATATCAACTTCCGCAAGCTCATACTCGGTCTCACGTCCTGCACTTTTCATCACCGACTTTGCAATCTCGCAAAGGTGACAACCGCGTCGTGTGTAGATGACAACCTGACGTTTATTCATGACCGAACTCTGCGTCCATATTTTAGAAACTCCTTGCCAGAAAATCAGGAATCAGGTTATAAATACGCACCGAGCCAAATCATAATTTACTTTAGGCGCGGCGCTCTTCATGTTTAAGCTAAAAATTCGCGCAGTTTTCGCAGAGAGTAATCCCTGCTTCGCGGGGAGTTGTATATTTTACCCTCTGCACGTTTGTTGAAGTGTGTAAGCGCCTGTTGTAATTAGTCAGCATTGTGTAATTAGGCAGCATTTCCCGGCCGCGTTGCTGTCCGACTCGTTGGAGGTTTGCAAGTGGATAGCCAGGTCACTCCAGATCCAAGCAGCAGCACCAAGCCAGCAGCAAATGCCGGCGCCGCGGTTCCGTCGTCTGCCGCTCCAGCAAAACCTGCAAGCCCTCCAGCCGCCGCAAAACAAACCGGAGCCGTCGTCGACAGCAGATCCGATCCGCCAGTCAATAAAATGCGCCGCCGCATTGTTTGGGCGAGCATTGTAGGTTTTCTGACTGTTTGCTTCCTGATGTTTCTGCGGTTCTTCCTGCCGCGTTCCATTCTGGAGCCGTCAAGCACCTTTAAGATTGGCGCGCCGGGTGATTATGCGTTGGGTGTTGATACAAAGTGGCAACAACAATATCGAATCTGGGTTACTAAAACGTCAGATCGATTGTTTGTGATTTACGCTCGCTGCACCCACCTCGGTTGTACCCCGGATTGGAAGGCGAGTGAGAATAAGTTCAAGTGTCCGTGCCATGGCAGCGGTTACGACAGCGAAGGCATTGCGTTTGAGGGGCCGGCGCCACGACCAATGGATCGCGCCCATGTTGAGTTGGATGCGGAGGGACAGATCGTCGTGGATGTGAGTCGCCTTTATGACTGGCCGAAGGGTGGCACCAACCGGTTCGATGAGGAAGACGGCGCGTACATTCCGCTTTAACAGTAACGAACGCAGGGCAGTTTCTCAGAGTCATAATTAGTATAGAGCGAGGTTTCATGGAGCCGGACAAGCCCGAGCAACAAGAGACGAAGCAGATTACTGCTGGTGATAAGGAACAGGCTGGACTTGTGCAGCGAGTTCGGGAAGGGAGTTCCGCGCTCAAAGACCGGGCTATCGAGGAAGCGAAAACTTATCAAGACCCGCAGGACACCCAGCTTTGGAAATCAATCTTTCGCGTTTCTCATGACCGTTCCGATCCACGCAACCGCTCATTAGCTATTCTTTCGAACGTCTTTCTTCATTTACATCCAGCGAAAATCAACCGTGACGCAGTGCGCTATCCATTTACGTGGGGGATGGGCGGCATAACCTTTTACCTGTTCATCGTGCTGACGTTCACGGGTGTGCTGTTGATGTTCTACTACCACCCGACAAAGGCGGATGCATTTCGCGACATCCTTTACCTCGAGCACGACGTTCCGTTCGGCAAGCTACTCAGGAACATGCATCGTTGGGCCGCGCACTTAATGGTGATCACAACCTGGTTGCATATGTTTCGCGTGGTGCTGACTGGTTCTTATAAGCGACCGCGTGAGTTCAACTGGTGCGTGGGCGTGGTTCTTTTAGTGCTCACACTCCTGCTTTCGTTCACAGGATATCTGCTTCCGGACGATCAACTGGGCTTTTGGGCGGTGACGGTCGGAACGAATATGGCCAGGGCGACACCCATGCTTGGATCGGAGGGTCCGTTTGGCGTGCAGCTCGGAATGACGCCGTACAACGATGTGCGGTTTGGGTTGCTGGGCGGATCGATCGTCGATGCGAATGCCTTACTGCGTTCGTACATCTGGCATTGCATCGGCATTCCGCTGGTGGCTTCGATCTTTATGGCCGTTCACTTCTGGCGCATTCGTAAGGACGGCGGAATCTCAGGACCGGCGCCGGTGATGCTTGAGTCGGAAATGAAAGCGGTGAAGAAGAAGTAAGGAAACCAAGATCGGCATATGCAGGCCATAGAGAATCCCAGACCCAAAGCAAAGTTTACGAAGCTGATCGTTATCGGCGTGTCGTTGGCGTTGGTTGTGCTGGCCGTGCTGATGGTCCAGGACTGGCATCAGCTCTGGGTGATTTCGTCTGCGCCGGACAATGTGCCGATTGTTGCGATGCTTTTTCTGGTTCCGTTTTTCACCTGGCTGGGAATTCGACAATCAAATGCTAATGATCGGCTGATCGAAAAGCTTGAGCAGGACCCAAAACTCGCCAAGACCCACCATCGCAAGGTTGAACCCTGGCGTCCGGGTTGGGCCCGCGAACTTCACGTGTGGCCCTACCTGGTGCGAATTGAGTTTTTGGCCACAGTGATTGTGACCGTGATTCTGTTTGTGTGGTCGATTACGCTCAACGCTCCATTAGAAGAACCGGCAAATCCAAATCTGACGATGAACCCGTCGAAGGCGCCGTGGTATTTCCTCGGGCTTCAGGAAATGCTGGTCTACTTCGATCCGTGGATCGCCGGCGTCGTGATGCCTTCACTGATCATGGTCGGGCTAATGGTCTTCCCTTACGTCGATTCCAATCCGCTGGGGAACGGCTACTACACGATCAAACAACGCCGGGTTGCGATCTGGATGTTTGGCGCGGGGTTCCTGCAATGGGTGCTGCTGATCGTTATCGGCACATTCATTCGCGGTCCAGGTTGGATCTGGTTCTGGCCGGGCCAAACGTGGGACCACAATGCGGTTGTGTTTGATAAGAACGTAGATCTGCACGACATGATCGCGATGAGTTCGATCGGAAAGACGCTTCAGCTGGGCTTCATTGCGAGTTACTACGGAAAAATGATCTTTGGCGCCCTGGTCGTGGGCGGTTTCTTCATTGTGGGCGGGCTGTTCTTTCACTGGCTGATTACTCGCGGCGGCATGGATCGCATCGATCGAAGTTTGCCCTGGTGGAAACGTTTGCAGGTGTGGGCCACGACCCCTGATGAGTTTGAGAAGAAACTGTTGTCGCGTACGAGCTTGTTGCAATACCTGACATTTCAGTTCTTCGCAATCACTGTTTTGCTGGCGATGCCGGTCAAGCTGGTTTTGCGACTGGCTTTGACGATTAAGTATGTCTGGGTGACTCCCTGGTTCAATATCTGATAAGTCCGGAGGGGACCTGAGTGGCGGATTCTCGTGAGCCTACAGAGTCTTTGATCAAGAAAGAGCCTGAAGTTCCGGCGCCCGATCCGATCGTAAGTCGCTCGACGAGCGGCATTATGTTGCTGTGTGCTCTCTTGATGACGATTTCGCTCGCCTGGGCACTTTACGACGAGGCGATTGGCCAACGCCCGTGGAAAGGGATGCAGAAGGAGTTCGTCAGTCGCTACACGCGTTACTTGAATAGTATCAAGGCAAAGTCGGGCCAAACAGAAGCAGAGGTCAAACAGAGCGCCGAGTACCAAACGCTTGATGAAGAGGCCAAAGCCGCCGAAGCACTGGTGCGGCCCGAGGTGAGTGAGATCGATACTCGCGTGCGGACGATCCAGGCCCAACTCGACGCGGTCACTGATCCTTTTCAGAATCAACGCGGTCGCCTGACGGTTATTAACTACAACGTCGAAATGGCCAATGGCCCGGCCAAGGAGAAATACCGGCGACAAGCTGAAGAGAAGAAGCAGGAGTTGGTAGAAGTCGAACTACCTTCGGAAAGCGGAAACGACAAAGAGGTTAAGCGGCTCAACTACATCCAGTTGGAGGAGCTTTATAACAACCTGCGTGATGAGAAGGCCGAACGTCTTGGTAAGAAAGCGGAGTTGCTGAAGGAGCCCAGTGAACTCGCAAGGAAGCGCGACGATTACCTGCGCCACCACATGACCGGCTTTACGCCGACGCAGATCAACGGTTTGGTTAGAAAGATGGAAAACTTCGACTACTCCATCCTGCCTCACCAGATCAGCGTCACTCAATACAACATCGTCGATCGCTGCGAAGTCTGTCACGCCGGGATACGCGAACCTCTCGATCTCACGCCGGCCGATCTTGCGCCTGGCGGTCCGGGAAAAACACCTGATCAATTGTCGCGGGCTTTCGTGAGTCACCCGAGACGCGAGCTCATGCAGATCCATCCACCTGAGCGGTTTGGATGTTCCGGTTGTCATTGGGGCAACGGACGCGCAACCACCGGTGAGGTGAAAGGTCATGGCCGGCATCGATTCTGGCTCTGGCCCATGTTCGACAAAGAGAACACCGAGGCCGGCTGTCAACAGTGCCATGCGAAGGACCGTGTAACGCAGGGCGCCGACACGCTAAACCTCGGTCGCGATCTCTTTAGCGAACGTGGCTGCGTCGGTTGCCATCGCTACGAAGGATTCGACCGTGAGACAGACTCGTTGAATACGACGCGGCAAACCATTGCGCAACTCGACGATCAGATCACAAACAACGAGAAGCAGATCCGCCTTGATACCGAGTCGTCTGGTCAGGTTGAGAACAATGAAGAGGCCCAGCGCTTGTTGGCCCACGCTGAGTCGTTGCGCGTCACCAACAGTCTGCTCGCGGCCCGAGTAGACCAACTGAATCTGCAGGCAAAGTATCAGATGCAGGATCAAAAAAAGATTGGGCCAAACTTGAAGGACGTGCGCATTAAGTTGAGAAAAGAGTGGATTCCAGTCTGGTTGAGAGATCCACAGAACTTCCGCCCCGGTACCAAGATGCCGTCGTTCTGGCGCTTCAATACGGACGAAGATGGCGAAGACCAGATCAAGGCAGTTGCTGCTTACCTGTGGCAGGAAAGTTTTGACGGCCAGCCTCAGGAGCAGCCCCGCGGTGACGTTGGCCGAGGGAAGGAGCTCTTTGAGACCCGCGGATGTTTAGGCTGTCACTCGATTGGCGATGGCGACAGCAAGATGGGCGGCCACTTCGCCGCTAATCTGCAGAAGATTGGTGAGAAGGCGAACTTCAATTACATCGTCCGCTGGATTCATAATCCGCGCGAACGTTGGGCTCCGTATTGTCCAAAAGAGAAACGCGACCTGACGCCGGAAGACTACTCAAAGCACAACCTTCCTTACGAGTTTGATACCGAACTACATTCGACGTGTCCAAATGATGGCGCCGAACTGCAAGTGCAGAACATGACGGTGATGCCAAACTTCCGGCTTTCTGATGCGGACGCGCGCAACATTGCCAGCTACCTGTTCTCGCTTTCTTCGCCGCCACAGTATCCGGACGCGTCGTTTATGGATGACCCGAACCTCAAGGCAAAGGGCCATGCGATTATCAAGCAATACGGCTGTGCCGGCTGTCATGAGATCAAAGGCTTTGAGGACGAGCAGCGCATCGGTAAAGAGCTCACTGTCGAAGGCGCGACTCCCATTGAGCGTTTGGATTTTGCTTTACTAACGCACGACGCTCAGAAAGGTCACGAACCGCTCGACTTTCTAAAAACAGAAGCAGAAAAGGAAGCCGAGGAGGCAGGGAAGCGGTACGAGGAAAAATCCTGGTACAACCATAAGGGGTTCTTTGAGCACAAGCTTGCAGATCCTTCCGTTTATGATCGCGGCAAAGAGAAGGATCCCAAGGATCGTCTGCGCATGCCGAAGCCTTCGCTATCGCCGGACGAGAAAGGTTGGCGCACTGCACTGACGACTTTCCTGCTTGGTAGTGTGGGCACTGAAGGTTCGAATATGCCGCGCTCGGCCTTCTATGAACCGGAGGACCAGCGTCGCCAGGATATCCAGAATGGTTGGTGGGTGATCAAGAAGTATAACTGCCAGGGTTGCCATCAACTGCAGGTTGGGCAGCGCTCGGAAGTGATGGACCTGCCGCTCTATCAAACTCCGGAAGGCAAAGACTTGTTGCCGCCACGGTTGACGAGCGAGGGCGCGCGAGTCGATCCCAGCTGGTTGCTAAAGTTCCTGCACGATCCTTCGCTGAGTCCGCCGAAACCAGGAGCTGCATCAACCCCAGTGGCAGCTCCGCAGGCAACGCCGTCAGCGAGTCAAACCAATGGCACTACCGCGGCGAAGCCCGCGCAATCGTCAGGCAGCTTGAAAGGACAACCCGGGCTTGACCGTAACGGCGTCCGACCCTATCTGCAGTTTCGCATGCCGACATTCAATTTCTCGCCTAACGAGTTGCAAATACTCGTGAGGTTCTTCATGGCGATGTCCGGCCAGCAGGAACCATATATTCGAGAGCCTTTGCCGCCGCTGACGGAACAGGAAAAGTTGGTTGCGAGGCAGATGTTTACGTCCGGAACACCGTGCCTGAAATGTCACATCACCGGCGATCCCACCCACGACGCCAAGGCGATTGCGCCAAACTTTATCATCGCGGGCGAGCGCCTCAAGCCTGATTGGACCTTCCGCTGGTTGCTTGATCCCGCACAGATCAGTCCGGGCACCGCGATGCCGACGGGTCTCTTCAGGAAAGAAGGAGAGCGTTGGGTGATCAACTTGCCGAACCCGCCGCAGAGCGCGAACGAATACGGACAGGATCATGCGAAGTTGCTCGTGCGTTACATGTTGCTGATGACACCAGATGAGCAGTCACGCTTGCTGGCAACGAGTCCGGTTGCTCCGGCAGCAACGACTGCGGCGCAGGCAAAAGCGCTGCGCACTTTGGATAAACGAGAAGCAGCCTATCGCCGAAAACAGTCGAAAAAGCGTTCCAGCGGCGTGGCTCGGTTGTCGGTCTCGCGCAGCAACGCTCGACGAGGGCTGTGAGTAGGACAAACATTCCTGTCTATCAGCTTTTCGACACCCGGCAGTTTTCGCGCGTGGTTAGACAGATACTCTGCCAACGTCGCGGATCTACTTCTGATTGACACCATGATAAAGTATCGCGAAATTCATCTTGATTTGGAGGGCTAGTCTATGTTTAAGCAGACGAAGGTCTGGTTGGTGATGGTAATAGTTTTTTCACTTCTTGCATTGGCCTCCGCCTGCAGCAAGAGCGAGACCGATGGCCCCGGGGCCAATAACGCTTCGCCGACGGCTACTAAAACAGTGCCGACTGGCGGTGAGGGCACAGTAACGGGCGCGATTGCCTATGCCGGCACGCCGCCGGCGCCTAAGAAAATCGACACCTCAGCGGATCCGGTGTGTGGGCAGAAAGATCCCAACCTGGTTACTGAGGACACGCTCGTAAAGGACGGGAAACTGGCGAACGTCTTTGTTTACATCAAGGACGGAACACTGGCTGACGGCAGCAAGATTAGCGAATACAACTTCCCGGTACCCGCTGATGCAGTGACGTTGGATCAAAGTGGTTGCCACTACCGCCCGCACGTTCTTGGCGTGCAAGCGAAACAGAAGATCAGGATCACCAACAGCGATCCAACGCAACACAATATTCACCCCACGCCGAAGGTTAATCCGGAATGGAATCAGACTCAGCCCAACGGCGCGGCGCCGATTGAAAAGACTTTCGACCGGCCTGAAGTTTTAATTCCGGTGAAGTGCAACCAGCATCCGTGGATGAAGGCTTACGTAGGCGTCGTGCGACATCCCTTTTATACGGTCAGTGGTGAGGACGGGAGCTTCACTTTGAAGAATGTGCCGCCCGGAACCTACACGGTTGCTGCCTGGCATGAAAAAGGTGGGCCGAACGGAACCGAGAAGACCATGCAGGTTACGGTACCCGCAAGTGGCAGCGCGAAAGCTGACTTCTCGTTTGGCGATGCCGCAACGACCTCCAACAAGCCCGGACTTCAGATGATGCCGGCGCTTGATCTCCCGATGTTGGGAAGACACTGAGGGGAGCTGGCTGAGATCTGAGATCTGAAATTTGAGATCTCAGATCGAGCAGAACAGCAAACAGCAAACAGCGAACAGCAAACAGCGAACAGCAAGACTGTAAGTAGAAGTTAAGGAGTTGCAAGAGGGCGAAAGCCGGAACTCAGTACTCAGCACTCAGTACTCAGTACTGGTACTCAGCACTCAGCACTCAGTACTTAGTAATCAGGACTATGTCGAAGGGGCTATTTCGTTTCGCGGTACTAGTGGCTAGCGCCACGTTTTTTCTGATCATCGCGGGTGCGCTGGTCACGAGTCACGACGCGGGACTTGCCACTGAAGACTGGCCACTCTCAAACGGACAGTTCTTCCCTGAAATGAAGGGGAACCTTTTTTGGGAGCACGGTCACCGAATGGTGGCGACGACGGTCGGAATGCTGACCATCTGTCTTGTGGTCTACCTCTTTCTTAGAGAAAAACGGCGCTGGGTGCGCCGCCTCGGAGTTGCCGCACTGCTCGGCGTTATTGTCCAGGGGCTGTTGGGCGGGTTGACTGTAAAGTTGATGTTGCCACTCTGGGTTTCGACCGCTCATGCGACTTTGGCCCAGCTCTTTTTTTGCACCACGGTAAGTTTAGCGGTGTTCACCTCGCAGAGTTGGCAGAGACCGCGACCGATTACCGAAGAGAAGGGCTCTTTGCCAGTGAGATATCTATCGGTGGCTACCCTGGCGACAATTCTGCTCCAACTGGTAATTGGCGCGACCTTGCGACACTCCGCAACGTGGGACAAACCGCTGCCGACGGAGTTGATTTTGACGCATATCGGTGGGGCTATCGCGGTGGCCCTGCTTCTGGGAACCACCGCTTTTCTGGTTCTGCGTCGTCACGCCGGTGACAAGTTTCTGACGAGACCTGCCACCTTTGCTTTGCTTTTGTTAGCGACACAGTTGGTGTTGGGCTTGGCTGCGTATATGACGCGACTGGCGTCGCCGCACGATCCGCAACCGCTGAATCCGATGGTAGGAATCACGGTCGCACATGTTGCTTGTGGCGCTCTCGTATTTGCTACCACGATTGTTCTGACGTTGAGATCGTTCAAGGTTTTGCACTCGAGTGACGCATACGAAATGGTGAGCGCGCCGAGCATCTAAGTAGGACAGAAATCCTGGCTGTCATTTTTTCGAGAGCACGAAAGATAGACAGGAATGTCAGTCCTACGTGGAGAAGGCTAATGGAAGAGTTTGCAATAGATCTGAATACTGGCGGCATCGTTCAGCTCGAGCGCTCGCGGCTTTCCGTTCGCGAGCGGTTGGCCGCGTATCTTGAACTCACCAAGCCGCGCATTACCTTCTTGATCGTACTTACGTCAGCAGCAGGCTTTGCGCTGGCTTCGCCGGGCCGAGTCAACTTCATCGGGTTAGTCAGCGCCATGTTTGGGATCGCTCTACTTTCATCAGGCATCGCGACATTGAATCAATACATGGAGCGCGACCTCGACGGCCTGATGAAGCGGACTGCCGAGCGACCGTTGCCTTCCGGAAAACTTGTGCCGTGGGAGGCACTTGTCTTTGGCGCTGGTCTCACGATAGCGGCAGAGATGTACCTGGCTGTGTTCGTGAATCCACTCTCGGCTCTGCTTGGACTCACGGTCATCGCGGGTTACTTGTTCGCATACACGCCGCTCAAAACCAGAACGACGCTGTCCACGATGGTGGGAGCATTTCCGGGCGCGGTGCCCCCATTGATTGGCTGGACCGCTGCTCGTGGAGATTTGAGTCTCGAAGCGTGGGTGTTGTTTGCGATTCTATTCCTTTGGCAGTTCCCACATTTTCTTGCTATCGCCTGGATGTACCGCGAAGACTATGGCCGCGCGGGAATCCTCATGCTTCCCGTGGTCGAGCCCGATGGCCGGGTCACGGCTCAACAGATCGTCGTTTACACCCTGATGTTGCTGCCGGTTAGCTTGCTTCCTACAGTTCTCGGAATATCCGGAAAGATTTATCTCTTTGGGGCCGTCGTACTGGGACTGCTCTTTCTCTTCAGCAGTGTTCGCGCGGCGTTGTCGAAGTCAAAACAGCAGGCGCGGCGCCTGTTACTGGCCTCGGTGATCTACTTGCCGCTGTTGTTCATCCTGATGGTGCTAGACCGTTAGATATTGAATCGTAGATTCGTCGCCAGCGCACAGTTTCAAGTGTCCTGGGTCAGCTGCTTACCGTTCACTATTTGCGACTTACCATTTACTAAAAGGAGATGTAACCGATGGGACGAGTTCTTGCGGTTATTATCTGGATACTGACCTTGGGCTCGGTGTCTCTCTTCTTCGTCAAGAAGTGGTGGTTCCCGACTGCAATCACGGAACACGCCCCGGCTCTTGACCGGCAATTCCTGATCACCATCATCGTGGTGGGCCTCTCCTTTACGGCCGCGCAGATTGGTCTCGGCTACATGGTCTGGAA
Source organism: Pyrinomonadaceae bacterium (assembly GCA_041744295.1). Taxonomy (GTDB): domain Bacteria; phylum Acidobacteriota; class Blastocatellia; order Pyrinomonadales; family Pyrinomonadaceae; genus PSRF01. The sequence goes on along the minus strand of JBGTLE010000072.1, from coordinate 15,133 downwards.
ATACCGCGACACGGGTAACGCGAGCCGCGCCACCTACACGCACGGTAGCAGCCGCCTCGAAGTTATCTGGACCGCCGTAACCGCCATTATCTTCATTGGACTCGCGGTGATGGGGCAGAGTGTCTGGGCGTCGCTGCATTTCAACCAGGCGCCTCCAGGTTCTTACCAGGTTGAGGTTGTCGCACAACAGTTTCAGTGGAACTTCCATTACGCGGGAACTGATCGCGTTTTCGGACGCACTGATCCAGCGCTGATTGACGACTCGGCCTTGAACTTTGTGGGACTGGACGAGGCTGACCCAAATGCCAAGGACGATGTGGTTCACAGCGTGTTGGCAGTTCCCCTGAATCGGCCTGTTGAACTGATTCTTCGATCCAAAGACGTCATTCACAATATCTGGGTCCCGCAGCTCCGTTTCAAGCAGGACCTCGTTCCGGGTATGGCTATTCGCGTTCATTTTACGGCCAACCGGCCCGGTAAGTATGAGCTCGCCTGCGCGGAGCTTTGCGGGCAGCTGCATTTCAAAATGAAGAGCTATCTACTGGTCCTTCCCGAGGATGAGCAGAACGCTTTGATTGCGTTACCGCAGGATCAATTTCAAACGCGCATGACCGAGTTACTGGCGAAGTATCAACTACCTGAGAATTAAAGAAGTTCGACTACTCTTAAGTTCCGGTTAATTCGTCTTAACTACGAGGAGATTAGAGATGTCAGCAACCCACGAAGCTGTTCACCGGCATCCGGCCCCTACAGGCTTCATTCGTAAGTACATCTTCAGCGTTGATCACAAGGTCATTGGCATTCAGTACATCCTGCTCGCACTCGCCGCGGTGCTGGTGGGAATGTCGATGTCAGTCTTGATGCGCATGAATCTCTCCTGGCCGGGAACCAATTGGCCGATACTCGGAACGTTGTTTCCGGGTGGCGCACCAGGCGGCATGATGACGCCGGAGTTCTATTTGTCGCTCGTGACGATGCACGGAACCATCATGGTCTTTTTCGTGTTGACCACGGCGCCGCAAGGTGGGTTTGGCAATTATTTCCTGCCTATTCAGATTGGCGCCGATGACATGGCTTTCCCGACGCTGAACATGCTTTCCTTCTGGGTCACGTTGTTGGGCTTTATCGTAATTCTGGCAGCGATCTTTGTTGAAGGGAATCCAACGCTCGCGGCGGGAATAGGGGCGTCGCTGGGGGGCGCAAGCGGCGTAACGGTCGGTCCGATAGGCGGCTGGACCGGGTATGCTCCGCTGAGTGCGCTGGGGAAAATTGCCGGCCCGGGTCAGGGCGCCGGAATGAATCTCTGGATCATCAGCATCGCGATATTCTGTGTCGGCTCGCTTTTGGGTGCACTGAATTTCATTACGACGCTGCTGAACATGCGCACGCGCGGGATGTCTCTGATGCGCATGCCGCTCACTTGTTGGGCCTGGTTTACGACCGCGGTGTTGGCATTGCTTTCATTTCCGGTGCTGCTGGGCGGCGGCGTTTTGCTGCTGCTCGATCGCGTTGCGGACACGAGTTTCTTCATTCCCGGCGGTCTCTACGTAAGCGGCATCCTCTCGGGCCAGAATCCAAATTTCCCACTTCACAGCGGTGGTTCACCAATTCTTTGGCAACATCTCTTCTGGTTCTTTGGCCATCCGGAAGTTTACATCGCAATTCTGCCGGGTATGGGCGCCACTTCGCACATTCTCTCGACCTTTGCGCGCAAACCGGTTTTTGGCTACCGCGCGATGGTGTTTGCCATCTTTGCGATCGGGCTGCTTGGGTTTTTTGTCTGGGGTCACCATATGTTCATCAGCGGTATGAGTCCGTACTCTGCGATGACCTTCTCGATCCTGACACTTTCTATCGGCGTGCCATCGGCGGTGAAGACCTTTAACTGGCTGGGTACGCTTTGGGGCGGGCGGATCCGATTCACGACCGCGATGCTTTTCGCGATCGGTTTCGTTTCGCTGTTCGTCGCGGGCGGTATCACCGGCTTAGTCCTTGGGCAAACGTCGCTCGACCTCCCGATGCATGACACCTATTTCGTGACCGCGCATTTCCACCTGGTGATGGGCGTGGCTTCGATCTTTGGAATGTTTGCCGCAACCTATTTCTGGTTCCCGAAAATGTTCGGTCGGATGATGAGTGAGGGAATCGGGAAAATCCACTTCTGGATAACTTTCATCGGCGTCTACTGCATTTTTGTGCCGATGCACACGATGGGAATCGTGGGCATGCCGCGACGCTTTTCGCAGTTCACCGAGTATGAGTATTTGAAGTCGCTGCACCCGCTGGTCATGTTTGTGTCGGTGGCGGCTATCGCTACTGTGCTGGTGCAGGTTCTGTTCTACTTCAATTTTTTCTGGAGCATGTTCAAAGGCAAGAAGGCTTCTGACAATCCCTGGGAAGCGACGACGCTCGAGTGGGACATCCCCTCGCCGCCGCCGCACGATAACTTTGCGGGTATTGCGCCGACGGTCTACCGCGGTCCTTATGAATTCGCGGTCCCGGGAGCTTCACGTGACTACATGATGCAGTCTGAGCCAGACGCTGAGGGGACAACGGATAATGGCGACAATGGTCACAAGCACTAGACCAATAATAAAAAAGAGCGCCGGGGGTGGCCCGAAGGTTCCTGGTCCAGGCGGCAATGGTTCGCGCAAGCCTAATGGAGACGGCGACCTACTGCCTGACGATTCCCGGTCACGCCGTTATCGTATAGGCATGTGGGTCGGGCTCGCATCCATCTTCATGATGTTTACGTCACTCACCAGCGCCTACATCGTGCGCGCGGCTTCCGCCAATGATTGGAAGCCGTTGCCGATGCCGAAGATTCTGCTGGTGAGCACGGGTCTCATTTTGATCAGCAGCGTTACGTTGGAACTTGCGAGGCGCAGACTCAAGGCCGGGCGACAGTACCACTACGCGCAATTCCTGGTCTTGACGATGGCTTTGGGCTTCGGGTTTCTCTTCACACAACTCAATGCCTGGAGGGAACTTGCGCGGCAGGGCGTTTACGTAACCACGCACCCGCATAGCTCATTCTTCTACCTGCTAACTGGGGCGCATGGTGTTCATCTATTTGGCGGACTGTTGGCGATAATTTATCTCTGCATCCGCTCGCGGCCTCGGCCAAAGGCTGATCTCGCGGCGGCAAAGAGTCTCGCCGCGGTGGACGCATTGACGATCTACTGGCATTTCATGGACGGACTGTGGCTCTACTTATTCTTACTCCTATTCTTCTGGAGGTGACAGGTGAGTACTGAAGCAAGAGCGGCACATTTTCCCGCAACCGATTGGGACGGCGGCACGCTGCCGTACAGGGTAGGGCACCGCAAACTCGGAATGTGGTTATTTATTGTTTCCGACTCGCTGACCTTCTCGGCTCTGTTGATGGGTTATGCCTATCTGCGGGCCTCCAACGTCTGGCCCACGCCGTTTCCGTTCTACCCGAGCATCGTCTTCTCTTCGATGATGACGCTGTGTCTGCTTTCTTCGAGCTTAACCATGGTGTTTGGCGTTTCCGCTTCCAGCCGTGGCGATAAAGAGAAGGCGCGCAAGTGGATATTCGCGACGATCTTCTTTGGGGTTGCCTTCATCGTGCTTCACGCAATCGAGTGGAAACACCTGATTGATGCGGGGTTGACACCGTTTAGTCTGCCGGAGAACTGGGTGACCGCCTTCACGACAACCGATGGGCAATATCCCTCGCCGTTGTTTGGCGCCACGTTCTTCGCCATCACTGGATTGCACATGTTCCACGTGGCGACCGGAGCAATCTATCTGGCTGTGGTAGCCGCCCGAGTAAAGAAGCTCAACCACGAGGATGTGGAGATTAGCGGGCTCTACTGGCACTTCGTTGATTTGGTCTGGATGTTTGTGTTCCCACTGATCTACATCATGTCGGTGGACATCGGCGGACATCTGGCGGGCCACTAAAATCTTGCGGAGACAAAGATCATGAGCGCACACGCTGAAGAACATTTTGCCGGCACGAACAAATTGTTTGTCTCGATCTGGATTTGGCTGCTGGTGCTTACGGCCATTGAGGTGTTGCTGGCCTATAAGCCAATGTCGCTGATCCTGATGCTGACGATCCTGATGGGGCTTTCGATCATCAAGGCGGCACTGATCGTCGCGTATTTCATGCACCTGAAGTTTGAACGCCTGAGTCTGATCCTGACGATCGTGCCGATGCTGGTGGTCTGTATCTGTTTGCTGTTTGTTTTCTTCCCGGATAGCTTCCGTTCCTCCGGTTTGCGTTATAAGTTCAAAGAGCCGCCGCCGGTGGCTGCACCTGTTGTTGAGGAGTCTGATTGATGTCCTGGAAGAAAGCGTTTGCGATTGTCACGGTTGCGGTTGTTGCCATGACGCTCTTTTCGTCGGTGGCTGAGGCACAGTGCTCTATGTGTCGCGCATCTCTGGCTGGCTCGAACGCTAACTTCATTCGGAATTTCAACATTGGGGTGCTGGTGTTGTTAGTGCCGCCGGTAGCGATGTTCTGCTCGTTCTTTGTGATTCTGCGTCGCTACAAACTTGAGGACGATGCAGAAGAACGTGACAAACGACAAGAGAGTGACAGGTGACGGGTGACAAGTGACAAGAAAGAAGCGCGAGCAGGTAAACACTGAGATGTGAATCGAGTTAAAAGAAATGCGCAGAGAGAAAATCTCTTGCTCGTCACCTGTCACCTGTTACCTGTCACCTGTCACCTGTTACCTGTTACCTGTCACCTGTTACCTGTCACCTGTCACGCTTCATCATGCCCAACGATAACCCTTTAGCGATCGACGTTGAGACGCGCACCACTCGTGGTCGCGTTTGTCCTCAATGCGGTGGCAAGATCATTCCCTCCGATCGTGCGGTTTATCAAAGCACCAGCGATCCCAATGCGGTCTTCCCGATCTGGCAATGCGAACGATGTGGTTACGAAGAGATGTCTGAACGTCCAAAGCCTGCCGGCAAGGCAAAGCACTAAACCGAAGGAGAGTAGGTGGCGACTGCGGACATTAGCGGAGAGACGGGTTTAATGAAAAACGAGCTGCGACTTCTCAACCTTCTCTGTTTCATTGCTGCCATCGGGTTTCTGGTGCTCGCGGTGTTGAATGCCATTCTTTCCGGTCAGTTGCTGACCACCGACAACCTTTTTATTACCATGGTGTGCCTCGTCATGGCCCTGGTGTTTGGCGTGCTTCCAATCCTGCAGCTCTATTCCGAGGGCCGGCTTCCGATTCCTTTTCAAAACAGAATCGCCAGACAGAAAGTGGCGTCACAGGTGGGCGCTTCCTCGCCACCATTGTTGGACGCAAAAGGTCGCGCAGTTCCTCCCGATGTGAAGTCGATGATGGCAAACATGCAGTCACGGACAAGAGAATAACGCTCCTGCTATAATCCCGCCGTGGATCCGCTTACAAAAAAAGTTCTGCAAAGCTTCGATCACTGGAAGAAAGAATCACTCGATCTGCACATGTTGTTTGAAGCAGGCGGGAATGATGCTGACGCGCGTACGCGGGTCTTTGATATCGTCGAGCAGTTGGTGAAAGACGATTTGCTGTTCGAAGACGGAAACGACTTTTACTCGCTGACTGACAAAGGAAGAGAAGCACTCAAGAGGCCTGATGCCTGAATACATTTCATCCCTTCCCCACCTCAATGCGTTTCTTAATTCAACCAGCGCGCTCCTGCTCCTGATGGGTTACAGCTTCATCAAGCGTCGCCGGATCATAGCCCATCGAAATTGCCAGATGGCCGCGGTAACCACGTCCACGCTCTTTTTGGTTTCGTATCTGACCTATCACTATTATCACGGGGACACTAAGTTCCTGGGCCAGGGATTGGTACGGCCGTTCTACTTCACGATTCTAATCACACACGTTCTGTTGGCCATGGCTATCCTCCCGTTGGTGATTATCACGCTGGTGCGCGCCGCCCGCGGCGACTTTGCCCGGCATCGACGCATTGCCCGCTGGACCCTTCCGCTTTGGCTCTATGTTTCAGTCACCGGCGTCATTGTTTACGTGATGCTGTATCACCTTTACCCCACACCTTAGCGCTTCGGAAGATCGAGAATGTCGGACAATGTACAGAATCGGAAAATAGGTGTCGTTGAACCTCAGGTGAATCGGTTTCGCGCCTCCGGACCGATTCTGTTTTTGGCCATTCTGTTTGTGGTCGGAGCATTTCTCACCTGGTACTTCACCTGGTTTGGTCGCCAACTGAACCACACCGACATCGCTACGTATCTCGCCGACAGCAAACATCCCCGCAAGGTCCAACATGCGCTGTTGCAAATTCAGGAGCGACTCGAGCGTCAGGATCCCTCAGCCAGGCAATGGCACCCGCAAGTCGTCGCACTCGCTTCAAGTGGTGAGACGGAAGTACGATTGACCGTCGCCTGGTTAATGGGTTTCGATAACAAGTCTTCCGAGTTTCAAGAATCACTATTGAAGCTATTGCGGGATCCCGAGCCCGTTGTTCGGCGGAACGCGGCACTCGCCCTGGTCAGACATAACGACGCGCAAGGCCGTCAGGAATTGCTATCGATTCTCACGCCATATGTAGTTTCCCTCTCAAGCGAAGGCGTGCTGACCAGTTCAGTAAAGCCGGGCGACACTGTTGCCCGTGGCTCGTTGCTCGCGAGGATTCGAGAAGCCAATGACGAACTCGTTGCACTTCGTTCACCCTTACGTGGAACTGTTGATAGTGTGGCGATTGAAGCCGGGGCGAGGGTTTCTAGCGGACAACCGCTTCTCAGTCTGAAATCTGATGAGGAGAGTGTATGGGAAGCGCTGCGCGGCCTGGCCTTGATTGGTGAACCAGAAGACGCCGCTGTCATCGAGCGTTACCTTGAGCAATCAACGTCAATTCCGGACCGCACAAAAGAACAAGCGGCCCTGACGGTAAAAGCCATCGAGAGCCGCAAGAAGTAAAAGCTCGGTTAGTAATTAGCGTTAGGTCGCTGGCGGCGCCGGTGGAGCATCGGGTAGCGCAATCGCGTGCACGGCTTCCCAGTCTTCGGTGGGAACCATCTCGATCGCATCCCAGGGACAGCCATCGAGGAATGCACCATCCGGGCCTTTGCTGATGCATTTCTGACAGCCGATGCAGAGGTATGGATCGACTTCAATTCTGCCGAAAGGTGGATGGTCTTCGTCCGGAACCCAAAACATGCAGGCCTCGATCGGACAATATTCTACGCAAGCCGGAGATCCTGAGCAGCCGGTACAGCAGTCAGTAGTGATCGCCAGGATCCGAGGCTTCTTTTTCCGGGTCGCTTTGCCGTCCCCGACCGACATTGGCCAATGTTTTTCTACGATATCGTACAAATTCTGCTCCACTCGAAGATCTCGGTAAGTCAGCGCGACTCTAACATACCTATTCAGATTTCCTCAACGATTTGTGTCGATTCATGGTTTGCCTTGCTGGTCTATCAGGAGCAGGGTACAAATGAACCACACATTTGAAGGAGGAATCGAGCATGGAAACAATCGTCGGCATCTTTACGTCCCTGGACAAAGCCAGGAACTCCAGCAAGCAACTTCAATCTTTGGGAATTCCCGAAGAGCGTCTGGTTCTGCTGACACCGGGCACGGACGCGAACATCGCCGAGACCGAGGTCAGGACAGTTGATGCCGAGGCGCCTGGGATAGGCAAGGCGCTGGGTGCGACTGTGGGCGGCGCGTTGGGAGTGGCCGGAGGTTATTCGCTCGGCGCGGCGGCGGCGAGTCTCCTGGTACCCGGCGTCGGTCCAATCATCGCCGCGGGTATTCTTAGCGCCGCGATCCTTGGACTGGGAGGCGCCGCAACGGGCGCCGCGGTCGGTGGGAGCGCGGAAGAAAACCTCGATGTTGGGCTACCACACGACGAAGTGTTTATCTACGAAGATGCGTTGCGAAAAGGTCGCAGTGTAGTGATTGCTTTTGTGGACGATGATGAGAAGGAAGGGCCGGCGCGAGATGTGATGGCTCTGGCAGGCGCCGAATCCATGGATAGCGCACGCGATGATTGGTGGGTTGGTTTGAGAGACGTCGAAGAGGAACATTATCAGGCCAATGGTAGAGACTTCAAAACTGATGAGGTAAGCTATCGCCGCGGTTTTGAGGCAGCGCTCAATCGTCGCTATCGCGGGAAGAGCCTGGAGGAAGTTGCGCCGAATTTTGAGGACGCGAGTTCTGATAAAGCTTTTCGTCACGGGTACGAACGAGGCGTTGCCTATCAAAAGGAGCTCGAAGCAAAAACTGGTAAGTGACGGATCTGCTCTTAAACCTGGCAGTGCTGATCGGGATCCTCGGTCTCAGTGCGCTGATTACAAACTGGTTTGCTCGTGCGATGTACATTCGCTGCGGCGCCTGCGGCACACTCAATGCCCGGCGCCGCTCGAAGTGTAGATCATGTGAAAACGAGTTCAGCTGAGAGTTTTGAGGCGCGGTGACAAAGAGCAGTTAGCCGCGGATGAACGCGGATAAAACGGATCTAAGAAGAAGCTGTGGAACCATAGCTTCCTGTTAGAGCTTTAGCGAAGCCTCTTAAGAAACATCCATGTCACACAATCAAACTGAATCTGTGCCACCTGAATGGCAGACGCACGCCGAAAAGACCAACTATCGGGAAACGCCGCGATACGCCGAAACGATTGAATACGCGCAGCGGCTGGCGTCGTCACCACTCATCCGGTTCGAGAGTTTTGGTCAGAGTGGTGAGGGCAGGGAACTGCCGTTACTCATCGCGACGGATGGCGATGAATTTACTCCTGAGGCAGCAAAAGCGAGGGGCAAACCTGTAATCCTGATCCAGGCGTGCATTCACTCCGGCGAACCGGATGGGAAGGATGCCGGCCTGGCTCTGTTGCGGGACATAGCCATTCGCAAGCTGCATCCAGACTTATTACGAAACGTCGTCGTCCTTTTCATTCCGATTTACAACACCGACGGCCATGAACGCAGCACACCGTTCAATCGCATCAATCAGAATGGTCCAGCCGAGATGGGTTGGCGCGGCACCACTACCAACCAGAATCTGAATCGCGATTACATGAAAGCCGACACGCCTGAGACGCGGGCCTGGCTCAGTCTGTGGAACCAGTGGAGCCCTGACTTGTTCATCGATTGTCACGTTACAGACGGCGCGGATTATCGCTCGCACATCACCTATCACTTTGAACATCACGAAGGGATTGCGCCGGAAGTCGTCGCCTGGGAAAGAAGCGTTATTCAAGGCAAGGTCCATCCGGCGACCGAGGCCGCGGGAAGCGTTATCTCCTGGTATCTCGAATTCATCGACAATCGCGATCTCAGTAAAGGCATGCGCGACTTCAACGGCAGTCCACGGTTTTCGACTGGTTACGTGCCGCTGCGAAATCGGCCGGCGATTCTGATCGAGACGCACATGCTCAAAGACTACAAACCGCGGGTGCTAGGCACGTACAACTTTCTCCGCTTCATTTTGGAAGAAGTGAACCGCGAGCCGCAGGAATTGTTAAGAGTGGGACGCGAGGCTGACGAGCAAACATTGAGAGCCGGTGCGACGTACCAACTCAAACGTCAACAGCCGCTCAGTTTCGACATCAATGAAGAGTCGAGACCATTCGAGTTGAAGGCGGTCAAGTATGAAACTGAAGTCAGCGAGATTTCGGGCGATGTACGTGTGATCTTTGGCACTGAGCCGTTGGACGTCACCGTGCCGATGTTCGATCAGTTTCGGGTCAGGGCTGCGGTTACGCCGCCGCTCTATTACATAATCCCGCCGCAATGGTCGGAGCCGATTCGAGTGCTAAAGCATCATGGCATCGAAATGCAGATCATCGCAGCAGCTCTTGAGATCGACGTCGAGAGCTATCGCTTCTCGGATGTGAGTTGGGCCAATGCTCCTTTCGAAGGCAGGTTCCTTGCTACCTTCAAGTCAGAGTCGATTCGTGAGCGCCGGACTTTTCCATCCGGCTCCGCGCTGGTGCCGTTAGCGCAGCCGCTCGCCAGAGTGGCAATCAATCTGCTCGAGCCAGACGGTCCTGATTCGTTCGTCCGGTGGGGATTCTTCAGTGCGATATTTGAACAGAAGGAGTACGGCGAGAGTTATGTGCTGGAAACGCTAGCGCGCGAGCTGCTTGCCCAGAATGCAAAACTCCGCGAAGAGTTTGCGCAGCGGCTTGCGAGTGATGCGAGTTTCGCAGCCAGTCCGAGACAACGGCTTGAGTTTTTCTATGAGCGCTCGCCCTACTGGGATCCGCACCTGAATGTGTATCCGGTGGGACGGATCGTTACGAAGTTCTAAGAGCCTTGCAAAAATACTACTTGCGAGGCGAGGTGGTGCTGACCTCATCGCCTCCGAGCCTGCATCATGTTCGAATTACAAGCCGGAGCATCTTGTCCGCTTCCTTCCCGGCTTACGAAAAAACGCTCTTTGCGGTTGCCTTCATTGGAAGCAAACTCGCAAAGAGCGCTCACAGTGCCTAAGCCGTTTTGAAACTAAATGGTTGTTCGTCTGCCGCCGATGATGTTTAGCAGCAGAACTACCAGTGCTATCACTAACAGAACGTGAATGAACCCCCCAATCGTATAGCTACTTACCATTCCCAGCAGCCAAAGAACCAAGAGAATCACAAAGATCGTCCACAACATGAGCTCTTCCTCCTTTTGAGCAGTTATCCAGCTTGTTGGTTTCTACGGCATCCATCACCCGCTATCGGCAACGTCCATGCCAGTTTGCGGCATCTCTACTTTGAGAGCGCAAATCCCTTAATGAGAATGTTTGCGGCCCGGTCATCATTCGACGCACCATAGTTTTCGGCGATTTGTACTTAGAGGTCGTATTGAAACAGTGCCCAGCAGAACCGTGTTGGTATGTTTTGATTCAGACCACCTTGGCTGTGGAAATTTTCAGTTGGACTCTGGTCGAGAGCGTTGGTAAAGTAGCTCTGCGTTCGCTTCCACCGACAATGCGACCGCAAATCGAGTTTTTTCGGTGCTCGCGACCTGCTCCTTCCAGGATTTCCGTCGCAGTAACAATCAGAACTGTTTCGTTTCTGTAGTAAGCCTTCTTCGCGTCCCCCGGCGCGAAGTTCCTTCCCACTGGAGAGTTTATGCCTTCCCCTACTTCAAGACTGATCTTACGTTCACAAAAACTAACTGTCGGTGTCGCAATCGCGCTGTTCCTCCTCCTGGCGATGATTCTTGTGGTACTCGTCTATCAAAGCCGGACCGTTCCCGTCCGCTCGATCAACTATTCACAGCTCTACAGTATTGCTGAAAACAGTGCTAATGCTGCGTTTGTGAGAATTGAGGCGGAGAGCTTCACGGTTACGGACAAGAATGGTTCAGTCCTGCAAGCAACGGTAACGAACGCGGCTGCCCAACAGGCATTAGTTGAACTCTTTCGAAAAAACAATGTGCCCGTGGAGTTTGAGCCGACGACCGGGACCTGGTCGTCCGTTTTGAACTGGTCGATTCCAATCATCACCATAATGTTGATGGGTCTAATCGGTTGGCGGGTTCATGCAGCGTCGGGCTCGCGCGTTGGCAGCGTGAATTTTGTAGACGCGAGCGGAAAGCAATCGGTCACCTTCGATCAGGTGGCAGGTGTTGACGAAGCCAAGGCAGAACTCGCAGAAACGATTGAGTTCCTTCGCGACCCGCAGAAGTTTGGGAGGCTTGGCGGCCGAGCCCCACGCGGGATCTTACTCTCTGGTCATCCGGGCACCGGCAAGACGTTGCTGGCGCGCGCGGCTGCAAATGAGGCGGGCGTTCCTTTTCTCTCGGTCTCAGGTTCGAGTTTTCAGGAGAAGTTTGCCGGCGTTGGTGCTGCGCGCGTTCGTCGCTTGTTTGCGCAGGCCCGTAAGCTGGCACCCTGCGTGATCTTCATTGATGAGATTGATGCCCTCGGACGACAGCGCGGCCGCTCGAACGACTCGGCTTCCAGCGATCAGGACCAAACGCTGAATCAGCTTCTGATTGAGATGGACGGGTTCGATCAGTCGAGCGCCATCGTGCTGATTGGTTCGACAAACCGGCCGGATGTTTTGGACTCGGCCTTGACGCGACCCGGCCGATTTGACCGAGAGGTCACTGTGAACCTCGCCGACGTTCGCGGACGCGAGGCGATTCTGCGCGTACATGCGCGCGGGATTCAGCTTGAGCCGGAACTGGATTTGAGTTGGATAGCGCGGGGCACGCCCGGATTTTCAGGAGCTGAGCTCGCGAATCTAATGAACGAAGCCGCGATTGCGGCAACGCGAGACAACTCGTTGGCCGTTGGTCGCCAGCACATCGAGATCGCGCGTGATCGAATTCTGATGGGAGCCGAACGCCAGGGCTTCATGATGGACGAGGACGAGCGCTATGCGACCGCTGTTCACGAGGCTGGCCACGTGGCCGTCGGGCTCGCAATTGAGCACGGCGATCCCATACACAAAGTCTCGATTCTGCCGCGTGGGCGCGCCCTGGGAGTGACGCAGTCGTTGCCTGAGCGCGATCGCCTGATGAAGAAGAAAGAGTATTTGGAAGATCAGGTGGCGATGCTTCTCGGAGGCCGAGCCGCTGAGGAGATTCTGCTATCCACGATGACAGCCGGCGCGTCGAACGATATCGAACGAGCGGTAGAAATCTCTCGGCGGATGGTGAGTGAATTTGGAATGAGCGCTCTCGGTCCGATTCACCTTGGGTCCGCGGACAATCAGCACAGTCAGGCGTTACTCGATCGGGTGGAAGATGCTACGAGCGAAATCGTAAACACTCAACTGAGGCGGGCTTACGAAATTGTCAGCGCGAGCGAAGAGGGAATCAATAGGCTGGTCGAACAACTCATGGAACATGACACGCTGGATGCCGATGAAATTCTGGTTTGCTTTGGCAGACAATCCGCGCAAGCAGCTTAGTAGATGTTGGATGTTGGATGTAGTCAGTAGTCAGTTGTCCGTAGTCCGTTGCACTCTTTACCAAACTCGAATTATTACTTAGGCATCGGATACGACGTCAGAACAACGAACAACTGACAACTGACCACGGACAACCTCACTAACATCTAACATCCAGCATCCAACATCTGCTTTGCACATCCAGCATCCAACATCTACTACCTTGCCAGCGCATCCGGTCGCTCACTCACTTCCTTCACCGCCTGACTCCTGCCGCGTTTGGTTACGACAAACACGCCCAGAAAAATCAATCCTGATGCGACCAGCGTTCTAGAGTTCCAGCTTTCTCCAAGCAGCAGTGGCGCCAATGTGAAGGCGATGAGTGGCTGCAGGTAGATGTAGGTGGCGACCGTAGTGGGCGCAACTCTCGTCAGCGCCCAGGCATTCAGATAATAGGCGCCAACGGTCGGCACCAACACGATATAGATGAGTATCAGCCAAACGGTCCAGTTTGCACTCTGCAGTTGTCCGTCCTTCAGTGAATGAATTCCGGGTCCAAGAGTAAACAGCGCGCCAATCAAAAAAATCCAGGTGATCACTTTCAGAGCCCCGTATCGTTTAAAGAGTGGTTTAGAGATCGCGATGTACGCACCGTAGCAAAAGCAGTTGGTGATGATTAATAGGTTCCCCAGAGTCGTCTGCGAAGAAAACTCTGCCTTCAACGGATCCACCAGGTAGATTACACCGCCCATCGCGAGCAGCACTCCCAAGCATCGCCGCCACGACAAACGGTCATCACCGAGGAGTATGGAAACGATCAGTGTGAATACCGGAATCCCCGTTCCCAGCAGGGTAGCGTTAATGACTGTCGTTAACTCGAGTCCCTTCACAAACAGAAACTGATTCAGGACTACACCCAGGAGGCTGCAGAGAATCAGAGAGAGCAGATCCCGTCGCGGTAGATTTATCAGCTCGCGCAGGTTTCGCCTCAAAAACAGAAACGCGATCGCGGCGCCTACGACCCTGATTGCGACCAGGCCGGTGCTCGAGATTGTGCGCAGGGCGATCTTGCCGAAGATCGGCCAGGTACCGAAGATCAGTTGAACCGCGATGAGAGCGAGATGCGGAGCTGACCAGTGGTCTGTTGATTTGGTCTTGGACATCGCGTTACTGTGCGATTTGGCGCTGGCTAATGAGATCAGTACCGTAACCCAGTAGCGTCGGGTCATTACGAATACAGCGGCCCATCGAACAGTCAGTCAGTTGACCCGACGCTTGCCGTGTTTCGGTACTGACTGATCAGCCGGCCGCAATCATCTGGTCGCGACACGCTAAAAAAGGATCGGGGAGGTAACCCGATCCTTTTGCTTTTCCGAGCTGGATTCGATCTCACACAACCAGATAAAGCGGGTTCTCCAGCATCTTCTTAAACGTTTGCAGGAATTTCGCCCCAGTCGCTCCGTCGATGACCCGATGATCGCATGACATGGTGACGCGCATGATTTGTCGCGTGGTGATCTCGTTATCACGAACCACCGCTCTCGGCGTCATCGCCCCCACCGCCATGATCGCCCCTTCCGGAGGATTGATCACGGCAGTAAATTCATCAATGCCAAACATCCCGAGATTGCTGATCGAGAACGTTGCGCCCATATACTCTTCCGGTTTCAGCTTTCTTTTGCGCGCGCGCTCCGCCATGTCACGAACTTCGGCGGCAATCTCCCGCAGTGACTTTTGATCAGCCGCACGCACGATCGGAGTAATCAAGCCGTCGTCAATTGCCACTGCGACGCCGATGTCCGCGCGCTCGTAATAACGAACCACCTTGTCCTGGAATGAAGCATTCACCTGCGGGTGCTGCATCAGCGCGACGGCCGCCACCTTGATGATGATGTCGTTGATGCTGATCTTCAGATCGGGATCGAGTTCCTTGACTTGACTGCGCATTTCGGCTGCGCGATCCATTTCGATTTCAGTGGTGAGAAAGAAATGCGGAATCGGGCCAAGCGAAGTCACGAGTCGTCGCGCGATCGTCCGGCGCATCTCGCTCAGCGGCTCGTCGTGATACGGCGGCATGCCTTCCACTGAAGCCTTCTGGCGCTCAACTGCTGCGGCACCAGCGGCGCCGGCGCCACTCATGGCTGACTCGACGTCGCGTTTGACGATGCGTCCATTTGGGCCGCTGCCCTGCAGCGATTTCAAATCAATACCAGCTTCCGCGGCCATTCTCGCGGCCAGCGGCGACACGATTAGCCGGCCAGTGCCGCCACCGTTTTCCGCTGCATCTCGTTTGGGTTG
>JBGTLE010000071.1:0-28011 GCA_041744295.1 Pyrinomonadaceae bacterium | reverse complement strand
TAATCCGGGTTTACGAAACGTCAGGCCGTAAAGACCGGGCTTCAACTTAGAGACGACAAAATCTCCGTTCTTTGCCGTAACTACTGTTCCAATCTCGCGCTCGCCTTCTCGAATGACAACCGCAACTCCACCCGGTGTGCCAGTCTCAACCCTTATTTTGCCCTTGATAGTGCCGGTCGTCTTATCCTGTGCCATCGTGGGCTCGCACAGCAGGGCAAGAGTGAGCAACGCAAAAATCGCAATTCCATTTCTCATAACAAGTTCTCCGAATCTGCTGTCGAGAGTTACGGTGGCTGGATGATAGCATCCGACCCGTAAAATCCTCGTGACGAGCGATTGTGTTGATGCATCCAAACAGTGGTCGTGTTGCTTTTGCTGCTCGACTTCGTAGCGGTTGGCGGGCCTGACTCAACACCGTATAATTCGTTCACGATGGCTTACACGTGAGATCTACGCGGCGACTTTCGTATTTCGTATAAGGCACTCTCGAATAGTGTTTGCCAAATCTTTTATCCGACCCAGCACGTATCATCCTCACAACGAGTTGAACAGCATGAAGTGCAAACCCAGGAAAATTATCTCCGTCGCCGTGCTCTTGCTATTACTGGCTTCTTCGCTACTGATAGGTCAGGAACCGTCCACCGTCCAGCGTCCGCGTAAAGTCTTTTCTGATACCACTCAGCAGCCTGACGATGTGGTGAAGATTGACACCGACCTGGTTACGATCGACGTTGTGGTAAGAGACTCCGAGGGCCGGCCCGTGCGGAATCTGAAACAGGAAAACTTCAAAGTCTTCGCCGACGGGGTCGAACAACCCATCTCGTTTTTCCAGGCCGAGAATCGAAATGGTCAGCCTCGGCCACTGGCTTTGGTCTTTGCGGTCGACATCTCGGGCAGCATGACGCTCGACGAAATGGCAAAGCTACGGGTTGCCATGCAGTCTTTTTCCGCAAAACTGTCGGATCATTCTGCGTTGTTCTCGGTAATGGTTTTCGGAATGAACGTGAAGGTACTGCAAAAGTTTACGTTTGAGCGACAGAAACTGGATCGTGCATTCGAAAAAATTGCTCGCGAGCCGAACGGTCTTTCGACACATACGTTCGATGCCGTGGATGACGCCGTTCGCCAACTGGTGCGACAGACGCCGCGCACTCGCGAGCGCCGGTTGGTAAAACGCGCCGTCCTCGTAGTCACCGACGGCTTTCCAGTGGGCGATACGGTTTCCGCACGCACTGTGATCGAGCGGGCCAATGCTGCTGAAGTAAGTGTGTATGTGGTCACGCTGCCCTCTTATTCGAGGATGATGGCTTCGACCAAGGGAGCATTGCCCACTCCACTTGACGTTAGTGGATTAGCTGAGTTGACGGGCGGCAAAAGTGTCTACGCGGAAGAGAAGGAATACGGTCCGTTGTTTTCTGCGTTGGCGGAAGAAGTGACTGCGGCGTATGTGATCGCGTTTTACCCGGCGGAAGAAAAGCGGCGCGACGGCAAGTTTCATGGAGTCAAAATAGTAGGACCGGCGGGACTTGTCTTGCAGCAAAATCGCCCGGGTTATCAGGCGACCAGCAAGTAACAGAAGCGAAGGCAGCAAGCAGAAGCACTTCCATTCCCCTGCTTACTGCTTCGGATTCTGGTTCCTTTAGAATTCCTCGTCGTCATCGTCGTCGTCGGCAGCGTCTTCTTCAACGATGTCGAGTTCAACGGGATCGAGTCCCACGATTTCGAGATCGGTCCCGCACTCGTCGCACGAGACAACCTCGCCCTTATCAGTATCAGTATCCACGTGGACATCGGCATCGCATTCGGGACATGTTCCGGTCGGCACTTGTTCTAACCTCCAGCAATATGGGGCGCGGTACATTCCAATCGCTGGAAGACCTCGACCTTTTGAGTAGATGATTGGCTGTCGACAATCTAACCGCGCGTGAAGGATTTTGCAATACTCTTTTCATCGCGATTTTCGCTGCTCTTTCGAATGATAATCCGGTGTACGTGGGAGCACATTGGAAGCAACGAAGCTGTGGCCCAATCGCGAAACGTTCCCAAAGAGAAGCCTTCGACGCGGGCCAGTAAGCACCTGGACCAGTTCTGAACTCTAAAGGCCAAACAGCCAGTCGGTTGTGGCGACCATTGCAAAGAAGCACGCCTTTAGAGATACACGCCGTCATATTCTTTCACCTGACTGAAGGTTAGGGAGTTTACCCATGCAGGGAACAATCTCGGTGATATTTTCGTCCAACTAGTAAGCAGCGTAGTGAATCTGGGGTGAGGGATCGACGTTTGCAAAGGTCTGAGGACGTTCGGTGGGCAGCCGAAAGATCCTCTTGATTTCATGCGATACATGGCGGAGGATGCTTGTGGTCTCCTCATGCAACACCGCACGCGGACTTAACTGACACTGAACCTGCGGAATGATGATTAAAGAAATTCCTCAACGCCTGGCCTGGTCGATGCTCGTTCTTGCCGTGTTTGTCACACCTTTGGCGGCGCAAACTCGGAAGCCGGCCGGCACGCCCGCGAGAACAGCAACCAAAGCTGCGGCGACGGAACCAGCTCCAACTTTTGATGCGCTGTTGGCCTCGGGCACTTACGGTGTTTATGGCGAGGTCCGCGGGGTAGGTCAGCTCATTCGGTCCCAGGGCATCAGCAGTCTTCTGGATCCAGTCATGAAGCTCGCGGCTCCGCCAAAGGAGTTTCAAACGCTCGTCCGGTGGCTTAACGTAAACGCTGATTCTTTGATGACGTCGCGAATGATGTGCGCATCGTGGGCCCATCGGCCAAAGTTGCCGCAGTTTCTTTGCGCGATTGAGTTTCCGTCTGCAGAAGAGGCGCAGAAGTTTGAACCGCGACTGCGCACATTCCTGCCAAAGCTGCTGCCAACACCCACGCCCGAAAAGAAAGAGAGTAATTCAGCTAAGGTAACTGATCAGCCAAAAGTAGTAACTCCAGAGCAGACAGGGACGCCCGCAGCTCCGCCTCTTCCTTACGTGATAACTCATGCCGGATCTTTGGTGTTGATTAGTCCGACCGCGTTCAAGTTCAACGACCTGAGACCTGCGAACAGCAAGTTGTTGGCTGAAGATCAAGACTTTCGAACTACGCGCGATCGCTTTGCCACCGACCCTGTCTTCGTCTATTTCGACGTCAAGACGATGATGAAGGAGGCGGAAGAACGCCGGCGAAAGCAGCAGGAGCAATTCGAGCAAGAGCGGAAAAAGGTGGAAGCCGAAGCTGCTCGACGCAAACAAACCAAGCCGGAAAAGCCCGAACCAACCACTCGAAATGCCGACGAACACTTTGAAGTTACTGAGAATTCCGCCACGCTGTCCACCCTTACGACCGAAGAGTCTACGGTCAGCGAAACCACGACTGAACTAAGGCAGACACCGGCCGAGACCTTGGCGTTTGCATCTCTTTCGCGCGCGTTCATGGGCGGCCAATCCAAGTGGCCCGACGCTATCGGCGCGGCAATCTCTTTCGATAACGATTCTTACAACCTGCGCGTGCTGCTGATCCATCCAGCGGATGATCAAGGTGTCATCCTCCCGTTCCTGCCACAATTAGTTTCCGGTCCACCGCTTACACCGGCAGCGTCATCGGTCCTGCCCGCTGATACGGACGTGTTCGTAACCTTGTCGCTCGACTATTCCTCCATTCACGAACGCATGGTCAAGGCTTTCACTGAGCAGCCCGAACTCGCTTTTCGTGAAGCAGGACAAATCAGACATGACGAGACAGCGAGTTCCTTGGAACCGCAGTCTCCATTCGCCGCTTACGAAAAACTTCTGGGTATCAAACTGAAGGAAGAACTAATTCCCTTGCTCGGTAATGAAATCGCACTGAGCTTGAGAGGGTTGAACAAAGCGACCGAGGAGATAACAGGCACGGCGGCTTCCGAGAATTCAGCCACCGAGAATAAAGAAGATGCCACGAAGGCGGCAGCGAAAACGTCACGTGGGCCAATCCCACTCGTCGCTATCGCGTTGAAAGACCGAGAAGCAGTGAAGAAGCTCCTGCCAAGGATCATTGAATCGATTGGATTAAAAGGCGCCGGCCTGCTGGCGCAAACCGAAAGACGTGAAAATACAGAGCTGGTTTCATACGCCAACGTTTTCGCGTATGCCTTCATCGGCGACTTTCTAGTCGTTTCTACCGAAAGCGATGCGGTGCGCCAAGCAGTGGACTCGTACCTAAAGAACGAAACATTGGGATCAGACAGCAAATATAGAAACTTCACACGCTGGCAACCGAGGCAGGTACTCGGTCAGGTTTATATGCCGTCAGGTACGATGGATAGTTATGGAATTTCGCCCAGGACCGAAGTCCTCAGTGAACAAGTGCAGGAGTTTGTTTCGTCGCTGGGTCCGGTAACGGAGCCAGTAACCTATTCTCTTTCAAATGAAGGCGCAGGCCCACTTCATGAACTGCATGTTCCTCGCAATGTGATGCTGTTGATGGTTGCGGGGTTCACGGGGGCCTCGCAGCAGTCTTCGTTACAGGGGAACCAGATCATCGCCCAGTCGATGCTGCGCGGCATTGCCGGCGCCCAGGAGACTTACAAGTCTACGCACGGTAAAGGAAGTTTTGGCACACTCGAGCAGCTTGTCGAAGCCAAACTGATCAGCGTTACATTGATGCACGGGCGCGGCTACAGAATCGATCTCAGTGTCTCAGGAGCTAACTACGAGGCCACCGCGGTCCCGCTTGAGTATGGTAAGACCGGACGGATGTCATACTTCATCGATGCCACTTCAATCCTGCGCGGAGGTGATCACGGCGGCGGTCCCGCTACGATTGCCGACCAGCCCCTTCAATAAGAACCAACCAAGTGACTCTGCGAGGCCCGTGACTCTCTTGTTTTCCTGAAAAGAAGGTTGTCACTCAAATTGACGGGTTAAGAACCAAGCTCAGTGTGGCTACGGCTATGCCCCGCCGTGGAATCTCCTTTGCGATTTGGACTGCGCCCTTGGTTCGAACTTGTCCCTCATGCATTCCTGACTCTCACTTGAACACTCCGATTTCCAAACCGAAGGGGCAGAGCCCGAACCAGGGGCGCAGCCCGTTGGAAATGCCAGCATAATCGGCGGGGCGCAGCCACCGCCTCACATCCGGCGGCACAGCCGTAGCCCACGAACCCACGTATTGGCAACACACCCGAAGGCGTTGGAAAAGATACGTATTGTTAGCGGGTTGCCGATCTAAGTTAGTGAGAGATGTTTGCTATGGTAGCTGTTCGGGGCAAAGATCACTGACGAACTGGTAACACAAGGTAATTCTTGACAGCATGTGTGCCCCAGAATAAAGTTCGCTCAGTTTTTGGACTTAGTCGTCGAAGCCTTCAAACAAAAATAGTTTCTGTTTGCGTCCAGTTCCCTCCAGCAACTGGATCGAAAGAATAGTCGGGTCCCGCCTTCGCTTAATAGTCTGAACATAAATACGTTCTCCGTTTGTCGTTCTTACCAAGCTGTGAGGTCTAACTATGAGTACAAAATCACATCGTGTCGCGACTTCCGCCATCGTCTTCCTTTCTGTTCTGGTTCTGATTGTCGGCGCCAGTGCAGGAAGCTACGCACCCAATCCAAAGAGCGATTCGCTGGCGAGCAAGAATCAGATCACTCCGTCGAGTTTCGGAGCCCGGGATTCAAATAAGGATCGAAAAGCAGAAGGCGCTCAGCAGCGAGGTAACCCGCCCGATAAGGAAGTGAAGACGACGCCACGTCCGGAATCAAGTGAGGAAGAAGATTCTCCTGACATTCCACCGTTCGCGCGTTCAGTTACAAACGCCGAGGACTATCACACTAAACGACGTGCGCAGATTGCAATGCTGCGCGGCACTGACGATCCGCGCTCGGCACGATTGCGGCCCCTCGCCATCCAGGAAATGGAGCGCCAGGAACGGAGAGCGCGGGACGATGCGAAAAGTGGGCGCATCCGCCCGGCCATTAGCGGTACTGCCTGGACGCCGATCGGTCCAGCGCCATTACCCAATGGCCAAACAGAAACCGTGTCGACTGCTGTCAGCGGACGCGTGTCAGCTATCGCAGTTCACCCTACCAACCCAAACATCGCATACGTCGGAGCCGCACAGGGCGGTGTCTATCGAACACTGGACGGCGGCGCGACCTGGACCGCCATCTTCGACAGTGCCCTGACTCTGGCCATCGGTTCGATTGCCATCGCGCCATCTCAACCCACGACGGTCTATGTCGGAACCGGTGAACCACAGGGCTCGTGCGATAGTTTTTTTGGCGTCGGTGTCTATCGCATAACGAACGCAGAAACCACGGCAACACTTTCGGGACCCTTCAATTTAGACGGCGGGGCCGTTGACGTCTTTACAGGACGCGCAGTCGGTCGCATCGTCGTCCATCCAACGAATCCTGACATTATTTTCGCAAGCACCACTTCCGGAATTGGGGGACTGAACTGCGAGGCATTCGGCGGCGGCACAGTTCCACCATTGCCAGGCCGCGGGTTGTATCGCTCAACCAACGCAACTACCTCATGCACCTTTACTAAGCTGACCACGGCGACCGGGACTAATATCCTGCCAGGAAACTATTCTCATACGGACGTGGCGATGGATCCGGCAAATCCCAATCGTGTACTGGTAACAGTCAATGCGCCGACCAACCCGCCCGGAGGCGGCACCGGCGGCGGAATTTTTGTCTCGACGGACGCATTGGCTGCGGTTCCGACTTTCACGCGCACGCTCTCGTTAGCAAACGTCAGGATAGAGCTGGCGCTTCATAGCGCGGCCGGGACAGTGAATGTGTACGCGGCTTCAGGAGAGAGTAACGGCAGGTTAAGACGATCGACTGACGGCGGGGCCACCTGGTCTGCCGTGCTAGCTGCCGCGAACGGCTTTTGCGGCGGACAGTGCTCTTATGACATTGCCATCGCGGTATCCCCAAATGATCCGCTCATCGTAATGATCGGCGGCAACGTAACGGCCTTCGACATGATGGGCAACCCCACCTCCAGACTTATTGCGAGATCTATCAACGGCGGCACGGCTTTCACAAACGTTAACTCGGGCGTGCACGCAGATAATCACGCGGTGACCTTTGCGCCCAGCGACCCGAACATCGTTTACATGGGCACTGACGGAGGCATCTATAAGTCAACTAACAATGGCCAGGTTTGGAACAGTATGAACAATACGGGGTTCAATGCGACTCAATTTCAGAGCATCGCAATGCATCCCACTGATGCCTTCTTCACTATCGGCGGAACTCAGGACAATGGCACCGAATGTTTGGGTCCCTGCGGCACAAATGTCGGGAACACCTGGGTTCGGGCCGATTTCGGCGATGGTGGCCACGCCGTAATCGATCAGAACGCCGTTAACACGACCACTGTGACGATGTATCACACCTACTTTAACCAGTCGAATGCCAAGGCCTACGCTCGAGTCCTGACGGCAGCTAATGCGCAGGACAATGGTTGGACGCTTCATGGCTGCGGATTCACCGACGTAATTGCTAACGGCTTTGTCTGTAGTGGACCGACCCTGTTCTACGCTCCGATGTCTCGAGGGCCGGGCAATCCTAACTCACTCTACTTTGGTGCAGACCGTCTCTACCGCTCTACTGACAGCGGGACTACCATGCTCACTGTGAGCCAAACTTTTACGGCAGCGATCAGCGCTATTGGCGCCGGCCAGTCAAATGACAACGCACGTATTATTGGACTCACAGACGGTCGTGTCTTTGCCACGACTACCGGCGCGAATCCGTTGACCAATGTGACAAACGCCTCAATGCCGGTAAGAGGGCTTGGTCGTGTCGTGATCGATCCAAACAGCCCTGCCGGCGGCCCGTTCACGGCCTACGCGACCTTCACCGGTTTTGGCGTCCCCGCGGGACAGCACATCTGGAAAACTACCAACCTCGCGGGCGGAGCAGCCACTTGGGTAGCCTCGGGAACAGGCATCCCTGACATTCCCGTCAACGCCATCGTGATCGATCCTGCGAATTCCACGCACGTATACGCGGGCACCGATATCGGCGTTTACGTTTCGCAGAACGGTGGCGGCAGTTGGACGCCATTTGGACAGGGACTTCCAAGAGTCGCTGTCTTCGATATGGCCCTGCAACATGCCAATCGCATTCTTCGCGTCGCCACACACGGACGTGGCATTTGGGAGATTACTCCGGTCGCGCCGACCGCGGCTCCGGCTTCGATCAGCGGCGTTATCACTACGCCTGACGGTCAACCTCTCGCGGGCGTAGTTATCAGACTGGCAGGCATAGGCACGAGTACACGGATTACTGACGAACAAGGTCGCTATCGTTTCGACAACGTCGAGACCGATCAGTTCTACACAGTGACACCGTCGCTCGCGAACTATCGTTTCAGTCCCGCTCTGCGCTCGTTCTCACACAACGGAAACAGAACAGATGCGGTGTTTACGGCAGCGCAGGAATCAATCGTCGCCGCGAACGCGATCGATACCACCGAGTTTTTCGTGCGCCAGCACTACCTCGACTTTCTCGGTCGCGAACCTGATCAAGGTGGGTTTGACTACTGGAGTGGCCAACTTAATCAATGCGGCGCCGACAGCGCTTGTGTCCGGGCACGGCGCATTGATGTCAGCGCGGCATTCTTTATCGAACAGGAATTTCAGCGAACCGGCGCCTTTATTTATCGGCTCTACAAAGGCGCGCTCGGAAGACAGTTGAGTTTCGCTGAGTTCTCAGCCGACCGTGGACAGGTTGTGGAAGGTCCCAATCTGGAAGCAACCAAAGTCGCTTTCACCAATGCCTTCGTTGCACGGCCGGAGTTCATCCAGCGTTACCAGGACCACACCACAGCAGCCTCGTTCGTGGATGTTGCACTCGGCACGGTCAGTGGCGCCGGTGGCGTTGACCTGAGCAATCTGCGCACAGAGCTAATCGCAAAGTACAACTCGGGCAGCAACCTCAATCAAAGTCGTGTGCTGGTGATACGCGATCTGGCAGAGAACGCAGCGTTCTCTCAGGCAGTCCACAATCGCGTGTTTGTGCTGATGGAATACTTCGGGTTCTTGCGACGCGATCCCGATGCCGCTGGTTATAACTTCTGGTTGAATGTTTTGGACAACCGTGAACCAGGTAACTTCCGCGGAATGGTCTGCGCCTTCATTACTTCAGCCGAGTACCAGCGAAGGTTCAGCACCTTGATCACGCGCACTGACGCTGAGTGCCAATGAAGTAGAGGTCTTTGCCAAGAACAGTCCGTACCACGGTTCCAGGTGGTACGGACTTTTTCTCAAAGGTTCTCAATTATGACTGGCTCAACAGCTTCACCAAGTTCGAAACCAAACACACGCGAGTAGAAATAGAGTTCTCCTTCAAGCGCGCGCTTGATGTTCTTCGCCTGACGAAATCCGTGCTGCTCTTTCTCAAACGGCACGTAAGCCACTGGAATCCCCTTCTCTTTGAGCGCCGCCACCATCACTTCGGCCTGATTCGGCGGTACAACCTGATCTTCGAGTCCCTGGAAGAAAATCACCGGACAAGCCAACTGCTCTGTGAAGTTGATTGGTGAACGGGCTCGGTATGTTTCGCGCTGCTCAGGATATGGGCCAAACAATCCGTCGAGATAGCGAGACTCAAACTTGTGCGTCTCTTTCGCCAGCGCTTCCGCATCGCTGACTCCGTAATGACTTGCGCCCGCGCCGAACACTTCACGGAAAGTAAGCGCACAGAGTGTTGTGTAACCGCCCGCACTGCCGCCTGTGATCATCAAGCGATTGCTATCAACCTCGCCGCGCTGGACCAGGTAGCGAGCACCATTGGCACAGTCATCAACGTCGACAATTCCCCAGTTGTCAGTCAACCGTTCGCGATAGGCACGACCAAAGCCCGTGCTGCCGCCGTAGTTCACATCGAGGACCGCGATGCCGCGACTGGTCCAATACTGGATGTTCAAACTCAAGGCACTCGCGGCCGCTGAAGTTGGGCCGCCATGACTCTTTACCAATAGCGGCGGCAACTCGCCGTCCGGGGCACTGTAGTGCGGATTCCTTGGCGGATAGAAAAATCCATGCGCAGTCAGACCACCTTCGGTCGGAAACTCGACCGCTGCCGCCGCTGAGAAGAAGCTCGAGTCAATTCCAAGGTTGTTTGAGTGTCGCAGCACTTCAAACTCGTCGGTGGAGGCTTTCCATAACACGATGGCGGCAGGCTCCGACGGCGAGCCGGCACGTAAGACAGCACGACCCGAATCGGCGCGGACAAAACTGATGTCTGTATATGGACTCGGAACGGCCAGCAACTTACGGGTCTTAACGTCGATCTTTCCCAGCTCGGAAAAGCCGCGCCGCGAGTAGGTGCAGACAATTATATCGGGGTCAGCAAAAGCGTAGTTTGATAAGCCAAAAATCCATTGCGGCATACCAAACTCTGCTTCCATCTCAATCACGGATTCCACACTGCCGTGCTCATTCTGCCGGTATAAGTTCCACCAGCCATTCCGATCTGAAACAAAATAGAGGCGGCCTGTGGGAGACCATTCGGGCTGTAAAATCGATACTGCCGGACCGCCGGCAATAAGTTCACGATTGCCTATTGAACCATCCGGCAAAAACTCACCGACCCACAATTCAGTTCCATTCCAGGGCATGTTCGGATGATCCCAACTGATCCAGGCGATACGACTGCCGTCATTGCTGATTCTCGGTGCTCCAAAGAAATCGCTTCCTGAAACCAGCACCTCCCCACAGCCGTTGCTGCTATCAACGTTAACAGCCGCGATCGTATTGACGGCTTCGAGTTCTGCATTCGTATGGTCCTCACGAACACAGATCAGCCGGTTCCTGATCGCGTCAAATACACAGGAGGCATAACGCATCTCGGCCGCAGGCGTGATTGGCGCAGGCTTGCCGGTTCCCTGCTGAACATAGAGTCGTTGATCCGCGAAGTTTGAAAAGTACACGGCGCGATTGTGCACAATATAGTCGCCGCCACCGTATTCATGTACTCGCGTACGCGCATTGAATGGTTGCGGATTCACGTCGGCAGTTTTGCCTGAAGGCTCAAGTCGGACGATGACATTTCGTCCGCCTTCCGATGGGCGCATCTCAACCCAGTAAATATCCCGACCTTCAAGGGTGGGTTGACTCAAACCCACTGAGCCGCTGACGATCAGATCAGCAGTAATTGGCGACTTCCAGGAGCCGAAACCGGCGATTGTTGGACCAGGCATGCGCTAAAGATTACCACCGTTCATCGAAACATGTTTTGAGATAGTTTTGTTACAACCTCGTAAAGGCTTTGTAAGCTCGCTGCAACCTACCGTCAAAGAAGCAGGTTTAGGATGCGCCATCGTTAATTCTCCATGGGAGAACTGAGATAAAGGCAAGGGCACCGGTCTTGGGGGAGGTCGGTGCCCTCTCTTTTTGTAAAAGTACTGAGTTCCGTAAAACCGTTACGACTCCAGCTTTCTGTTTTGCAAACCACTGAATATTCATCTGCGAGTTTCTGACTTCGACGACCTTACGCTTCCGGATTTCTGACTTCTCACTCGCGTCTGGTGACTTCCGACTCCTGTTTTCTGTATTCTGTCTTTTGTATTCTGCAATCGGTTCGGACAACAATTCCCACGCACTTACTCCGCATAACTTGAAAGGTGGTCAGCATGCGCCGTTTTTTCACTATCCTGCTCGCTGTTCTGCTCTGCTTTGTCACATTTCCTCTACCCCTTTCTCAAGGTCAAACGTTTCGCCCGGTAGTGCGAGGCAGACGCGGCGTCGTCGCTGGTGGACATCCACTCTCAGTCGAAGCAGGAATGCGTATTTTGCAAAACGGCGGAAACGCCATTGACGCCGGAGTCGCAACTATCCTGGCCGCCTCGGTGATCGAGTTCTCACACTTCTCCTTCGGCGGAGAGGTTCCAATCCTTATTAAGTTGAAGAACGGCGAAGCAGCGGTGGTTGAAGGTATGGGCCCAGCTCCAGCAAAAGCCACCAGGGAATTCTTTGTGAACCGCGCGGTCAAGGCGTCCGCAGATGCCGCGTCGGCAACGATGGCGGGCGCGAAATCGGGCGCTATTCCGTCGACTGGCCCACTTGCTGCCACAGTGCCTGCCGTCCTCGACGCTTGTATTGTGGCCCTTGATAAATTCGGCACCAGGTCTCTGGCTGAGGTAATGCAACCGGCAATTGAACTCGCCGACGGGTTTCCGATTGACGAATTGAGAGTGGAGTACATCAAAACGCGATCTCGCGTCTTCTCACAGTGGCCTGACGCGAAACGAGTATTTCTTCCGAACGGGTCGATACCAGCTGTTGGCGACATCTTCGTCCAGGCTGATCTGGCGAGAACGCTCCGCGCTATCGTGGGCGCTGAACAACAGGCGGCGAAACGAGGCCGGCACGCAAGTTTAACGGCTGCCCGTGACTATTTTTACAAAGGCGCCTTGTCACAGCGCATCGGCGACTACATGGAGCGCAACGGCGGCTTATTGACCAGCGCCGATATGGCGCGTTTCCAGGCGCGAATAGGCGTGCCGGTCAAAACTGAATTCGGTGGCTATGAAGTTTACAAAGCGGGCTTTTGGACTCAGGGTCCCGCGATGATCGAGACACTGAACCTGCTGGAAGGTTATGACCTGAAATCTATGGGTCACAACTCGGTGGATTACGTTCACACGCTCACCGAGGCCCTCAAACTCGGACTCGCCGATCGCGATCGCTATTACGGTGATCCCGATTTCGTGAAGATCCCGACTAGTCAGTTGCTTTCAAAAGACTACGCCGCTTTGCGACGACCATTGATCGATAAGGAACGAGCTTCGCTGGCCCAGCAGCCGGGTGATCCCGCAAACATGAAAGCCGTGCTGGCAGCGGCCGTCAGAGTTGAGCGCCAGGAATCTTCGGTACCACAGATTGAACGGGCCAACGACACCACCTGCGTAAATGTTATCGACAAAGATGGAAATCTTTTCAGCGCAACGCCGAGTGGCGCCTGGTTGCCGGCAGTCGTTGCCGGTGATACTGGCGTCTTGATGGGCCAGCGGTTGCAATCGGCGTTGACCGATCCGAATAGTCCGAATGTGGTGGCGCCGGGAAAACGACCGCGCATCACGCTGACGCCGACGCTCGTACTAAAGGGCGGAAGGCCTTTCATGGTCCTCAGCTCGCCCGGCGGCGACAATCAGGACCAGGCGTTATTGCAGGTGATGCTGAATATCATCCAGTTTGGCATGAGTCCGCAGGAGGCAGTCGAGGCGCCGAGGTTCGATACGCAGCACTACGTCAGTTCATTTGATGATCATGAGTTTCTGGCAGGCTCGCTGAATGTCGAATCACGCATCGATCAGAAAACCATCGAACTGCTGAAGGCGCGCGGTCATAAAGTGAAGGTGCAAACTGCGTGGGGCACGTTGTCGTCGCCTACGGTAATCATCTACAACCCGGAGAACGGGGTCTCGTCCGCGGGCGCGGATCCCAGGCGAGGTCGATACGCAGTCGCCTGGTGATGATCGAATGAAAAGCCATCCACAGATTGCGCAGATTACAAGATTCAAATGAACAACAAAGGACAGGGTAATAACTTTCTGGTGTATGCCACATCGCCAATTTTCTCGATCCTAATCTGTGAAATCTGCGTAATCTGTGGATAAGTCTGTAGTGCCACACAACCGAATCAAGACTACCTTGCCGTGGCTTGCCGCGCTGATTATTACAGGTGCCGCAGCGCTGCAACTCCGACTTCAGGGCCGGTTGTGGATATGTAGCTGCGGCAGCTTTCGTTTCTGGCTGGGCGACGCATGGAGTTCTGAAACTTCGCAGCAGCTTTTCGATCCTTACAGTTTCACCCACGTGCTTCACGGCATGGCTTTCTATGGCCTACTGGCTTGGACCGTACCAAAACTTGCGGTGCGGTGGCGCTTTGTTTTGGCAGTTCTCATTGAGTCGCTCTGGGAAGTGATTGAAAACACCAATCTCGTCATTCAACGGTATCGGGACATGACCGCTGCACTGGGTTATCAGGGGGACACGATCGTGAATTCGCTCGGTGACATCCTGGCGTGTGGTATCGGTTTTTGGTTGACACGCGCGCTCGGGTGGCGGCGCTCGCTGGTTGCCTTCATCTTAATCGAAGCGGCGTTGCTGATTGTGATCAGAGATAGCCTAATGCTGAATATCTTGATGCTGGTCTATCGGTTCGACGGAATCAAAGCGTGGCAGGGTGGGCATTAGAAGAACTGTCCGCGGTTAGTTGAATAAGCGGTCTTTGAGCTTTGTACAAAGCACCAAGATTCAACCAGTCAGACCCATTCAACGGAGAACCCATTTTGCCCTCCCGATACTCTTCCTGTAATCTTTTGCTGTCAGAGAACCCATTAACTTTTTCAGGAGGCCTTGTTGTAATGACACGAACCCGTTTTCTATCGGCCCTCGTTTTCACCGCACTTCTAGCAATGCCATTTACGTTGGTTGCACGCGCCACTACTCCGGATATTGGAATCAAAGAGTATGACGATTTCCACGAAGTGCTTCACACCCTTGAGCATGAAGCAATGCCCAAGAAAGATTACGATAACATCAGAAATCAGGCAGCGGAGCTCGTGAAAAGAGGATATGCAATCGTAAAGCTCGATGTTCCCACCAGTCAGCAGCCGGCGAACGTCGAAGAGTTCAAGCGAGAACTGGAAAAGTTCCAGGAGAGCCTAAAAACGTTCGCAAAGGCTGCCGATAAAGGAACAAACCAGCAGGTAGGCGAGACATTCAGCGTCGTCCACGACTCGTTTGAGACGCTCGCGGGGATGTTGCGTCGCAAGTACGCAAAACCGGCCGCTTAAAAGCAGGGGTTGAGAAGGGTGGTTAACTCCACTCGACAATCTAATAATGAACAAGCGGGTCTTCATCAAGCACGTACGAGCGTGGCAAGCCGCTCCCGTCGAGCAGGCCCTCGGTGTTGATTCCGTTCTGGCTTCCTTTGTCGATCAATCCGGCAAAACTCCGCTGCACCACTGCGCCGGAATAAACGGAACGGAAGCCAACCTTGCGGTCGCCGACTCACTGCGCACGGCGCGCGCGCTCCTGCATGCCGGCGCCGATGTAAACGCGGTCCGGGTGATCATTGACGAAGGCGAAAAGTTTTTGGCGCGACCGCTTTGGTATGCGGTTGCCTGGGGCCAAAACTTTGAGCTTGCAAAGTTGCTGCTTGAAAACGGCGCCGAGCCGAGCGGGTGTATGTGGACCGCGTGTTGGGCGCAGGATGCAAAGATAGCTGAACTGCTTCGAAGTCATGGAGCGGCGGTCGATCCGGTCTTCCACGGGGAGACGCCGCTCCTGCTAATCGTAAAGTCAAAACGATTCCGGTTGTTGAAGTGGTTGATTGAAAACGGCGCCGATGTAAATTTTCAGGATGAGCAGGGATTTACCGCGTTGCATTACGCCGTGAAGCGAAACCATAATTTAGGACAGATTGAGGAGTTGCTAAGCCACGGCGCGCGTCCAAACGTGGCAGCAAATAATGGCGTCACGGCGCTGTCGCTGGCGCGTCGGTTGGGAAAAACGAAACTGGTTAAATTGCTTGAGCAGTTTGGTTGATGCCTTTTGCTCACTAAACAACAGAGCCATGCGAAAATGAGGCGAAAGAATCGGCGATCACCGACGCTCGCGTTTCATCCTTCATCCTTGATCCTTCATCCTTATTAACTCCCATGCCCAACTCGCCTTCCTTGTTCCGAATAATCCTCCAGGTTCCCGATCTTGATCAGGCCAGCGTGTTCTATGCCAAGCTGCTCGGTAACGATGGCCGCAGAATCCCCAGAGCTTCGCGTCATTACTTCGATTGCGGGCCAGTCATTCTCGCCCTCGTTGATCCAACCGCCAGCGGCCAAACTCCGAAGCCGCTTCCCGACTACATCTATTTTTCACTGAGCGATCTCGAAGTGGTTTTCGCCCGTGCAAGAAAGCTGGATTGCCTGGCGACGGAAGACGTGCACGGCGCAAGTGCGGGCGAAATCGCCGTCCGTCCGTGGGGTGAACGCTCATTCTATGTTCGCGACCCATGGGGAAACGGCCTGTGCTTCGTAGACGAAAGCACGCTGTTCACAGGCAAATAAGGCCCCACTATTCCACGTCGAGATCGAGACAACACGGATTTGGTTTAGTAACGAAAACCCCGCTTGGTAGTAAACTCTGAGTGTTCCCCCTCAACTTGCGCTATCACGTTGCTGAGTTTCAAAGGGAGGGTTTGCTCAAATGCTCTGGAAGGGTCGAAGAGAAAGTTCAAACGTAGATGATCGCCGCGGGCTGTCTGGCGGAAAGATGATCGTTGGCGGCGGTCTTGGCGGCATCGTTCTACTCGTACTCACACTTCTGCTCGGCGGTGATCCCAGCCAGGTCCTGGAACAACTTCCAAGCGGCGCGCCGAATCCCGGCACGCAGACATCACGACCCACCAATCCGCAGGAAGAAGAACTGCGCAAGTTCGTCGGCGTGGTCCTGGCTGAAACCGAAGATGTTTGGAACGATATCTTTCGCCAGAATAGAAGCCAGTACCGCGAGCCAACGCTCGTCTTGTTTTCCGATCAGGTTCAGTCAGCCTGTGGTCGCGCCGGCGCGGCAGTCGGGCCTTTCTATTGTCCAGCCGATGAAAAGGTTTATATCGATCTGTCTTTCTTTAGAGAACTACACACTCGCTTCGGTGCCCCGGGAGACTTTGCGCAGGCGTATGTGATCGCACACGAAGTGGGGCACCATATCCAGCAGCTCCTGGGCACGTCAGATCGCGTCAATGCCATGCGCGCCCGCATGAGTGAAGCGCAGGGCAATCAATTATCAGTGAGGCTGGAATTGCAGGCCGATTTTCTTGCCGGTGTTTGGGCCCACCACGCGCAGAAACGCGGCCTGCTGGAAGCGGGCGACGTCGAAGAAGCGTTGAATGCGGCCAGTGCCATTGGCGACGATCGCCTGCAGCGACAAACCCAGGGTTATGTCGTTCCCGACTCGTTCACTCACGGCAGTTCGGAACAACGCATTCGCTGGTTTCGTAAGGGGCTTGAAACCGGTGACATTCGGCAGGGCGACACATTCAACGCGGGAGCCTTATAAGAATATTTAGATCTCGACCAGACCCCAGACAAAAGGCGGTGACCGTGATGGCGACTGACCTGGAAGTAGCTGAGACTTCGGAAGCCACTATTGCTCCCGAACGCTGTCTAAACTGCCACGAAGTCCTGACGGGAAGATTTTGCCACGCGTGTGGGCAGAAGAAATTGCACAGGCACGAGTTTGCCATCAAGCATTTTTTTGGCCACTTAATTCACGAGTTCACGCATCTCGACTCAAACAAGATTCTCAGAACCCTTTTTGCTTTGGTGTTCCGGCCTGGTCTCCTCACATCTGAATATCTGGCCGGACGAAAAAGCAGTTATATAAATCCGATCCGGATCTATCTCACCTTCAGCGCGCTTTACTTTCTTTTTGCCTTTGCCACTCTGTCAGACGTTCGCGGCGGCGCTTCAAGGACGGCGAGAAGTTCGCCGATAATTGCGATGGCCCGCCAAAGAGGTGTCGAGCCGCGGGTGTTCGCCGATCGGATTTTTCAGAAGACTGAGAAGATTGTGGTCAGTCTGAGGTTTGGCAGTGTATTGATCTCGGGGCTGTTCCTTTCCGTCCTTTACATCGGAATGCGCAAGTACTACGTCGAGCATTTGATCTTCTCGCTGCACTATTATTCCTTTGATTTCTTTTGCAAGAGCCTCTTTGCGCTGCTGTACATCGTGGTGGCGGCCGTCGGCGTAAAGCTGTCGGGGTCGGTATTGAACTTGTTTTACCCGGTCGGGCTGGTCTACCTCGTCTTTGCATTGCGACGAGTCTATCAAGAGAGTTGGGCCAGAACGGGGGGGAAGGCTCTAGTCTTGTTCTTTTGTGAAACGGCGCTGTTTTTCGCCCTGAACATGGCGGGCTTTTTTGTAGCAATCAACCTGGTATGAGAGCCAATCGAATTTATTTGGGAGGAAGAACATGCTTTACCTTCGAAGGATAGCGACTGGATTCGTGGTTGGGTCTCTGCTGTTGCTGGTGTTGACTGGCAGTGTCTGGTCAGAGAGGAAAACAACGATGAGCGCCGGTGAACTGTTCGGCGTAGGTGCGGGTTCTGGTTCAAATGAAGTCAGCCCGGGCAATGCTGTTCCCGATCCACTCTCGAGCACCTCAACCTACTACACAGTTCGTCGTGACCTGAGACGCTGTGCCGCTCCGCTTTGCGGCGGGTATTTTGTCGCGCGCGTGAATCTACCGACGACTCGCTGCTCGAATCGCCAGTACCAAGCCCAGTGCTATGTTGCCGAAATCGATTGGAACGGACATCCCGCCCCCGAGACGGGAGGCGGGCCAAGCCACAGCAAGGCGTTGCTGCGCGGTGATCTGATCGAGAGGTGCTTTCAGAGCCTTGGCAGACTCGGCGTGCTGCGAGTCAGCGAGTCCTGGGCTGCTTTGAGCGACAACGCGGTAACCGGCAACTATTATCGCGTGCGAGATCTGGGTGTTCGTTGCATCACACATCCTTGTCCCACGCATCACGCAGCAAAGCTTAACTCAACAATCCATCGAAACATCGCGGGTGTCGACCTCACCGCGGCCGGCGCGCCTGACGATCTGGCTAGTCGTGCCTACAGTGACATGACCAGTCCCGAGGGAATTGTGGTCGCGGGCTCTGAATTTCCAGTCCGAGGACCTGCTGGACGATCGTTTACTTTGAAAGCGAGTCAGATTTACCTGCCAGCAACCAACTCCGCCGCAAATCGACCCGGCAAAGGAACCACTGCCAAAGGCTGCATCAAGACCGGATGTTCAGGAATTATTTGCGCCGATCAAGAGATGATGAGCACATGTGAATGGAAGGAAGAGTACGAGTGCTATAAGACTGCCAGATGCGAGCGACAGCAGGACGGTAAGTGCGGTTTCACAAAGACGGCTGAGCTCACGTCATGCATCGCTTCCAAGCGGCGCTGAGGCAATCAGAACCGCAAGCGGCAGCGACCGGGCCGACAGAGCAGCTCTCAACTTGTATTCATGTGCAACTCTGGATTTGCAATCGTGACTGGTCGGTCGTTGATTGAATGCTCCCCAGCCGGCCAGGTCGCTGCCGCTTCCTATTCTGATTCTTTCGTTTGATTCAAATATCGGAACCCATGAACAATCAACGTCTACTCTCATGGCTACTACGCCTGACTGGTTTGGTTGAGATTCTGGCATTTGTCGCGGTGGTTATGCCGCATTCCTGGATGCTGACGGCGCATGCCTGGTTGGGAATGGGCGAATTGCCTGAGGGCGCCTTAATGATGTTTATGATCCGGCAGGCATCTTACGCTTATGGTATGCACGGCATATCACTGCTGGTGCTCGCCTCTGATCTAAAACGTTTTCGGCCGCTCATCCTGCTCAATGGACTCTCGTTTCTGTTAGCAGCTCCTGTCTTCTTCCTGATCGACTACTCGGCGGGTATGCCATGGTTTTGGACGATCGGCGATGCCGTAAGCTGCGGCTTCGTCGGCGTCGCTGTGTTGCTCCTGGATCGAAAGGTCCGTTGAAATGTCAGGTACTGTGTTGGTCGGCCTAATGAAGTCAGTACCGAAACGCGGTAGCGTCGGTTCATTGCTGCCAATACCAACTTGTCAGGGAGCGCGTTCCTTCTTTTAGTCATTAACCAAACTCTCCGGCTAGACCCGACGCTACGGCGTTCCGGTACTGACTTCTTCGAGCTTTCGGCTCCGATAGCCCACGCTTAAACCGATGCAAATTCACGAACCTGGCCGGCGCACTTTTCTTCGCTCCGCATTAGCCACCGGCGCTGTCGCTGTCGCTGCCGGAATAGTTCCCTCTAGCCGGGCTGCACTTGAAGAGAAGCGCCGTTTCTTCCCGGTAAAAGTTTCCCGAGATCGATTGATACGCAGTGTCGTCGGTTTGAGACCTTACCGTTCTGAAGGGTTTGTTGTCAGAGCTGAGCCTTTGGGCGAGAAAATGCTGATTCATAACTACGGCCATGGCGGCGCCGGCGTAACGCTTTCGTGGGGAACATCATCGTTGGCAGTAGACCTCATCCGTAGTGTTCATAAGACGCAGGATTCCGTCGCGGTACTGGGTTGTGGGGTTATCGGTTTATCAACTGCGTTGCTGGCCCAGCGACGGCTGCGCGGACAAGGCGCTAAGGTCACGATCTATGCCAGAGATTTACCGCCTGAGACAACGTCGAACGTCGCCGGAGCTTTATGGCTGCCGACATCCAGCTACAACACTCAAAAAGCCAGTAGCAAATTTCTCGAGCAGTTTCAGCTGGCCTGCAATCTTTCCAATCGCGCTTTCCAGTTGCTGGTCGGCGCCGATTACGGGGTTCGTTGGATCGAGAATTATGAACTGCTAACCAATCCCGCGGCAGTTGATTACGAGCTGCCAGGTGGAGCGCACCTCTATCCCGAGCGAAGAATTCATAAAGATAAGAAACGGTATTTCGGCTACGAAAACGTGAAGCAGTACCACACTATGATCATCGAGCCCAGCATCTATCTGAAGGCCTTACTGCGCGATTTCTATGTAGCCGGCGGTACGGTGGCGGTAAAAGAGTTTCGCAGTCCTGAAGAGTTAGCTGCGATTTCCGAGCCGGTGATTTTCAACTGCACCGGGCTGGGTGCCAAAGCGCTTTTCGGTGACGATGATTTGATTCCGGTGCGGGGTCAGCTTGAAATCCTCTTGCCCCAACTGGAGATAGATTATTCGTATCTGGCCGCTGGGCCATACATGTTTCCCCGCCGCGACGGGATTGTTCTGGGCGGCAGCTGGGACCACGGTGATTGGTCACTTGAGCCGGATCCGGAACAAACCACAGAGATCTTAAACGGACACCTGGAAGTCATGAAGGGACTCAGAAGGTAGACATATGTCTGAGTGGCGCGGCCACGGGGCATGCCGCCGCTGACATCAGAGGGCTTAGCCAGACGAAGCGTAGTCCCTCAGCTTTTTGCAGCTAGTCATTCAACCTGAAACACGACCACATACTCGGATGGAGCTAGCTAATGAACGAAGTTTATCGCTAGAATCCGTTCATGTGGGCAACAGCTTGTTCCAATCAGAGCGCACCTTCACCGAGTTGGCGCACACGGTTGGCGATCCGTCTTTTGGTTCTTCTCACGATCATTTGTTCGTACACACCAACCCAGGCACAAGAATCCAAAGGCGAACTGGTCCGGGTTGATTACGACGCCCAGAAAGATCAGACGCAGATCTCGCTCAATCCGGTAGTCCTGATTAGTAGAAAACATGAAGAGTTGCGCCTGGGCGCGGTGACTGTATATCCGGGCAGGGTGAAAGTCGTGCCCCGAGAAGTGGTGCTGGTGTTTGTCTCACTCACTGGAGCCGAAGTGAACAAGTACGAGTCGGCGAGAAAGCTCACCGTGATCATTGGTGAGCAACGACTCCCGTTGGGAGAATCCAAACGATCGAAGCAGTTACAGGACGGCCTGTTCATTGAGACGATGACGCTCAGCATCCCCATGGATATCTTCCTGCGCATGGGTCGAGCGAAAGCTGTGACGCTCAAGTTAGGCTTCACCGAAGTGCCTTTGACTCCCGCGCAACTCACTATCCTCCGCGCGGCCGGCAGCTATATGACGGAATAACGAAGCTAGTTTCAAGTTTCTAGTTTCTAGTTTCTAGTTTCTTAGTTGTAGCGTGGGGATAGCCGCGAGACGCATTTTCAACCAGGTAATAAGAACTCGAAACTTGAAACTCGAAACTTGAAACTCGAAACTTGAAACTCGAAACTTGCTTGGCCCTTAGTACTTTCCTCTTCTTTGCTGGAACCGCGGATCTAGTTGAATGGCTCGCTGAAAATGCTTCTCCGCCAGCCCCTCCATTCTCAAATTCTTTAACCGCATGCCGATCATCCAATGATAAAGCGGATCGTTTGGTGTGAATTGGTCGGCCTGCTTCTGGTAGAAAAGCGCCTCCGTTCCCCGCCCCATCGACGCAGCGGCGCCAGCAAGCTGATTGCTCGCTATCACCAAGCGCCCATTCCGTTGTAGCGCGTCTTGCCAAACTGCAATGGCCTCTTCCCTCCGTCCCAACTGCCACAGCGATTCACCCTTCTCCTCGCGCGCGAGAATTAGGTCGGCTCGCTCGGCCAGCGCCTGATCGAGATTTGTCTGCGCCTCTTCATAACGGCCCAGGCGATTAAGGATCGAGCCGCGATAATAGAAACTCAACGCCCTGGCCTGGCCCTCCTGATGGTGCGCTGCTGCGGCGAGCAACTGCACGGACGTTTCGGCATCACCCGAGAGGTATTCAAACCAGGCGAGCTTCGCCAACACCTCTCCGTTTGCGAAAAGGCCGAAGTCCGCAGCCCCACGCAAATGTTTCTTACCGGCGCCGATACTCTCGCGGTCCACCGGACTGAGCCACGAGTCGGGGTTTGTCTGGGCCAGCGCCAGCTCGTCGGGAATTTGAAGTTTCAAGAAAGCTCCATTACCCGTGTATTCGTGGTAACGAACCCAGCCGCTGTGCGCATTCAACCCAATCCAGAGCACTGCTAAAACCAGAAACACCCAACCCGCTTTTTGAATTCGCCCCAACGACTTCAAATTGAACCGATAGAACGACAACTCCTTTGAGCGGAGCAGTCGCAAGGCTTTCAGAGTAAGGAACGTCGTAACGGTTGCCCAACCGAGTGCCATCAGGAACGGAATGAGTCCGTAGACTCCGCGGATCGCCAGAAAACTCGCCAGAAACACCAGCACGCCCACGATCTCTTCGGGCCAGGTGAGGGAGTAGTTTTTCTTGATCGACTTCGGGACCGCAAGCGCCGGCTTTCCGAAACCGAAATACAGCGCGTCGTTGGGACAGACGCTGACACAGTCCATGCATTTCATGCAGCCGGGATCGACAACCATCCCATATTGCTTTACTTCCGCGTGGACCAACACGTTTGAAGTGCAGGTCGCAGTACAGTGTCCGCATTGGTTGCAAGCATCGGTGACGCGGATCTTCCCCGGCGCAACCCGGTCAGCAAGCGCGAAAAAGCCGCCGTAAGGACAGGCGTACGTGCAGAATCCTTTCGATCCCAGGAAGTAGACCGTCATAAAGCCGCAGATAAAAAGAAAAGGAATAGCCACTGCAATCGGCGGAAAAGTTTGCCAGAAATTCGTGGTAACCAAATGATTGCTAAATTCCGGGATGAGCGGTGTGCCCTCTGGAGAAGAGATCGAGCGGGAGACCGTGGGCCAGACGAACATGTAGAGTGCCGCTAGCAGCGGAACGAAAACGAGGAGCCGGGAACGAAAAGGTTTGGGGACGAGGCCGAGCTTTTTCAATAGCCAAGCACAGAAGTCCTGCAAAGCCATGATGTGACAGCCCCAACCGCACACGAAACGTCCGGCAATCAGCGTTGCTAATATCGCCAAAGCAAAGAATATGAACCCCGCATTGATCGCCCCCTCCTGCAGCGTAGCCATCGTCTCGGAGGGCTCAATCGGGGAAATCGTGGTCCCCATCATTCGCCACTGAATGATGTGCGCGATCATTAGCAAGTTCAGGAGCAGGAGGGCTCCCGCCCGCCAGCGACTTGTCTTCGATTTTCGAATGCCGCCTTCCTGAGCCGAAACCTTTAAGACAGGAAGTTGAATCGACCTCTGCTGCTTGACTTCCTTGCCTGTGCAACCGCTTTTCATCAATTCGTTCCCTCGTTCGTGCTAATCCAACCGCAATCTGACTTCGCGGAATATCTTTCAGTAACGCAACAGACCCCAAAACCCTTTACTTTTTTTACCTGCCATGCGAAAACCCTATACCGCTCATTCAAAACTTCGTCGTTTCTACTAAATAAACCGGAGATCCGCGTCAATGTTGAAGACAATCCTGGCCCCTCTTGTGCTCCCGCTGCTTCTTTTTCTCAGCAATGGTTCAGATAAACCCGCAGCTAACTTAATCCAATCCAACCACAGCTCAAACAATACCGCTGCCAAGGTCAAACCGAATAGTCCCGCGACCCAGGAAGTTCTAACCGGAACCCTGGAAAAGATGATGGTCGCAGAGGGAACCGCCACCATGGAATTCGATTTGACGAGGCTGAACGCCAGCGGCTCGTCGGCAAAAACAAATTCCGTAAAATTTTCAGTGGTTCCGGACTCCTTCTTCACCATCCTGGTTTTCAACA
Source organism: Pyrinomonadaceae bacterium (assembly GCA_041744295.1). Classification (GTDB taxonomy): domain Bacteria; phylum Acidobacteriota; class Blastocatellia; order Pyrinomonadales; family Pyrinomonadaceae; genus PSRF01. The sequence goes on along the minus strand of JBGTLE010000071.1, from coordinate 3,862 downwards.
AATCGCTGCGCGGCCCCGAGCCCGGCTCGCTGGCGCTTATCCCGCACGGCTCCGCCGACGTTCCCGCGGCATTACATGCTTCCCTTAATCAACTCGTTATTGAGAAGACAGGATGGAGTGAACAGTTTGATTTGGTCGTACGTGACAGTAAAACCGGTTTCACCTACTTCAATATTGAAGGGAATCTCTACGACTACAATTCCAAAAAGCAATTGTTGAGTATCAACGAAGGACGACTTTTGGTGTCAAAGGAATTCGCCGAGTTGCTGGGGCGACCTGCTGATGCTGGATCTTCGGCAGGAAGAATCGCAATTACAACAACGATGCGTCAGCTGGAAGTCACCCAATTGGTCAACGGCGAAGTGACTTCGTCGCTGATGCCAGCCCTCGGAGCGCTAGTGCCGGGGCCGGACGTCATCGTAGGCGATCTGCCCGCAATGCAGCAATTCGGCAGCAGCGGCACGCAAGTTGGATTAGCGGTGGCCACCGACTCTTGTAACGCCGGCGCCGAACCATTGCACTGGTTTGCATTGCCTAACAATGACCATCCGGTGATTCCGCAGAATCTCTATCGCATGAGCGGTGGGCCGAATAACGACGAACGCTTTGAGCAAATTGGCCAGTCATGGCTCAAGCATGCGTTCACAGCCTTGCAACAGAACATCTGTGGTTTCGGCTGCCAAAGCTCAGGAACCGGCACTCTGCTCGGTGCTGGATGTTCAGATCCCTACTCGGCCAGCTTGAACGCCAGTCAAAACAGTCTGGGGTCGCGCGCGTGGGTGAATCCGTTTACCGGCGCCTTCCCGGGTTCGAGTCCCAGTCCGAATAGCCACACCGGCCATACTCATAACGGCACATCCCACAGAGTCCTGGTCGAACAAGCCGACCTGAACACAACGCTCAATGCCGGCGCTACTTATTTTGCGGAAGCGCAGTATGTGACACCGCATGAATATGCCTGGTGTCAGGCGAATCCGGGTCAATGCAACCAGTACAACAATGCTTCTCATCGTCGTTTCAATGTCACGGGCACGACCAGTTTTACGTTCTCGCCGGTGGGCAGTACGGTCCAAACAAAGCCGGCCGTCGCTGCCTGGACCGGAGCGACAGCAGTTCCTTTTGAACCGGCGCCCGGCATAGATGGGACCGGGATTGTCTCCTACAAAGTGACTAACCCGTCCGCGGGAGTCTGGCACTACGAGTACGTCGTCTATAACCAGAATCTTGATCGCGCGATTCAATCGTTTAGTGTGCCCATCGGAACCGGGGCCACGATCAGTAACATCGGGTTTCGCGCGCCACTGCAGCCGGCGCCATTTGTAAATGACGGTACAGTGAACAGCACCGGCTACAGCAGTACTCCGTGGACACCAGTTCAGACTGCCAACGCTTTGACCTGGAGTACTGAAACCTTCGCCCAGAATCCAAATGCGAACGCGATTCGTTGGGGCACTGCTTATAACTTCCGTTTCGACTCTAATCAACCGCCGCAGTCGATGAGCGGTACCGTCGGTTTCTTGAAAACAGGATCGCCGATTGCCATTCAAATCCAGGGACCGTCCGGTGGCGGACCCACGCCGACACCAACACCAACACCAAGTCCGTCTCCATCACCCGGCGTGAATGTGGCACTTGCTGCCAACGGCGCCGTGGCAACGGCGTCGTCGACCTTTAGTTCATCCTATGCTGTCGCCGGAGTGAACAATGGCGAGCGCAGCGGTGCGGGTTGGGCTGGGGGAAATGGAGGCTGGAACGATGCAACGGAGGGCGCCTATCCCGACTCCGTTGAGATAGAGTTCAATGGCTCGCAAACCATTAACGAGATTGACGTCTTCACGGTCCAGGATAATTTTGGCTCGCCCTCGACGCCGACTGAGTTGATGACTTTTTCGTTGTACGGCATCACCACTTTCGATCTGCAGTATTGGACGGGAAGTGCCTGGGCCACAGTTCCCGGAGGCGCGATCGCCGGCAATAATAAGGTCTGGCGGAAACTAACCTTCGCGGACGTAACTACAACCAGGATACGAGTGTTAGTGAACAACTCGCTGGCGAGTTATAGCCGCATCACTGAGATTGAAGCGTACACGCCAAGCGGTGTTCCCACGCCATCGCCAACACCCACACCATCCCCTTCGCCATCGCCTTCGCCTTCGCCAACCCCATCCGGAACAAACGTCGCGCTGGCGGCGAATGGTGGTGTGGCCTCGGCCAGCACTACCTTCAGTTCGGCTTATGCTGTAACCGGCGTAAACAACGGTGATCGCAGCGGCGCGGGTTGGGGTGCCGGCAATGGTGGTTGGAACGATGCCACCGCGGGTGCTTATCCCGACTGGGTTGAGGTAGCGTTCAATGGCTCGCAGACCATCAACGAGATTGACGTCTTCACGGTTCAGGACAATTTTGGCTCGCCTTCGACGCCTACCGAGTTGATGACCTTCTCGCTTTACGGGATCACAGCTTTTGATGTCCAGTACTGGACCGGAAGTGCATGGATCAATGTGCCGAATGGCAGTATCGTCGGCAACAATCTGGTCTGGCGGAAGATTCTTTTCTCCGAAATAAGCACTGCCAAGATCCGCGTGTCGGTAAACAACTCACTCGCGTCTTATAGTCGAATAACCGAGATTGAGGCTTACACGTCCGGTGGTTCGCCCAGCCCGACACCTACTCCTTCGCCGAGTCCAACGCCTCCCGGCGGCGTCAATGTCGCGCTCGCTGCAAATGGCGGTGTGCCTACAGCCTCCTCAACGTTTAGCGCTGCTTACTCGGTAACAGGAATCAACAATGGCGAGCGGAGCGGAAGCGGTTGGGCGGGTGGCAGTGGCGGTTGGAACGATGCGACGCAAAACGCCTACCCTGATTCAGTCGAGATCGCGTTCAACGGACCACAGACCATTAACGAGATCGACGTCTTCACGGTGCAGGACAACTTCAGCTCGCCGTCGACCCCGACTGAGTCGATGACGTTCTCGCTTTATGGCATAACCAACTTTGACGTCGATTATTGGAACGGAGCGCAGTGGGCTTTAGTACCAGGTGGCCAAATCACGGGTAACAACCTGGTATGGCGCAAGGTGACTTTCAGTCCGCTCACAACCACGAAGATCAGGGTACTGATCAACAACTCGCTGGCGGGATTCAGCCGTATCACTGAGGTCGAGGCCTACACCGATCCGAGTCCGCCGCCGGCACCCACGCCGTCGCCGACGCCGGGATCTGGCGGGCTGCCTCCCGGATTCAGCGCTGCGGCTGTAGGCAGCGCGATTGCGAATCCGACCGCGATGGCGTTCGCGCCAGATGGCCGGATCTTCGTCTGCCAGCAAACCGGTGAACTGCGCGTCATCAAGAATGGCGTGCTGCTCCCCACTCCATTTGCCTCGCTGACAGTTAATTCGACGGGCGAACGCGGACTACTTGGTGTCGCTTTCGATCCAAACTTCGTGGTTAACCAGTTCGTCTACGTTTACTACACGGCAACCACCCCGGCGATTCACAATCGTGTGAGTCGCTTCACGGCTTCGGGAGACGTGGGCGGCAGCGAGCTCCCCCTGCTCAACCTCAACGACCTCAGTGGCGCCAGCAACCATAACGGCGGTGCTATTCACTTCGGGCCAGACGGCAAGCTCTACATCGCCGTCGGTGAGAATGCGAACGGCGCAAACGCGCAAACGCTTACGAATCTGCTTGGCAAAATCCTGCGCATCAATAGCGACGGCACTATTCCGGGCGACAATCCGTTCGTTGGCGTGGCAACGGGAGACAACCAGGCGATCTGGGCGCTGGGATTGCGCAACCCTTACACGTTTGCGTTCCATCCCTGGCAGGGACGAATGCTGATAAACGACGTGGGCCAGGTAAC
>JBGTLE010000070.1:0-9842 GCA_041744295.1 Pyrinomonadaceae bacterium | reverse complement strand
GTCGGTGACTCGCTCGACCTGGCACGCAGAGCCGCAGCCACTGAGAAGGACATAATCGTCTTTTGCGGGGTGCGCTTCATGGCCGAGACGGCGAAGCTTCTGAATCCGACGAAGATGGTGCTGCTGCCTTCGGAGAAAGCCGGCTGTTCACTCGCGGCCAGTATCACCGCCGAAGACGTGCGCGAACTGAAACGCAAGTTTCCCGGTGTGCCGGTTGTAACTTATGTGAACACCTATGCCGACGTGAAAGCCGAGTCGGATATCTGTTGTACTTCCTCAAACGCGGTCGCGGTTGTGAATTCGTTGAATAGTGAGAGAGTAATTTTCCTTCCCGACGAGTTCCTCGCCGGAAACGTCGCGAGAGAAACTGGGCGTCACATCATCTTTCCGAGCAAGGATCCGCGGAAGGGAAGTGAAGACCTGGATTACCAGATGATTGGTTGGCCTGGTCGCTGTGAGGTGCATGACAAGTTCACGGTCGAGGACATCGCAAACGTCAGGAAGCAATTTCCCGACGTGGTGATCCTGGCGCACCCAGAATGCAGTCCCGAGGTCGTGGCCGCCTCAGACTACTCTGCCGGCACGAATGCAATGATCAGGTACGTCGAGCAAACGAAAGCGCCACGGTACCTGCTGCTGACCGAGTGTTCGATGGGCGAAAATATTGCCGCAGCCAATCCTGACAAAGAGATGCTGCGACTTTGCAGCGTGCGTTGTCCGCACATGAATCAGATAACACTCGAGGAGACGCTCGCCTCGCTCCAAAAGCTCCAATACCAAATTGAGATTCCTGAGGACATTCGCGCGCGTGCAGCGCGGGCGGTCGAGCGAATGATCGCCATTGGTTAACACTAACCAAATTGCCCGACACAATAGCCCGGCTGTTAAGGAAGGGCTCCAAACAAAATGAGTCAAAGAAATTTTGACTTCCTGATCATCGGCAGCGGCATGGCCGGGCTGACGTTTGCATTGAAAACGGCGCGCCTCGGTACTGTCGCTATAATCACCAAGAAACAACGCGCTGAAAGCAACACCAACTACGCTCAAGGCGGGATCGCAGCGGTGATGGCGGAAGATGACTCGTTCGACCTTCACGTCGACGATACGCTGATCGCAGGTGCCGGACTCTGCAAGGAAGACGTGGTGTCCACGATCGTCGGTGAAGGCCCCGCGCTGGTAAGGGAGTTGATCGATTTGGGCGTGCGTTTCAGCGCGGGCGAAACGGATGGTCAGCCATTTGATTTGGGCCGCGAAGGCGGCCACAGCAAGCGCCGCATCCTTCACGCCGGCGACATTACTGGCCGAGAGATTGAGCGCGCCCTGCTGGCGGCCGTCGCTGCCAATCAAAACATTACCGTCTTTGAAGAAATGTTGGCGGTGGACTTAATCACTTCTCGAAAGCTGAATCTCGGTGGGCCAACTCGCTGTTTCGGGTGTTATGCGCTGAATGAAAAGACGAAAGACGTGGAAGTGTTTGCTGCCGGAGTTACGCTGCTGGCAACCGGCGGCTGCGGCAAGGTCTACCTCTACACGAGCAATCCCGACATCGCGAGCGGCGATGGTGTGGCAATGGCCTATCGCGCCGGAGCCAGCATCGCCAACATGGAGTTCATTCAGTTTCATCCAACGTGTCTCTATCATCCGCGGGCCAAGTCATTCCTAATCAGTGAGGCAGTGCGCGGCGAGGGTGCGTTGCTGCGCGGCGCCGACGGCCAACGATTCATGGACCGCTATGATTCGCAAGGAGAGCTGGCGCCACGCGACATTGTGGCGCGGGCCATCGATGCGGAGATGAAGAAGACCGGCGCGGATTGCGTCTGGCTCGACATCTCGCATAAGGACGCAGACTTTATTAAGGAGCGCTTTCCAAACATCTACACCAGGTGTTTGGAGTTTGGATTCGATATGACGCGCGAGCCGATTCCCGTCGTGCCCGCGGCCCACTACCAATGCGGCGGCGTAGTGACGAATGTCGATGGTGAAACTGAGATCGCAGGTTTATTTGCCGCCGGTGAAGTGGGTTGCACCGGACTTCATGGAGCTAATCGACTGGCGAGCAACTCGTTGTTGGAAGCGCTGGTAGTCGCACATAGAGCCGCCGGCAAAGCTGCAACGCTGTCGGTCCCTACTCGGTCACAGGTGGATCTGCCGGCTTGGGAGAGTGGCAATGCTGCGAACCTCGATGAACTGGTAGTTATTTCTCATAACTGGGACGAGATTCGCCGCTGCATGTGGGATTACGTAGGCATCGTGCGCACGGACAAGCGATTGCTACGCGCGCGGGCTCGCATTCAGAACCTGCAAAGTGAGATCAACCAATTCTACTGGGACTACAAGCTGACGATGGATCTGGTGGAGTTACGCAACCTGGCGCTGGTTGCCGAATTGATTATTGAGAGTGCCCTGCAGCGTAAGGAGTCACGCGGCCTCCACTACACATTGGATTATCCCAATCCGGAGGTTAATCCCGGGGACACGGTGTTGAGGCCGAGTTCCTGACGACAATACTCTAGGTCGTTGTCGTGCATTCCGCGCCGACCAATAGATCGCGGACGGCTTTGATCAGTCCTTCAATGTCGGGTTTGGCGACATAGGCATCGGCGCCGGCAGCTAATGCCTGCATCCGATGGATGTCGTACGCGTCACCAGAGTAGAAGATACAGGGCACATTGGGTGTTAACTGATGCAGCCTCTCACACAGTTCCAACCCACTGCCGTCCGGCAATCTCTTATCGAGCACATACAGATCAAACTGCTCGCTGCGGGATAGAGAAATCGCCTCCTCCATGCTTTTCGCAGTAACAACTTCGTAGTTTTCCTGGGCGAGTAGAAGCTTCAACATTTCTGAGGTGTCGAGATGGTCATCTACACAGAGGATGCGACATATCACACTTGCCATTCAGGGGAACCTCCCATGTCAATTTGATTCTAAGGAGTAGGGACTGGGTCAAGGACTGCATTCTAGAACTTTGGGAACTCGATAGTCTAGGAGAGAATTATCCAACGATTACACAGATTTCGTAGAGTCTGCCAAAGAGTTTGGGGCTGACCCCGTCATCTGTGAAGCAAGCTGTCAACTCTTGTTTTCTTGACAGTTATTCTAGCAAGTTGCTGTCCCGTTAGGGACCTAATGTTCATAGACGCAAATGTTCCAGGGATCCTGTTCGCTCCAAAGGAGCGCAACCTCCTCGATTCGTGCATTCATCTGCGGAAACTTTGCGCTCCGCTGGAGCGCGGCTAACGGTTGATAGCCATATCTATAAACATTTGGCTCCTCTGGAGCCAGGGATTGGTTGCGGCCCAGGCCGCCGTGTAGTCTGTGAATATTCTGGAAGCGACGCTTCATTCATGATTTGTTTAGATTACCTACGTTGCCGGGATCGTTCACCTTTCTTTCGATCCCCAAACTAGCAGGTGGGCAGATTCCTCCTGCCCACCGCCAACCACTAAACTCCAAATCAAGATGTTGCTATGTCAGGTGCGTGAGGACTCTCTAGCGTCCAGGTTGTCGCGGATCCTGCATGGCTTTCAGCAGTTGATTGATGGCCTCAATCTCCTCATCGTCCGGCTCAAGCTGCCGATACTTTTCCAAAGCAGCATAAGCCGCGGCCATCTCATTAAGCCTGTGATAGACGAGCGCGAGATTGAAATAAACCAAAGCAAAGCCAGGTTCGATGTGCGTAGCAGCCTCGTAATGTAAGCGCGCCAGCCTGAGGTCGCCGGCATCGTAGTACAGATTTGCAAGATTGTAGTGTGCTTCAACGTGGCGCGGGTCACACTTTAAAGAGAGCGTAAAGTTGTCGAGTGCTTTCGCAAAGCTGCTCTGCTCGAGATTGATGATGCCGAGATTGCAATAGGCTTCAGCAACGTTGTCACCTTCATTGACCGCTTCCAGATAATACTCAGCCGCCTTTGCATCACCTTGTTCGTGGAGAATCAATGCTTCTTCAAACGACGTCAGCAGTCGAGCGACCCGGCCAGTCTCTTCGCGAAAAAGATTCAGTTGGCCCTGCAGCTCAGCTTCTATCTGCTTGATGCTCTGTCCTTGCGAACGCAGATCACGAACGCGACGAAACTGAGTCAAAGCACGAAAGTCGTAGGTGTAATCGCTGGTATTGGCGGCAGAGCTTGCGATAATTCCCTGTTCCGTCCAGCGGCGAATAGTGCGCTCGCTCAAGCCGAAAAGCTGCTTGATTTCACGGACGGAGTAGTTGGATTTGACGCGTTGATAGTCCGCCTTTGGCGGAACAGGTGAGGGGAAGGAGATAACCTTGTTCTTGGTGTCGTTCATTTAAAGCAGAAACGAATTTACCACCGAACGCTCAGGAAGCTTTGCGTTTTTTTGCTGCGGTCTTAGCGACTGCCTTAGTTTTTACCAGACTGATCTGCGGTTTCTTCTTCTCTTTGCTGCTGGCTTTTACCATCGGCTTGCGGTTCGATTGCTGCAGACTCTTCTTAAGCGCGCTCATAATATCAAGTCTGGGCAATTCTTCAACCTCACCAAACTCAACAATTTTCTTGCCTTTGATCTTGGATTCAATGAGCGACTTGAGTGCCTCGTGGTATGAATCGGTCGTATCGATCTCTTCGAGCGTCGTCACCATCTGCTCAACCAAAGTGGTCGCCAGTTTGAGTTCGTTCTTGTTGAGGTCCTTGGCGCTCTCGATCTCGGGAACGTCTTCCATCTTCCGGATCTCGTGTGGATAGTGGAGTTTCTGCAACACCAGTCCGTTGTCGTGCGGAAAGACTGCTACCAGATCCTCACGATCGCGCAACACGACTTTCCCGATTCCCACTTTGCCGGTCTGCCGCATGACTTCGCGCAGCAGCGCGTAGGGTTTCTCAGAAACGGGGCCGTCCGGGCCGGCGAAATAAGGCGCGTCATAAAAAGTCGAAGGGATCTCCTTAGCGTCAACGAAGCCGATGATATCGACAGCTTTGGTGGTCTTGATCTTTATTTTCGCAATGTCCTCAGGCTCAACGATGGCATAGCGATCCGGCTCGTATTGATAGCCCTTGGTGATCTCGTCGTTCCTCACCACCTCACCGCACTTCTTACATTTCTTGTCGTAGCCAATCGGACCAAAGTCCTCGCGGTGCAGTTGATTGAAGGATATCTTCTCGGCAGTTTCGATCGCGTTGTAAATGCGGACTGGAATAGCTACGAGGAGAAACCTGATGTGGCCTTTCCAAATCGATCTCATAGTTAGCTCCTGTGCGGCGGTTGCGGAACCTCAAGATTACCGGACCCTGATTTACCCTCGGCCGAACCCGACCGGATCATGACCTGTCCAGACGACATCACCGGCTGGGAGCCGGTGCGGCGCGTATTATGCGGCTCGGGTGGTTTTTAAGTAAAGAACTAATTTAAGCGGGTAGTACTAAATGCTAAGGGCTTTGAGGGTTGCTGGCTCCATGCTCCAGAGCTTTTGGAGCCAGCAGAGAGCGAAAAGTCAGCTGCGGATTTACGCGGATGAAACGGATCAGAGAAAGACAGAATAGGTCAGCGAGCACAAGTTTCGCCCGTCTCTCTAAAATTTTCAGATGCGTTCAATCCGCGCAAATCCGCGGCTGGATTTCGGCGCTGCCGGCACACACCAAAGCCTTATGCGGCGTTCAGGAGCGCGGTTCGCATCGCGCCGGCTGATTGCCAGCGTTGGGTGGGGTCTTTTAACAAAGCGCGATCGACAACTTCGCACAAGCGGGCCGACAGCTGTGGCGCTCGCTGAATGAGTGGAACCGGCTGCTGTTCAAAGATCGCTCTTATCGTGTCGGCCACACTCGTTTTCCCGCTCAAGTTCAGCGCGAGCGCGCCGGTCAGCAAGCTGTAGGCCGTCATCCCCACGGCATAAATGTCTGACTGTGGTTTGACGTCACGGAAGTTCCGCAATTGTTCGGGCGGCATATAGGCGAGTGTTCCAGCCATCTCTCCCGCGACTGTGACACCGCTCATGCCGGACTGGGTAAAACTTTTTGCCAATCCAAAGTCCGTGAGCTTCGCTACCAGCCCTTGTCCTTCCCCGGCCACGAGAATGTTCTGGTCCTTGATATCTCGGTGAATGAAGCCTTCCGAGTGTGCATGGGCCAACGCATCCAATGACTGCGCAATGATCGTGGTCGTTTCCGCACAGGAAAGCTTGCCACCTTTTAGGTCGGCCAGCTTTGCTGCGTCCGCACCGTCTACAAATTCGGTCACGAGATAGACGACGCCATTGCTGGTTCCTCGATCGAGGAACTCGACAATGTTTGGATGCTTCAGCGCGGCGCCAACATCGATCTCACGCATGAACCGGCGCATAGCTTTATCACTCACTGCGAATTCCGGCAGCAAAGTTTTTATCGCGACCGCGCGTCCGGTTTTCTGATCGCGGCCAAGCATTACACAACCCATGCCGCCGCGTCCGAGCACCTTCACCATGTCGTAACCTGGAACCGGCTGCGGCGTACGCTTCATCTCCGCGCGACAGTCTTCGCAAAGGAAAGTGAGTTGTTCATCGGCATCGGTTGCCTGTGCCTGCTCGCGGCGACCGCAGTTCAAACAAGCTACCGTAACGATGGTGGGTTGGCTGATCAGTTCTGTCGCTGCCGCATACCCGACCCCCGGATTGGCTCTGACCTCGACTATGAGTACCGTCGCGCCACCCTGGATCTGGTCTCCGTCTTCTAAATACGTCTCACTTACTCGCTGACCGTTCACGAACGTGCCATTGGTCGAGCCAAGATCGCGTAAGAAGCAGTGCGGGGGACTGATCTCAAGTAGACAGTGATTGCGAGAAAAAAAGCGATCGTCGGGCAGGCAAAGATGCGAGTCGGTAGTGCGCCCAATAAGAAATGTATCAGGCTGGCTGAAATGAAAGACTCGGCCCTGATATGGGCCCGCGATTACCCTCAAGTTGACTTGCATGGCGAGTGTTGAAGACTTTAGTTGCGGGTGATCTCGAGATCGTCAAATGCGACCTCAGCCGCATCACTGGTGTAGAAACCGACTAATCCGTTCTTGAGATTCTCTTTGTCGGTAATGCGATTAACGTATTGACCGTTAATGTAGAAGGAAATCTGGTCACCATCGATGCGCGCTTCCAATTGGTTTGGGTTCGTGCCCGATCGAATGATTTCCGATGAGGTCCAGCCCACCAGCGGAGTTTGATTGCCATCCTTGTGCATGACGATTTGATAACGCGGTTCGTCCCCTGTGTAGATCAAAAGCGCATAGTCTTCCAACTGACTACCGCCTTTCCGCTTGCCGTGGATGATTAGGCCATAGCCTAACGTTTCGTTGCCGTCGACGCTGCGCGCCCTAACCCGAACTGTGGCGTTCTCGGTGGTGTATTCGTTCACCGGCGCGTACATCACCACATACATTTTTTCCCTGGAACGCATGTGATACTCGCCGTCTTCGTACCAGGTGTCGCCAAACTGCGATTTGGTCGCGCCCCATTTGTGATCCGAAAAGTCGTCTGTGATTGCACCAGAAGTCGAGCTGGAGTTTGTGCTTGGTTGGTTTGTGCTCGCAGAATTGCGGTTCGCCGTTCGCACGCTTGAATTTGAGTTACCGTTGGAGTTTGCGTTGGCATCGGTTCCGAGACTCGCCAGCGCAATGATCATCACGACCAGACCTACTCCGATTATTGCCACGACGGCGAGTCCGCCCAGAACCCACCATACTGCGTTTGATTTCTTTCCTGGCGCTGTTGGCCCTGGAGACCACTGCGGCTGCTGCTGCCTGATCATCTCCGGCACTTGATTCAACATCGGCATTGGCTGCCGATAAATTTCCGTCGGGGGAGGCTCACCAGTGTCGCGTGGAGAGGGATACCGTACCGTCGCATGCGGATCCGATGCCGGTGCGACGTCGGCCACGAGTGGTGTGCCGTCTTCAAGACAGAAGTTCAATGACAGATCGGTATAGGACCGGTGGCAGCTCGGGCAGCGTTTCATCCGTTGTTAACCCTTAGCAAGAAATTTGCAGTACAGCGCCTCGGAACGGCGCATTCATTGGTTGGAAAATCTGACATTGAAGGGAGACGAAAGTGGCATTCAACGTTTAGGCGGGCGGGCCGTCTGCGGTTCCCGCACAACGCTGTCCGTTTGCTCGCAATCGACTTCAGTTATTGTTTCTGGATTAACGCACCCGTGGGTCCCTTGTTTGCCACTTCTCAAGCGACCTCAGACATTATAAGGAAAGATGCGTTTGCCTCAAGGGATTATCGGCTTACCACATTTCCCGCAGAACCTGGTGCCGGCCGCATAGCTCGTGTCGCACAGACGGCAGAAGACTTCAACCGGCCGCGGCTTTTTCCACTCAAGCGGCGCGCTGCCGATTGAAATGCCGCACTTGCCACAGAACCTTGTTCCGGCTGCGTAGCGTTGCTGACATTGTGGACAGATGATGTGACTCGGCTCGGTTGGTGTCGACGAATGAGTCGCTGGTCCCATTTGGCCCGAGACGAGTTGAAAGCTCGTATTGCCGCATCGGCCACAGAATTTTATTCCGGCCGCAAAGCGAGCGTTGCATCGCGTACAGGTAACGACACCAAGATTGGAAGGAACCGCGCCGGTTCGGCTGTCAAGGCTGCCGCCTCTGGAGGGAGTAAGGTGATCGCTCGATGCTGCTGATCTGGACTGTGCCTGGATGATCTGCTCGGCACCATCTGGTCTGATCTCGATCACTCGTTCGTCATCCGGCTCTCCTGTGCGGGCAACGCGCAAGACGTGTTGACCGGGGGCGATTGAGCTCAAGATCACTCGGCCTGAGCGACCGACGCTTCCATGTCGCTCGTCGTCGACGTAAACCTCCGAACCGGCTGGCGCCATGATCACGACGCGGGCTTCCTGTCGCAGTCCGGAGTCATTGGCGCTGCCTGCCGCAGTTTCAAGTTCTTCCAACCAATCGGTGGCAGTCGCGGGCCGCTCGCCGGCGTCCTTGGCCAACGCGCGCATAATCGCCCGCTCAACTGCTATCGGAATATCTGAGCGCATGCCTGTGAGTGGCGGCGGAGGCTGCAGGAGTTTCTGCGCAATCAGTTGCGTGATGTCGCCAGTGAATGGTGGACGACCGCCGAGCATGTGATAAGCGATGGTGCCAAGTGCATAGATGTCTGCGCGAGCGTCGAGCGTTACGCCGGTCTGCATCTGCTCGGGCGCCATATACTCCGGCGTGCCGACGATTCCTCGTGAGGCCGGCCCGCTGGCGGAAGTAGTTTCAGATCGATCGGCGTGAACGATCTTCGCAAGACCAAAGTCGCCCACCTTTACAAATCCATCGCCTGCCGCGGCGCCCGTCTTCTTCCGCTTTTGCATGATGAAGATGTTTGCAGGCTTCAGATCGCGATGAAGTATCCCGGCGTCGTGGGCTGCATCAACTCCGGCTACCACCTGACGCATCAACGCAACGGTACGTGCGACGCTCAAAGTGCCTTCCCGTCTTAGCAACTGATAAAGCGTTTCGCCTTCCACATACTCCATCACCAGAAAGAACACTCCGTCCGAGCTCTGTCCAAAGTCAGTTACATGCACGACGTTAGGGTGACTGATCGAGGCAGCCGCTCGTGCTTCGCGTTCAAACCGCGCGATTGCCTCGCCCTCTTGCAGGTCATCGTCGGTCAGAATGTCAGGCCGAACGGTCTTGATGGCGACCTGACGGGTAACCAGGTTTTGGTCACGGGACAAATAAACCTGTCCCATGGCGCCACGTCCAAGTCTTTTCTCAAGCAGATAGCGCGCGGCAAGTAGACGTCCGCCCGGGAGGGTGTGCTTCGTATTAGTTGTGTCCGCCGGGCAAACGAGGATCTCGTCTTCGTAACAGCATTCACAACGTGGGCATTCGCGCATTGGGGTGGAGA
>JBGTLE010000069.1:0-23579 GCA_041744295.1 Pyrinomonadaceae bacterium | reverse complement strand
CTGCGGTTGGTGCCTTGGCGCACGCTTTCCGCCAGTCGCTTGGCGTCCGGCAAGGCTTCAAGCGCCCGCAACAGTTGCGGGTCACTATCGAAGAGGATTCTGGCGCCGGCATCCTGGGAAAATGCGGCTGTCACTATCTCTTCGCGCAATCTGAGTTTTACAAACTCGAGCTCTTCTTCCAACTGCGCTGCCGTTAGTTGCGAGGCAGCATCGCCACGCACAAACAAGCGAAACGCTTCGAAGACTTTTTCATTGATGGCATAGTCGCCGGGTTTCGGATTGCGGCCATACTGGACCTTGCCCACCTTATAACTCTCGAGTCCGGGAATGACTCCGGCGGCCAAACGCCGTGTGAATTGAAATGCGGCTTCCGCGATGCGAAGTCGAACTGGCGTGAAGTTGAAGGGTTTCACTTCAATGTCCGGCGTGATGCCACCGCCACCATAAAAGACGCGGCCCGCGGCAGTCTTGATGGCCGGACCCGTCTGTGGAAATGGAGTCGGTGACGCCTGCAGCAATGGCGACGCCGGATTCTGAATGGCCGGCGAGGCCGAAGGCTGCGCTTCGCCGTGACGAGTGTAGTAGTCGTACAGCGAGCCACTCGAATAGTCGCGTTGTAACGAACGACCATACGGGGTGTAGTAACGAGCAGTGGTCAGCGTGAGCCCGGCATTGAAGGGCAGTGGAAATACTCGTTGGACGAGCCCTTTCCCAAAACTCGTCTCACCAACGATCAAACCTCGCCCGTGGTCCTGAATCGCGCCGGCAACAATCTCCGAAGCGGAAGCAGAACCGCGATTGATCAGCACCACGAGTGGAATGTCCTCGGGATCAGAACCATTCGACTTGTAAACGATCGGCTCGCTGAATTCCGAACGGCCTTTCACTGAGACGACCACCTGGCCGCGCGTAAGAAACTCGCCCGAGACGTCGATGGCTTGATTGAGGAGTCCGCCAGGGTTGTTTCTCAGATCCAAAATCAACTGGCGCATCCCCTGGGCCTTGAGCCTGGTAAGCTCTTCGCGCAGCTCGTCGTCACTCGTGTTCTGAAAACCACCAGTCAATCCCACATACCCAGTTCCGGAACGCAGCATGTAAGCGTTGCGTATCGACGGCAACGGCACCAGGTCGCGCACGATGGTGAAGTACATCGGCGCTTCAGAATCCGCTCGTTCGACTTTTATTTGAACCGGCTCGCCACGAGCACCGCGTACGTTTTTGGAGACCTGTTCGCTGGACCATTCGCGCGCATCTTTACCATCAACTTCCACTATACGGTCGCCGTAGCGAAGACCCAGTCGCTGTGCCGGCGTTCCTTCGACCGCCGATTGCACATACACACCATCGCGATGCTGAACGATGGTCACCCCGATGCCGTAGAAGCGCGAGTCCTGGTCCTCTTTGAGTTTCTTGAATTCGTTGTAAGGGAAGTAGGTCGAGTGGGGATCGAGCGTGGAAAGCATCCCCTGGATTGCGGCCTGAGTCGCCCTTTCGTAATCGATCTCTCCTGCGTAGTTTTCAGTAATCGAGTCTATCGCATTGTTGTAATCCTTTTCGATCTCATCGGCCTTGGCATAAGTGTTTGAGCTGCCACTCGGCGTGGACCAGGCAAACTTGCGCGATCGACCGATGCTGCCGCCTAAGAGGGCTGCGATTAGGATCACTGAGCCGGCAAAGATAGCAAAACGCTTGTTCATTAAGATCAGCCTTAATTCCTTCAAATCCGCGCCCAAATATAACATAGCGGCGGTCTTGGGCAGTACCGCACCTCGCGGCTTTGCCGCCATCATTGCGGTAAGCCTCCGGCCTACCTGAGAACTCACTTGCTTGCCCGAGGCTAAGCCTCAGAATGAAACCAGAGGCATAGCCGCTGGGGAGTGAAGAACCCAGAGGCTTGCACGGGACGCGGCTGACCCGCCCGACCTTTGGGGTCCCATTCTCGGTACAACGCTATGCTATATTGCGAATCGAACCCGAATGTCAGAGTCCCTGTCCATCATCGTTCCCGCTTACAACGAGGCTGAGCGACTTGGTAAATCGCTGCGCACAATACTCGACTACCTGCTCGGGAATCATCCGAACGCGGAATTGATCGTTGTGGATGATGGCTCTACCGACGACACGGCGAGCACGGCCAGAGAGGTGTTGGCGAACTCTGGCACAGTTCACACCTCGCTGATCAGCTATCAATCAAATCTCGGCAAAGGACGCGCCGTGAGACTCGGACTGCAGGCGTCTCGTGGCGACATCGCGTTGTTCTCTGATGCGGATCTGTCGACGCCAATTACTGAAGTACCTAAGCTGGTCCAACCGATCTCCCCGGGAGACTACGATCTGACGTTCGGCTCGCGTGCTCTCAATCGAGAGTTGATTGGGGTCCATCAACCCTGGCGCCGCGAACAAGGAGGACGAGTTTTCAATCTCGCGGTCAGACTCGCCACCGGACTTCCGTTCTGGGACACACAGTGCGGCTTCAAAGCTTTTCGCATGCGCGTGTGTCGTCCGCTGATTGAGGGAGCGACAATCGATCGCTTCGGTTTTGATGTGGAACTCATCTACCTGGCCCATCGCGCCGGCCTAAGGTTGAAGGAGATTCCGGTGCGCTGGGACCACAACGAGGGCAGCAAGGTGAACGTGCTCAGGGACAGCTACCGAATGTTGGGTGAGGTCGGATTGATCCGCCAACAGGCCCGCCGCGGCGTGTATGATCACGCGCTCAAGGCAACGCATGAGTTACAGCATCAATGATGTTATTGTTGTACTCGGATTATTACCGTTCGTAGTCAACAAACAAGATGGCCGCTCGACTTAACGTCAATATCGATCACGTTGCCACGGTGCGACAGGCGCGTCGCGCTCCAGAGCCGAGCGTTGTGGCGGCCGCGATGCTTTGTGAACAGGCCGGTGCTGACGGAATTACCGTGCACCTTCGCGGAGACCGGCGCCATATTCAGGACATGGACGTCCGCTTGCTGCGAGAGTGCATTTCCACTTATCTGAATTTGGAGATGGCAACGACGGAAGAGATGTTGGGGGTCGCAATCGAAGTTCGTCCGGACGCCGTTACGCTGGTCGCTGAGAATCCCAACGAGATCACGACCGAAGGTGGCCTGAACGCAAAAGAGAACATCGCAATTGTCCGGGCGACCGTCAGCAAGTTACGCCAGGCAGGCATTCTTACCAGCCTTTTTATCGATCCGGATCCGGAACAGATTGAAGTGGCGCATGCGGTCGGTGCCCAGCAAGTGGAGCTGTGCACGGCTGTCTATTGTGAGGCCACGCTGGGCGCCGGCGGCGTTCATGGCGAAGGTTCGATGCGCGCGCGAAGCGAGTTGCGCAGATTGCGCGAAGCAGCGGGATTGGCGGCGCAGTATGGTCTGCACGTGGCCGCCGGACATGGCTTAACTTATCGCAACGTTGGCGCAGTAGCGGAGATTTCTGAGATCACTGAATTCAACATCGGACACAACATTGTCGCGCGAGCAATTTTTACCGGACTTGAAAGAGCGGTAACAGAGATGCGCGAAGCGATCAGGTTGGGTGCGAATGGCGGTCGCGGATTGCAAGGATAGTAAGGCCGATCTTAGGTCAACGCTCGAGCAGGTTTGTAAACCACGCTCTTACACCGAAGGTGTTGCAGCCTCCAGCCCAGGGTTGCGCGCTTTGGCGCTACCTTGGGATCAAGTAAGAAGCGGGGATAGGATCGAACACAAAAAACCCACGATGTTCGAAGAGACTTCGAAAACACATCGTGGGTTTGAATTCTTCCGCTCTCTGAAAAGTGAACTATCTAGCCGAGCCTGCCAGCTGCAACCGCACCAGCGATCGTTCCAATTTTTCACGCGCGACAGCTAACTCTTCCTGTGTGCCGCTCCAGGCGTTCACTTGCTTCTCGAGTTGTTCGCGCGAAATCCGCGCCCGGGCTGCGTCAATCTCTTCAGGTCGCTCCGCCACGTCAGCCAGCAGCGAGACTTTATCGTCGCTCACTTCGATGAACCCCCCGGATACATGTAGCTGAAAGATTGTGCCCCCTTGCGAGTACGAGAGGACGCCCGTTTGCAATTGCGAGATTAGCGGCGTGTGACCGGGCAGGATTCCCAGCTCGCCGCCGAGACCGGGAACCGTAACCATGTCCACGGATTCTGAGAGTACGCGCCGCTCCGGTGTGACTATTTCAAGTTGAATCTTAGCCATAGAGAATAAGGATGAAGGCGGACGGATGAAGGATGAAAGTCGTTCGCGTTCGGCTCCTGACCATCATTCCTCACCTTTTCGCTATTGCGCGATTGATTCGCCTTTCTTAACCGCTTCTTCGATTGTGCCAACCATGTAGAACGCCTGCTCTGGAAGATCGTCATGCTTGCCTTCAACGATCTCGCGGAAGCCCCTGATTGTATCCTCAAGTTTGACGTACTTGCCTTCCAGGCCAGTGAACTGCGAGGCGACGAAGAATGGCTGCGAGAAGAAGCGCTGAATCTTCCGAGCGCGCGAAACGATCAGCTTGTCCTCATCGGAGAGTTCATCGAGGCCAAGGATCGCGATGATGTCCTGCAGATCCTTGTACCGCTGCAACACGCGTTTCACATCCTGGGCCGTGTTGTAGTGCTCTTCACCAATGATGCGCGGATCCAGAATGCGCGAGGACGAGCCCAACGGATCGACGGCCGGATAAATTCCCAACTCGACAATCTGTCGCGAAAGCGCAGTGACAGCGTCAAGGTGCGCGAACGTAGTTGCCGGCGCGGGATCAGTGTAATCATCAGCGGGCACGTAGACGGCTTGAATGGAAGTAATTGAGCCCGTCTTCGTCGAAGTAATGCGCTCCTGCATTTCGCCCATCTCGGTTGCCAGGTTTGGCTGATAACCAACCGCCGAAGGCATGCGACCAAGTAGTGCCGATACTTCCGAACCCGCCTGCGTGAAGCGGAAGATGTTGTCGATGAAGAGCAGCACATCGAGACCCTGATCGCGGAAATACTCGGCCACAGTCAAGCCAGACAACGCAACGCGCAGCCGCGCTCCGGGAGGTTCGGTCATCTGACCGTAAATCAAAGCCACCTTCGATTGTTCGATTGCCTTCATGTCGACCTTGGTCATGTCGAACTCGCCGGTCTCTTCGAAATGCTTGTAGAAGCTCTCGCCGAAGTTGATAACCTGCGACTCGACCATTTCTCGCAACAAGTCGTTTCCTTCGCGGGTACGCTCGCCTACGCCGGCGAACACCGAGAAACCTGAACGGGCCTTCGCAATGTTGTTAATCAACTCCATCACGATAACCGTCTTGCCCACGCCCGCGCCGCCGAACAAGCCGATTTTTCCGCCCCGCACAAAGGGCTGAATCAGGTCGATGACTTTGATACCGGTTTCAAACATCTCGAGCTCGGTAGACTGCTCTTCAAAGCTCGGAGCATGACGGTGAATCGGATAGCGCTGGGTGTGTTTTACGTCGCCGAGGTTGTCCACTGGCTGTCCGATGACGTTGAGCACGCGACCGAGCGTCCCTTCGCCTACCGGCATCGTGATGGGACCACCCGTGTCAATGGCTTTCATTCCGCGCACCATGCCGTCAGTTGGCAACATGGAAACCGTGCGAACTCGGCCTTCGCCAAGATGCTGTTGCACTTCGGCAATCACATCGATCGGCGTCGGTACATCGAAGCCTTCGGACACAATCCGCAACGCCTGATAAATCGGCGGCAGATGATGCTCTTCGAATTCAACGTCAACGACGGGGCCGATAATCTGTACCACTTTGCCTGCCGATTGGCCGTTTGTGCTTACATTGTCGCTAGGCGTAGCCATACTCTGTTTTGAACTCCTCTTCGAACTTTCATTAGCAGAAAAAGGGCTGGGATTAAAGTTGGTCAAGATAACATAACGGTCAAAGTTGCGCCAAGCGAGGGTGCATTTTCAAAATAGCCGCGGATGAACGCGGATGTCGCAGATCAGAAAAGTCGATTGCTCTAGCTAACCTTCAGATCTGCGTTTTCCGCGTAATCCGCGGCTTAACTGCTTTTTGAACTTTAGTTGTTTTCTTCGGGGTCGATCCGGATCTTCATGCGCTGGAGGATCTGCAAGTCTTCATCGGTCAGTTCAAGCGGCGTTTCACCAGCGACGGATTCTTCTTCTGAGTTGGGTCTTAATCCGATTTCAAGGCGGAGTGTCAATTCCATCTCATAGCCGGCGTCTCTGAGTCGCTCTATCGCTTCCGCGACCTTGGGTGAGTTTTCGACCGACTCGTTAATCGCCGTGCCGATGTCACGAACGATGTCTTTTGCTTCGTCGTCAATTTCCAATCTGCTACTGCCTTTTTTTGGGCTGCTCGCCAACGAAAACCTGCCACTTGCGACGCCAGGAATGCGTCTCATGCTACGCGACGCCTATGAGCGGGTCAACTAATACTTTGCTCGTCAAGATCATAGTACGACCACCTTGTAATCGCTGGCTCGGTACTCTATCTTACTCGTACTTTTTACCAATTTAGTGTGAACTAAGAACTAAAGGAATGGGAGTTGGCACGCTGAGCGGATCAACGCTGTGTTTCCCAAAAATCATTCACGTTTGTTTTTGAGTAGTCAGTAAACTGCGAACCTCCACGCAGGGACTGATTCAGCAAGCCACGAAATTTTTCTAATGAACAAAACGATCGGCATCTTAACTGGCGGCGGTGACGCGCCCGGATTGAACGCCGTGATTCGGGCCGCCGTGAAAACCGCGACGGGCGAATACGGCATGAAGGTAATCGGAATCGAAGACGGCTTTGAGGGTCTGCTCGGCGAGACAAGGACGAGGTTGCTGACGCCAAGCGATGTCCGTGGACTGCTTCCGCGCGGGGGCACAATTCTCGGCACTCGAAACCGCGGGCGTTTTGTAGAGCGTTCGGCCGAAGGTGTCGCTGTGAAACCGGAAGCTGTGTTTCAGGAAGCGATCGGCAATTTAAAGCGACTGGGGATCGAAGCCCTGGTCGTGCTCGGCGGTGAGGGCACACTTGGCATCGCTGAAGAGTTTGGCCGCCGCGGGTTTCCGGTTTGCGGTGTTCCCAAAACGATTGACAACGACCTCGCCTGCACCGAACTGACATTCGGTTTTGTGACGGCGCTTGATATTGCGACGGAAGCACTCGATCGACTCCACACAACGGCTGAGTCGCATGACCGGGTGATGATTCTCGAAGTGATGGGACGGAACACTGGTTGGATCGCACTTCACTCTGGCATCGCCGGCGGCGCTGATGTAATTCTCATTCCCGAACTGCCCTTCTCGCTGCAATCCGTCACCGAAAAAATAAGAGAGCGCGACGCAAGCGGCGCCAACTTCAGCATCATCGTAGTAGCCGAGGGCGCGGTTGAGACAGGACACGAACAAATCTATCAGGACCAGGGCGATAACCAGCATGCGCCTCGTCTGGGTGGCATCGGCATGCACCTGCAACATAGGATTGAATCGCATACAGGGAAAGAAACTCGCTGTGTTGTGCTTGGACACCTGCAACGCGGCGGCCGGCCCAACGCGTTCGATCGAATGCTGGCAACTAACTACGGGTCATGCGCAGTGCGCGCACTTGCTGAGGGAAAAAGTGGAGTGATGGTGGCGCTGCAGGCAGGCGACGTGGTGACCGTCCCGCTTTCGCAAGCAATCGCAAATGTAAAGACCGTACCGCCGAACGGACAGTTGATCCGGACGGCACGCGACACGGGCATTTCGTTTGGGACACCCGAAGAGGCAAGCTACCATCGTCAGAACACCGGCGCCTGATCGCCATTGGAGAAGAAACATTGTCAGAAGAGATCAAGCTGAGACTGCAGGGCGAGTTGGATGAGTTGGAAAGCGAATTGCGCGTTCATCTGCCAAAGGAGATTAAGCGCGCGCTCGAATTTGGTGATCTGCGGGAGAATTCTGAATACCGAGCGGCCCTTGACCGGCAGAATGTCATCAAAGCTCGAATTGTGGAACTACGTCAGCGCATCAGCGAAATTGCCTCGATCGACTTGAATCGCATTCCTCGAGGGGTCGCTTCATACGGATCGACACTCGTCCTTTACGATGGCGAGAAGGATGAGGAAGTGACTTACCGTCTGGTGACTGCCGAAGAGAGCGATCCGCAGCAGGGCCTAATCTCAACAACTTCCCCGGTCGGTAGAAGCCTTATGGGTAAGGAAGAGGGCGACGAAGTCGTGGTCCGAACTCCGGCCGGCGCGCGTAATTTCGAGATCCGCCAGCTAAGAACCCTGCACGACGAAAAAGAAGCAGAAAGCGCCGCCGAGGGTGGGAAATGACCTTCGAACGTGCCAGCGGAATTGATTCCAGGCCACAACACCTACAAAACCTTGACACCAACTATTGCTCCTACCTAAGATCCGCCGCTTGCTAAAGCTATAATATTCAAGCTGCTTTCGGCATAATGGCCGTACAGGAGACATCGCGTAGAACATGTTTGTGACCGGCATTGGACGAGGAGCCCAGCGGATAATTGATGCCATGGTGCGCTGGCTGGCCCATGGTCACATAAATCCAAACGTCCTCACCGTAATTGGGGTCGCGCTCAACGTGGGCTGCGGTCTGCTGTTTGGTCTGGGCCAGTTTTTCTGGGCCGGTATTGTACTGATTATCGCGAACCTGTTCGACATGTTGGACGGCCAGGTGGCCCGGCTTTCAGGGCGTGTAACCCGCTTCGGAGGATTTCTGGATTCCTCGCTGGACCGTCTTTCTGACATGGTTATCTTTGTCGGATTGATGGTGTTTTATGCCCGGGACACGCAATTTCATTCCACGCTTTACGTTTTTCTCGCGGGCGCCGCTCTTATGGGCTCAGTTATGGTAAGCTACGCCAGCGCCCGGGCCGAAAGCCTTATCCCCAAGTGTGACGTCGGTTTTTTGCGGCGGCCCGAGCGAGTGGTTCTTTTCATCATTGGAGCCTTAAGCACTTTTCCAGGTTCGAACAGCTTTTTTGCCAATCGCATGCCTGCCGTCTTGTGGGTCTTGGCGGTAGGTTCATATTGGACGTTTGCTCATCGCATGTATCACACTTGGTATGAGCTGAATAAATCAGCGAGAACTCCCGAGACCGATTCGACGACGATGGCCCAGGCAGCTGCGAATCCCTCGATTGAACACCACGCCGAACACAGTTTGATTCAAAAGGCTGGTTAAGCTCTGGTTCCGACAAACCTAATTGGCAATTGGATTACTATCTTCAGCGTTCGAGGTATAAACACGTGACGATTTGTCCCTGCTGCGGTTTCAAGTTTGAAGGTGCATTGAGCACCGGTTGCGAAGCCTGCGGCGCTCGTTCGGTCGGCGAGCCGCTTCCCAAACCCGCACACGAACTCCCCTCTTACGCTCGTTCTCTGCTGCTCGCAGTTATCGGACCGTTGATGGTGGTGGCTTTTCTCACCCAGTCAATCATTGCACTGACCAAACCGGCAACGCTTTCGTTCGATTTCTGGTCATTGTTGGCCGCCGGCCAAACTGCTGCCTGGCGCTTGAAGTGGGTAGCAATCCCGACAACCATTCTGGTGCTTTGGGGGTCGCGGAGGATTTACCGCTCAATGATGCAGTCGCCGGCAAGGTTTTGCGGTTTGCGTTACGCTAAGACTGGTTTGATCGCAACGGCATTCGTTCCGGTGTTGATTGCGGTGTTGATAGTTGTGACCATTCCCGAGCGCCTGCATCAACGAGAACTCGGGATCAGGGCCGGAGAGAACGCTATCGGCTACGCGACAGATCGCGCGCTGCTCCAGTATCTGAAGGAGTTCGGCACCTTTCCTTCTGAGAAGAAGGACCTGGCGAGGCTTCCCGACCCGGATGGTTCGATTGCCGCTTTACTTAGACAGATCGAAGCGTCGGAATACAAAGCAAGTGCAGAAGTGGCCGCAGTTCCAAGCAAGAAACCTCGCGCCCTTGGTGGCGCCGTCATTCGCAACGCCTCGCTAAACACAGCCTCAGATGAACCCCTCAGCGAAGGGCTCTCGTTCACTAACTATGAAATCCGCCTGGCCGGCGCGGACAAGGTGTTGGACACCGATGATGACTTGATTGTTCGCGACGGCATCATCACTAAGGCCTCAGAATCTTCAAAACCTCCCGTTAGTTCTGCGGCCTCCGCCAAGACTGACAAGCGCTAGTTATCAGCTCCGATGAGAAGCAAACGGACCCAACCTGATGGTTGTTGCTGAGGGAGCGTGTGACTTCATCAAACCGGAAGCACCTGAGTTTTTCATTGCTCAGCTGTTCAAAGGCTTCACCCAAACCCTCCTTTTGGTGTCTTGCTGATTCTGCAATAATGACATCGACCTCCTGGTCTACAGCCTTCTATGCGCCGGCAGACAGACAGGAATGTCTGTCCTACTGACTAAATGTTCACTCGCATTCTGATCGCAAACCGTGGAGAGATAGCCGTGCGTGTCATGCGCGCGTGTCGCGATCTCCGGATTTCGCCCGTCGCGATCTATTCCGAGGTAGATGCCGCCGCGGTGCATGTTCGTTTCGCAGACCAGGCCGTCTGTGTTGGTCCGGCTGCGTCAACGCAAAGCTATCTGAACATCGAAGCAATCATTGAAGCCGCAAAACGGACGGGCGCGGAAGCAATTCATCCAGGCTACGGGTTTCTTGCCGAGAACGCTGAGTTTGCGCGCGCAGTTGCTGCTGCCGGGCTTACGTTTATTGGTCCCAGCCCGGACGCCATGGACATCATGGGATCGAAAACGAGTGCTCGGCGGGCCGCAGTCGAGGCTGGGGTTCCCGTTGTTCCCGGTACGATTGAACCGCTTGGATCATTTGCCGAAGCACGAGAAACAGCCGCGCGCTTCGGTTATCCCGTCATGTTAAAGGCTTCTGCGGGCGGCGGCGGGAAAGGAATGCGGCTGGTTTCGCGCGAAGCAGATTTGCATTCGGCTTTTGACAACGCCCAGTCCGAGGCCGCTGCTGCGTTTGGCGATGCCGCTCTCTATCTCGAAAAAGCGATCGAGCGTCCGCGGCATATTGAGATTCAGGTATTCGCAGACAATCAGGGAAGCGTTGTCCATCTCGGCGAACGCGAGTGCTCGATCCAGCGGCGACATCAAAAGGTAATCGAAGAGTGCCCTTCACCGCTCAATGACGTGGCCCTTCGCCAACGGATGGGAGACGCTGCCGTCAAACTCACACGCGCGGTGACCTACCTTGGTGCGGGGACCATTGAGTTTCTGGTCGCCGATGCAACGCGGGAGTTCTACTTTCTGGAGATGAATACACGACTGCAGGTTGAGCACCCGGTGACTGAACTGGTAACGGGAATAGACCTGGTCCGAGAACAGATCACTGTTGCCGCCGGAGCACCGCTGTCGTTCACTCAACAAAGTGTCAGTTGGGAAGGACACGCGATCGAATGCCGCGTCTACGCGGAAGATCCCAACAACAATTTCTTTCCGTCGCCTGGCTGCCTCACCCAACTCCGCGTGCCATCCGGGCCAGGCATCCGCGATGACAGTGGCGTGAGCGAGAATTCCGAGGTCTCGATTCACTATGACCCGCTGATCTCAAAACTCGCGGCCTGGGGGCGAGACCGAAACGAGGCGATCGATCGGCTACGGCGCGCTCTGGATGAATACCAGGTCGTCGGCATCAAAACTACTTTGCCGTTCTTTCGCGAGATCGTAGATGATCAAGAGTTCAACGCGGGACAGTTAGACACCGAGTTTATCGCGCGCTTCAACGAACGAAGGTCTGCAGCAAAAGAGAAGACTGAGATCAAACTGCAAGACCTCGCGATGATTGCCGCAGGTCTGCATTACGCTGGAATGCAAAAACAGGTCGCCATTGGATTCAGCTTTCCAGGCGAGATTGAAAACCGTTGGAAACGTTCGGGACGAGCGGCACTTACAAGTAGCAAGGAGCTGATCGCAAGTCGCAGCAAGAAGCCTGGAGGGTTTCACCCGTGAAGCTGCAGGCCACCATAGCTGGGCAAGAACACGCGTTGACCATTGATCGTCGCGATGGTCGAATTTTTGCGACTGTGGACGAGCGTACTTACGAGCTTGAATTGCGTGAAGTTGGCCCGGGCGCATACCTGTTGCTGAATGGAACTGATGTCTACGACTGTCAGGTCGCAGCCCCTTCCGAGCGTCCGCTTGCTTTTGAAGTTCACCTGCGCGGCAATAGTTTCGAGGTCACGATAGTCGATCCAAAACGGCTTCGCAGCGGCCAGACCGTCGGCAAAAGCGATCAAGGTGCAGCCCTCATTCTGGCTCCCATGCCCGGCAAAGTTGTGAGAGTGCTCGTCGAGCTTGGGGCTGAAGTCGAGGCGGGAACTGGAATCGTGGTAGTCGAAGCAATGAAAATGCAGAACGAGATGAAAGCTCCAAAGGCCGGAACGGTCGTAAAGCTCAATGCCAGCACCGGGGCAACAGTGACAACCGGTGAAGTGTTGGCGGTAATAGAATAAGGATGAAGGCGGAAGGATGAAGGATGAAAGCATGCTGGCGGATCTCAATGATGATCATGAAGCAGCGAGGTTTTCAGAGGCGAATGAGGAGGAGAGATCTTCTTCATCCTTACTCCTTCCTCCTTCATCCTTTCTTCGCCTCCTTCTCTGGGATATTGACGGCACCCTGATTCGCTCGGTTCGGACGGGAGCTTTCAAGGACTACACGGTTCCGGTGCTGGAAGCTGTCTTTGGAACGGCAGGAAGACTTCCTGAGATGCAGGTGTCAGGAATGACCGATCTGCAGATTGTTGGCGAGGCTTTGCGGCATGAAGGCTTTACTCACGAGCAAGTCCGCGAGCGAATCGATCATCTGCGCGAGCGTTACATGGAAGAGATGAAGAAGGTCACGGGAAACGGCAAACAATTCTTCGAAGTTTTGCCGGGAGTTCATGAGGCACTGGCAGCCGTTCACAAACATCCGCGCTATCGTTCCGCACTGGTCACGGGAAATATCGAGCCTGCTGCTTACTTAAAAATGGAGTTGGTGGGGTTGTCCGAGTTCTTTGATCTGCCCGGCGCTTTCGGAGATGAATCGCACGAGCGAAACGACTTGCCCGCACTCGCTGCTGATCGGATTCGACAACATCTCAATCTCAACCTGGAGCCTTCGCAGTTCATCGTGATTGGCGATACTCCCAATGACATTGCCTGCGCTCGCTACTTTGGCGCTCGTGCACTGGCCGTCGGAACGGGTCGGCTGTATCAAACTTCAGACATCCTGGCCTGCCAACCTGATGCGTTCCTGCCGGATCTCTCCGATGTTGATCTGCTGCTCCGCACGCTGGCTAATTTGTAGGTGCGTCAGGTTGTCTTTGCGCCGACCCGCATGAGTCAACTGAGTGCTGAGTGCTGAGTTCCAAAGCGGACTCTCAGCGCGAGTCGGATGTTTCAAGGATGAGCCACGGACTGGAAAGCCGGAACTCAGTATTCAGCACTCAGTATCAGAAATCGGAACTCAGTACTCAGCACTCAGCACTTCTTTCTTACCCACTCGCGTTTGATCAACCCAAAAAACAGAGCGTCCTGAATCTCACCGGCAATGTGCCAACGCTCGCGGAGAAACCCCTCTTTTTTAAAACCGAGACGCTCCAGCGAACGGATTGAGGCGGCGTTACGGGGATCGACGTCTGCTTCGAGGCGGCGCAGATTCAACTCTTCGAAGGCATAGCCCAACAGGGCGTTGAGCGTCTCGTTCATGTAGCCATGACCCCAATGCTCGCGGCCCAACGCATAACCTATTTCCGCTCGACCATTACTCAAATCGAGGTTGTAGATCGTCGCCGTGCCGATCAACAAATTGTCGCTAATGCGAGCGATTCCCCATTTCAAAAATGTTCCTTGCCGGGCACTATCATGAATCTCGCTGAGCAGTTCACGCGCGGCATTCATATCGACAAGCGGAGGTGTGCTCCAATACCGCATCACTTGGGGATCAGAGAAGACCGTAAAAAGAGCATCCAGATCTTCATCCGTGATGCGGCGAAGCAGAACACGTTCGGCTTTGATTGTGGGAAGCGGATCCTGATTCATGACGCTGATAGCGCTGGATTGTAACATCGACCGGCACAAGCACTCCCTGGAACGCTGGAAGTAATCCACAGATTAAGCGCGCTTCAACACCGAAGGTGTTGCGACCTCCAGCCCAGGGTTGCGCGCTTTGGCGCTACCCTGGGGATCAAGTTCGAATCGAAATCCTACCCCAGCGGGGTTGCGTCTCATTGGTGAAACCAGCCCTCGAGCATCGTTAGAATGCGAAACCTTTTTTGCATGATTAGGGCCAGAGGCAACCCCGTTGGGTAAACCCTCAGACTCGCGAGATCCCATGGTAGCGCCAAAGAGCGCAAACCCTGGGCTGGAGGTCGTAACACCTTCGGTGCACAAGAGCGGGACAGAGTTGCGCATTCCTGACGGTGAGACTGCACATCTGGCCCGTTGATATCTAGAAGGTCAGTACACAGTCTCTAAAGCCACGGTGGGAATGAAAACTCCGCGGCGGTCCGTGATGGAACTTTTAGCTCAAACATTCGGATTAGAGTTGTAGAAAGGCGTCGGGCGTTGGCGGCGTGTCTGATTCAGAGCGAGGAACGGGCAGTGGCAAAGCTTTAACGGCGCGCGGCGGCAATGGAGCCAGGTTCATTGGATAGCAGGGCCGCTTTCGCGTCATCATCATCGAAGGATCGTTGCCGATGGACAGTGCCGTCGGAGTCGAAGAGATAGGCGGACGGCGCCTCACGCATGATGATGTCCTGCAATCTCATCAATCCGTAAAGAAGAGCCTCGGGCCGCGGCGGACATCCGGGAATGTAAACGTCGACCGGGATGCAGCGATCGACACCTTGCATGGTCGAGTAAGAATCAAACGGACCACCGGTCGAAGCGCAGGCGCCCATCGCAATTGCCCATTTCGGTTCAGGCATTTGATCGTAGACGCGGCGGACGACCGGGCCCATCTTCAGGGTCACGGTTCCGGCGATGATAATCAGGTCGCTTTGTCGGGGACTGGGGCGAAAGACGCCGGCGCCAAAACGATCGATGTCGAATCGTCCCGCGCCTGTGGCAATCATCTCGATCGCGCAACACGCGAGTCCAAACGTCATCGGCCACAACGCTGACTTGCGCGCCCAATTGACGACGGGCGCGCCGATGTCGAGCGCCTTTGCGCCGACGGTGTTGCGCACCGCGTTCATCAGCGAATCGAATCTGGTTAGGACAAAGCCTTCTTGATGTTCAGCCATAACTAAGGGATGAGGGCGGAGGGATGAGGGATGACAACTTGGTTTTGACCCTGACGTTGTCTACCTTTTACTCCCTTAACCATACTAACAAACATGGCGATTAGCTCAGTCGTTTCCTGATTGAGCCAGGTTAGCTTGCCTTCTGAAACGACCTCGGCATCGTTAAGAAGTTCAAGCCAATAGAGAGTCTCTTCCAATTCCTGTAGCCCGCCTTCAATCTTACTGACGAAATCGGCATTTGATTTCGCGCGACAGGCTTCTCTGTAATGAGCTCCAACTGAAGTTCCAGATCGCAGAATCTGTTTTCCCAAGACCTGAGCTACTACCGTCGGCGGGAGGGCGCTATAGAGCTTGATAATTCGCAGTGCGAACTCTTTCGTGCGTTTTCTCAGGTCTTGACGCGAATTAGAGTTCATCCCTCCTCATCCCTCATCCCTCATCCCTTGGTCAGGCCCATTCGAGCGCGCCCTTGCGCCAGGCGTAGTAGTAACCGACAACGAGGATGCCTATGAAGACAAACATTTCGATGAGCGCGAACTTCGTGAACGAGAAGTCGTCACCCATAAAAATTATCGCCCACGGCAAAAGGAAGATCGTCTCCACATCAAAAATCAGAAACAACATCGCGACGATGTAGTAACGCACTGTAAAACGATCATGCGCTTCGGTCGTAGGATCGATGCCGCACTCGTAAGGCCGCATCTTTCCTTTTTCGTACTTGCTCGGCCGCAGGAAGCGACCAAGTACGATCGGCAACACTGGAAAGATGATCGCGACCATGAAAAAGATCATCACCGGCCAGTATGCCGTGATTGGCCCACCGACAATCGGCGCAGTCGCTGTGGTTTGCAGCAGCAGCATTCGTTTTTTTGAAGATCAGTTAACGGAGATTTCTGTCTGCAGTTATGGAGAGCGAGAAAATCTTAAGCGCCAGGACGATCCTTGTCAACGAAGACGTTTTCGATTGAGAGGGTTTACTTCAAGGCTCGTGACGAGTATTGCCCGCCAGCAGATTGATCGCGTGGCTCAAAACAGGAGCAATCACGACAAAGCTTTCGCGGACGGCTTTTGGTGAGCCGGGCAGGTTGATGATCAGCGCGTCCGAGCAAACACCGCAAACACCACGGGAAATCATTCCCATTGGAGTGTGCCGCAAACTTTCGGCCCTCATTGCTTCCGCCAAGCCTGGTGCCTCACGCTCGAGAACTTGAAGCGTGGCTTCGGGAGTGTTATCTCGCGGCCCCAATCCGGTACCTCCGGTGGTGATGATGAGATTCACATCGTCACGCCCGGCAAACTCGTTTAGCGCCTCAACCACACCCTCTGGATCATCGGACACGATGCGCGTTTCCAGTACCTGAGCGCCGACCTCCTCGAGTAACTGCTTGAGCAGGGTCCCTGAGGTGTCTTCACGCTCGCGGCGAAAACACGCATCGCTAACTGTAATGACGACTGCGAGAATTGGTGTGGCCATACTTTGTTCGTTTACGCCGCAGGCGTTGCGGCCTACGCCGAAGGCGTTGCGGCCTCCAGCCCAGGGTTGCGCGCTTTGGCGCTACCCTGGGAAGACGTTTGATAAAATGCGCTACCCCAAAAGGGGTTGCGTCGGATTTGTTCACTTAAATGATCCGCGACAAGATCGAGAGATAGACCAAGCCGCAACCCCATCTGGGGTTGTGCTTCTATCCCATTGCTTTCCCAGGGTAGCGCCCAAAGCGCGCAAACCTGGGCTGGAGGCTGAAACACCTTCGGTGTAAATGCAACCGCTCGACATTCTGTCGAAAACCAAACTAATGGAACCCTGCTCGTCATGGAAAATTATGGCCGTCTATTTGACTACAGCGGTAGTGCCGAGCGCGTGCAACTCCTGCAACGATCGCAAAGACATTGGAACTTCTCCCACGCTTGCAGCAATTGCTTCGGCGACGGCCTGCGCGCCAGTCATCGTCGTCACGCACGGTACGTTGTATTGCAACGCCGCGCGACGAATCGCCTGTTCGTCAAAGTGTGAAGCGCGACCGAGCGGCGTGTTGATTACCAGCGCGATCTCGCCGCGTTTGATGAGATCGACGATATTCGGGCGGCCTTCGTTTACTTTGAAGACGGTGTCCACTATTAGACCAACTTCGCGGAGCCGCTCTGCGGTTCCCAACGTTGCCACGATCTGAAACCCAAGTCGCACGAGCCTGCGCGCGATCAGCACTGCCTGTCCTTTATCGGCATCGTTGACACTCAAAAACGCGGTTCCGGTTTGCGGCAAAGGCAGACCGGCACCCATCATCGCCTTCGCATAGGCTTCGCCAAACGTTTCGCCAACTCCCATCGCTTCGCCGGTGGAATGCATCTCCGGACTGAGAATCGGATCAACGCCGGGGAACTTCACAAAAGGAAACACCGGCGATTTGATGAAGAAGCGATTGACAGTTAAGTTTTCGGGAAGGTTAAACTCAGCAAGACTTTGACCGGCCATCACCAACGCTGCGATTCGTGCCAGGGGAACGCCGGTCGCCTTCGAGACAAATGGAATCGTACGCGACGCGCGTGGATTAACTTCTAGAACATAAACGCGGTCATCCTTGATCGCGAATTGAATGTTCATCAGCCCGCACACCGACAGTGCCTTTGCCAATTTACGAGTGTAGTGTCGCATCGTTTCGAGGTGCTCTGGATCAATGCGCAACGGCGGCAACACACAGGACGAATCACCGGAATGAATGCCTGCCTCTTCAATGTGCTCCTGAATGCCGGCGATCACACACGTCGCGTCATCGCACACTGCATCGACATCGAACTCGGCGGCCTGCTCGAGAAACTTGTCGATCAAAACAGGGCGATCGGGCGTGAATCCGACGGCGTTGCGAACGTAATCGTCCAGACTCTCTTCGTCATAAACAATCGCCATCGCCCGGCCGCCCAACACATAACTGGGACGCACCAGAACGGGATATCCGATTTCACCGGCGATGCGTTTTGCCTCGTCACCAGTGGCGGCCATTCCACTTGCCGGTTGCGGTATGCCCAGTTCCCGCAATAACGCGCCAAACCGTTTGCGATCCTCGGCGAGATCTATCGAGTCTGGAGTAGTTCCGATAATAGGAACGCCGGCTTTGTGCAGACGCATGGCTAGATTGAGCGGCGTCTGCCCTCCAAACTGGACGATCACTCCCTCCGGCTTTTCCACATCGACAATGTTCATCACGTCTTCAAACGTGAGCGGCTCGAAATAGAGGCGATCGGAAGTGTCGTAATCAGTGGAAACTGTCTCGGGGTTACAGTTGACCATGATCGTTTCAAAACCGGCATCACGCAGCGCGAAGGACGCGTGACAACAACAGTAGTCAAACTCAATTCCCTGCCCGATCCGGTTTGGACCCGAACCGAGAATCATGATCTTGCGTCTATCCGTCGGCGCCGATTCGTCTTCCTGCTCGTAGGTCGAATAGAGATACGGTGTGAACGATTCAAACTCGGCGCCGCAAGTGTCGACGCGTTTGTAAACCGGCGTCAGACCGAGGCGCTTGCGATGGGCTCGCACTTCGTCTTCAGTCGTGTCGGTTAGGTAAGCGAGCCGACGATCGGAAAGCGCAGCTTCCTTGAACTCGCGCAACAACTCTGTCGGCAGATCTTCCAGTCGCTTCCCTTCAACCTCGCGCTGAATCTCCATGACCTGTTTGAGTTGTTCAAGAAACCATGGATCAATGCGTGATAGCCGATGAATTTCAGTGATTGGAACACCATGCTGCAGCGCATACGTGATGTAAGAAAAGCGCTGCGAGTTTGGCCGCGCGAGCTTTCGTTGCAACTCGTCATCGGGCACGTCTTCAAGTCGTAAGGGCTTCACCGCTTCCAGAGACCGCAACCCTTTGAACAACGCTTCTTTGAAAGTGCGACCAATTGCCATCACTTCCCCAACTGATTTCATCTGCGTCCCGAGAACGTCTTCGGCTTCGCGGAATTTTTCAAAGTCCCACTTCGGTATCTTGGCAACTACGTAATCAATCGTAGGCTCAAAGGAAGCCGGCGTTTTCTTCGTGATGTCGTTGGGAATCTCATCCAGTGTGTAACCAACTGCAAGCTTGGCGGCAATCTTGGCAATTGGAAACCCAGTCGCTTTCGAAGCCAGTGCCGATGAGCGCGAGACTCGCGGGTTCATTTCGATCACTCGTATCTCACCGTTTTCAGGATTGACACCAAACTGGATGTTCGCGCCGCCAGTCTCGACCCCGACTTTGCGAATCACCGCGATGGCCATGTCTCGGAGCTTCTGGTACTCCACATCGGAAAGCGTCTGGACCGGCGCGACCGTGATGGAGTCGCCGGTGTGTACGCCCATCGGATCGAAGTTCTCGATCGAACAGATGATCACGACGTTATCTGCGAGGTCGCGCATCACCTCAAGCTCGAACTCTTTCCAACCGAGAATCGATTCCTCGATCAGGACCTCATGAATCGGCGAGGCGGCCAGGCCGTTGCGAACGATCTCTTCAAACTCTTCCGGGTTGTATGCGGTCCCGCCGCCAGTGCCCCCGAGCGTAAAGGACGGACGAATAATCGCCGGATAACCGGTTCCAGTTACGAGTCCCTCGGCGTCATCCCATGAGCGAGCGAACCCGCCACGCGGCATTGGCAGACCAGCTTCGTCCATCGCTTGCTTGAAAAGTCGTCGATCTTCGGCGATCTTCACAGCCTCTCGTTTGGCCCCAATCATCTCTACTCCGCACTCTTCAAGTACGCCCGAGTCTGCCAGCGCAATCGCCAGATTCAGCGCGGTCTGTCCGCCAACTGTCGGTAGCAACGCATCAGGTTTCTCGCGGCGGATGATTGTGCTGAGGACCTCGACGGTGAGCGGCTCGATGTAGACAACATCGGCGGTATCAGGGTCGGTCATGATCGTCGCCGGATTGGAATTAACGAGTACGACCTCATAGCCTTCCTGGCGAAGTGCTTTACAAGCTTGTGTTCCGGAATAGTCGAACTCACAAGCCTGACCAATGACGATCGGGCCGGAACCGATGATAAGGATCTTTTTGATATCAGTGCGTTTGGGCATCAGGGCATGAAGACAGACGAAAACTCATCTTAGTGCGGCGCATTGTTCAAGTATTTTAACCCGGTTGGAGTCAAAGCATTATACATAAGCGTGCTGCGACACACGACCCGCCGTGAGGCCCTCACGCTAATGAAGAAGCATGCGCGCCGTTTGAATAAGCACTTAAGCTCAGCTCTTGAGAGAAAGAAGAGGCGCGAGTGGATTTTTGAGAGAGCCTTTACCCTTGATTCGGCTTTGAAAGACCATTGAAGGGAGTTTATCGAGCAGCGGTTGGATAAGTTGATGTCATAAGGGGTTGTCAGAGCAGGATGAAGTCGCGCTGTCTATGCCTTGATCTTTCGGAAGTCTTCTCCCTTTATTTCAACTGTTCGGCACATCTCGTAGAGGCGACTTCTTAAGGGAACGCCGATGCGTTCATCCAAAGTGTAAGCGGTGTTTGGTTGAACGCGCTTGTCAACTCTCTTGCTGAAGCTCTGGTCGTCTGGGGCTTGCCTTTCCCGTTCATCTGGAAAGTTGGTGGTGAAGATCGTCAAGCGGCGCTCGTTGTATCGAGTATTGATGATCTGGTACATCGTGTCCCGCACCCAGTCGGTAGGCACGGAAGCTCCCAACTCATCAAGCACCAGAATCTTCGCCTGATACACCGGTGTAAGCACTCGCATCTCGGATGTCTGCGAAATGGAATTGTAAGAGTCTTGAATCTGCTTGAGCAATGAACCGAATTCGTAAAAAACACCCGGAAAGCCCTTGGCAATAAGCGCCCTCAAAATAGCGACCGCCAGGTGGGTTTTCCCTACACCGACGGGGCCCGTCAACAGCAGTCCCCGATCCACCGCGGGGTACTTGTTAATCAACTCGGCCGCGTACATGAATGCGTTTTTTTGATCCCTGGTGTCGCAGTCATAGTTTCCCAGGAAACAACCAGAATACCTGTCAGGAATCCGGGCGGCCCTCAGCAAATTGTCTCTGGATGATGCTGCTCGACAGGGACAAGGACGTGCGCCCTTGCCGGGAACGACTTCGACTCCGGTGCCGAAGCATTTCTCGCAAACGTTTGACTGGGAACTCGCCAGGCCTTCAGTAGTCGGCTCGGCGCGAGCAGCGCGCGTCACTAATTCCAGTCGAAGATTCTCAGTTTCATTAGAAGGCATTCAGGACTCACAAGCAGAAGGGACTAGTCCGGCACTCACTTTAAAGGTTCGACGGGATTATAACACCCGAACGGTCGAACAGTGTGCGAGTGAGTTTTACAGAGATCTTGCGCGGACTACAGAACCGTGAGCGATCCCGAAAGTTGAATCATTAATCTCGTGTGCTATATTTTCAGGCATCCGAACAGCCTCAATTCCCAATCATAGCCACGCAACTTTACGGAGGCTCGACTTCAGCACGCATGAGTTTGTTACGTTCACTGTTAAATAAGCTTGGGTTCAGCATGGACGCCGCCGAACGTCATCCCATTCGAGTCTTTCTGCTTGATGACGACCGCAGAAGACACCGCTGGTTTGCTAACCGATTCAAGGGCGATTACATCGATGTCGCCGAAGACGTCAAAGCTGCGCAAAGTTATCTGGAGAGCAATTCGTACGATGCTCTGTTCCTGGATCATGATCTCCATCCGGAGCATTACCATTCCGACAGCACCGACGATGAGCGCACCGGATATGCCATAGCGTGCTGGTTGGCTTCGAACCCGGAGCTGCAACGCGCGTCGACCATCATGGTTCACACTCGAAACGCCGATGGGGCGATGCGCATGGTCGAGGAACTCCGGCGCGCAGGCAGGACGGCAGAGTACGTACCTTTCCCGCTACTGGCTGAGCGAATCAAGCATTATTGGAGAAGATAGAAAAAGGAAGGCCTAAAAAAAGCTGTGCCAGCTCGAAGGTAGCGACTGCGGGGGGCGCGATCGGCGGCCGAGCTGGCACTGGCGGGCACTGTCAATTTTGCATCGGATGTCGTCTTTCAAACTGGACCAACGTTTGGGCGTCAGCCCCATCCTCAACGCGACGGATTATACACCTAACCGGCTCTCAGTCAACGACTTTTTGTGACTAATCCGACAAATTCCGCGCCCTGGGTCAAAGTTGACGTTCTTTTGCTCAATCCCTATACTACGGGCTCTTTCCTGCACGTTAGGCCAGGTAGCTCAGTTGGTAGAGCGCGGCCCTGAAAAGGCCGGCGTCGGCGGTTCGATTCCGTCCCTGGCCACCAATTCTTTCAACAACTTAGCGATAGCCAAAAACATTCAAATTTCCTCGCGCGAACAATGCGCGAACATTCGTTAACCGACGTTCGCGTGTTCGCTAACTGGATCAAGTAATTTCCAAAGTTCGCGGGCTGTGTTGCTGGTGCGGGCGATGTGTTGCCGCGCCAGCTTCGCATACCGTTCCGTCATCTTTATGTTCGAGTGACCCAAGATTTTCGCCAGCTCGTACAGATCGCCGCCATTCATCATGTACCAAGATGCAAAGGTGTGACGGAGGTCGTGAAAACGAAAGTCCTCGATCCCTGCTCTTTCGAGTAGGTCATCAAAACTTCCTTCCACGCGCTGCCGCTCGCCCTTTGCGCCTTCTTTAGGAGGAAAGACGCGGTCTTGGTTATGCACTCCTATGTAGCGAATGTTGTTGTCAGCGGAGGGCTAGAGAAGATTGCGCTGCATTGGAGGTTGCTTGGTTCCCCGACTATTGCCCGCCTGAGAGTCAGGTAGGTATCAACGGGGAATGTCTTTCGCCAATCCTCATTGACGTGGCCGGCAATGGATTTAAGTTAACCAGCGCCGCCGGAGGGGTCGCTTTCGACCTTCCCGGGGATGGTACGCCGGATCAACTATCATGGACGGAGGCGGGTTCAGATGATGCTTGGCTTGCGCTTGACCGTAACGGTAATGGCACAATAGATAACGGCGCTGAACTGTATGGTAACTTCACGCCGCAACCTGTGCCTCCGACAGGCGAAGAAAGAAACGGCTTCCTTGCTCTTGCTGAACATGACAAGCCCGAGGGCGGCGGTAACGGGGATGGCAAGATAAACCAAAGTGACGCCATCTTCAATTACTTACGCCTCTGGCAAGACACAAATCACAACGGCCTCTCCGAGCCGTCTGAGTTGCACACTTTGCCCGAGCTGGGACTCGAAACCCTGCACCTGGACTACAAGAAATCGGGTCGGACTGATCAGTATGGAAACAAGTTCCGCTACCGAGCGAAGGTCACGGATGTAACGGGTGCTCAGCTCGGACGATGGGCATGGGATGTATTTTTGGTGGTTTCCAGATAGGAGGTTTGCAATGACGAATCAAGTAACACCGACCTCGATCCGCGTCGGCTAC
>JBGTLE010000068.1:0-16056 GCA_041744295.1 Pyrinomonadaceae bacterium | reverse complement strand
TGTTACGGCGGCGACATCTCGCGCAAACGCAAGCTCCTGGAGAAGCAGAAGGAAGGGAAGAAGCGGATGAAGAAAGTCGGCCGCGTCGAGATCCCGCAGGAAGCCTTTTTGGCTGTGTTGAAGGTCAATGAATAGTTTCTGTAGCTGGCTCCTTAATTTTTAGGAAGCTTGTGGGGGAGTCTCGCAGTCAGGAAGTTAGACCAGTCAGATTAGGATTCATCATCCAGGATTCCGATTGCCAAAGTACCCATCACAATGAGAGTTGAGTATCTTGCAAGTTGGCGGGGACAGGGTCCACCTTCCTGACAGCGAGACTCCCAAACGCTCTCGCTTTAAGTTGTGATGGGCCAGCTGCATGAACTACCTGTCGAAATAAGGATTACTGACTTGCTGTCACCCGCAAAACGTCGTGTGCTTTGGTTACTGCTGGTTCTGCTCGTGCTGGTCTCTTTCGTGTTTGTGCTTACGCCCGCAATCCTGATTCAACCATTTCGACCGCAAACCACGCGCGCACTCGGCATTTCGTATCTACTGAAGTCATGGTCGCCGACAGTGTCTTTGCTGGCGCTCATCGGCATCATCGTGCTGAGCTTAGCGCTATGGCCCAACTCTCGACGTTGGTGGCGCAAGTCGTTGTTAGTGCTAATCGCGCTACTCGCTGTTCCGCCGGCCTGGTTCGCGCGTCAGAACCACTTTGAATGGATGTTCAATCCGCTCGTCAACAGCGCTTATGCACCAGCCGTCGCAGCGAATTTTGTTGCGGACACCGACATGGTCCTCGCGGTCAAACTTGGTAACGAAGCCGTCGCGTATCCAGTACGGTTAATTGCCTATCACCATCTGGTTCAGGACGTCGTGGGAGGTGTGCCGCTGGTGGCAACCTATTGAACGCTCTGTCACACCGGTCTGGTGTGGGAGACGACAGTAGCTGGACGCCGATTGAATTTTCGCCTTAGCGGCATTAACAATCAGAACTTCATCATGCGTGACGAAGAGACGGGTTCCTGGTGGCAGCAGGTTTCCGGCGAAGCGATTCTGGGTCCGTTAAAAGGAAAGAAACTAAAGAGTGTTCTGCACGACGAGCTGACTTTCTCAACCTGGAAACGCGAAGAACCAAACGGCAGGGTATTGAAGCCGGACGAGAAGATCGCCGCCGCCGGCGATTACGCGCCGGCCAATTGGGAAGAGAGGATGAACAAAGTGCCTGTTGCCACACTGAGCGAAGACACGACGTTGCCTAAACGCGAACTCATCGTCGGCTTGAAAGTAAAAAACGCCGCGCGCGCATATCCCTTAGCAGCGTTGCGTAAACAGAATCCGATCATCGATCACGTTGGCGGAACGCCGATAGTCCTCGTGATGGGCGACGACCGACGATCGGTGAGAGCATTTGAAACAACCGTCGATGGTCGACAGTTGGAATTCTTCCTGAAGCCCGAGGTGACACCGCTGCGCTTGGTTGATTCGGATGGCAGCGAATGGGATTTCACCGGCACCGCTCTTTCCGGACCATTGACCGGACGACAGTTGAGCAAGATTTACGTGCTCAATGACTACTGGTTCGATTGGAAGACTTACAATCCCGAAACGTCGGTCTACTCGCTTGGCGCTCGATAGCGCTGACGAATCGAACGCGATGAAATGGTTCACCCCCAACAAAAAGTACCGGCTGTGCAACTCGAATTACTATGAGGACCGCGTCTGACATCTCACTTTACGAGGTCGCCGGTCGTTGTGTATCGACAGCGTTTGCTGACCAAGCCACTCAGAAGTCCATCACGGCTTTCCTGGATCGCTGGCGCGTTTCGCTTCGCCGAGACTTGGACCAATCCGTGGTCGAGGCAAGGCTTACTTTTGAGATTGGTGAGTTGCCGGCGGTCGAGGCGGGATTCGAAGAGTTTGATGTTGGTGACGGCAATATTGGCTACGCTACGGATACGGCCTACCGACTCGTATTTTCCAACCGCGCGCTGATTGCAGCAGACGAATCTGATGCTGTCAGGATTTGGCTCAGGGAACCGCTGGGACCAGATGACAGTCTTTTGCCCCAGCTTATCGCGCACTCGCTGTCCGCGGCTTTGCGCAGATGTGGTGTTTTCGAGCTTCATAGTGGTGCTGTGCTCAGCCCCGATTCGAATGCCGCAGTTTTGATCTGTGGTCCTTCGGGAAGTGGTAAATCAACTCTCACTCTGCAACTTGCAGCAGCCGGTTGGAGCTACCTTTCGGATGATGCAGTGTTGCTTAGCGTTCAGGCTGGTGTAGTAAAGGCCAGCGGAGTTCGGTGGTTTTTTGCGCTCACCAGGCAAACGGTCGAGGAAAGCGGCTTACCTGAGCTTCATGGCAGCCTTGAGGGAAAGGCTTACAGTCAGCAAGAAATTTCGTTAGTTCCAGAAGACTTTTTCCCCGCCGGTTCAATCGCTGAGTGCCGGCCGAACGTGCTTTTGTTTCCGATGATTACTGGGGAACCAGAAAGTTTGACGTGCGAATTAACGCTAGCCGATTCCATGTCACGACTGATCAGGATGTGCCCCTGGTCCTGTTACGATCGCGCCGTGGCTCGTGGGTTCTTGAATGTGCTGGCGCGCCTTGTAAAGCAATCTCAGAGCTATGACCTGTTTGCCGGTTTCAATCTCCTGGGTGACGCTGCTTTCACTTCCAGTTTTCTGACCCGAACGTTCGCAAGTAATTACAGTCAAACAAAATCCCGATCTTGAACGCCTGTTTAAGCTCCCACCCTGCAATTCAATGCCGCGCATGGTAGGCTAACCGCTCGCACTCGAAAATACACAGCTTCCCGAGGATTGATGGCAACAGGCGTAACCAAAGAAACGCGGTCGCTCGCAAACAAGCAGGTCACGATCTTCTGCGACGGATCCAGCCTCGGTAACGGACAAGCCGCCACTAGAGCCGCCGCCGTCGCCCTGCTGGGCTATCGCGGAATCTGGCGCGCCGTCGGTACCTATCTAGGGAACGCCACCAACCAACAGGCCGAAGTTGCCGCCGCTGCGTTAGGGTTGGAGAGTCTTCGTGAACCTTGTCGCGTCCACTTGTTCAGCGACTCCCGTTATGTGGTCGAGACGATGAGCGGTCGCTATCGACGTAAGACAAATCATGAATGGTGGGAACGTCTTGATAAGGCTGCCAGCCGTCACCAGGTGATCTGGGAATGGATCCGTGGCCACGCCGGCCATGTCGTACAGGAAGCCACCGACCAAGCGGCTCGTCGTATTGCGACGCTGGGCCGAGTTGATGAGGAAATTCTGCAGGAAGCCGTCGAAAAAGTCGGATCGGCTGCCGGCACGCTCGACTAATCAGCTCATTTCAAGAAGCTTGTCTGTGAATGTTTAAGCTGGAAGAGATAAGCCAAAGGCTTTAGCAACTTCGACTCGATGATCTCAAAATTGCCCTCCCCCAGACCGTGATTCGCTTTCAGCACGGCTGATCAATATAATTCTCCCCTTAATTACCTAAGAAGTCAGGCAGCAAAGCGGTAGCAATGACCTTGTCCGCCCGATCGGCAATTTGGAAAATAGGAGTTTGCTTGCGTAAGCGGCGAAGGGATTACGCGTGTTTAGCGTTGGGCGGGCTGCTGGTTTTCCTGGCGATTACCGTGCACTCTCAGGACCAGATGCGCGGTTGGGAATGGCAGAACCCGCTGCCGCAAGGCAACACCATCAACTCAATCAGGTTTTTCGCCGACAAGAGACATGGGTGGGCCGTGGGTTCCGATGGCGCGATCTTGAGAACCGACGACGGTGGCTTTCAATGGGAAGAACAGGAATCCTCTGCGAACTCCACGCTGTATAGCGTCTTCGTCAAGAGCCGCTCGCGCGCCGTCATCGCTGGCGCTCGCGGCGTTGTGCTCACGACATCCAACGGCGGCAGCAAATGGGTGCGAAGACCAACGGGAACGCGCGATCATCTCTTCGCGGTTACCTTTGCGCCCGAAGATCTCCGGCACGGATGGGCCGTCGGTACTTTTGGAGCCATCATTTCCACCAGCGATGGCGGCATCACCTGGAAATCGCAAGCCGCAAAGACGGATGCACATCTATTTTCGGTGGCCTTTGCGGATACAAAAAGAGGCATTGCCGTTGGCTCGCGCGGAACGTTGCTCACCACGAACGATGGCGGCGTTGAATGGAAACAGCAAACCGGCATCAAAAACG
Organism: Pyrinomonadaceae bacterium; assembly: GCA_041744295.1. Classification (GTDB taxonomy): domain Bacteria; phylum Acidobacteriota; class Blastocatellia; order Pyrinomonadales; family Pyrinomonadaceae; genus PSRF01. The sequence continues at coordinate 11,887 of JBGTLE010000068.1, read as the reverse complement.
TAGTACTGACCGGAGCCACTTTTATTAACCCGGACCGCGCAATAGTCGTCGGCTATCAGGGCACGATCCTGCTAAGCAAAGACGGTGGCGCGACTTGGGAGACTCAGGATCCGCTGGTCACTACTGATCTCTTCTCGGTTTACTTTTCAGATGTGAAGCATGGTTGGGCCGCGGGAGATGGTGGGGTAGTTCTCACCACCGGCGATGGTGGAAATATCTGGCTGCCGGTAAACGTTCGTACCGCGCCGCGCCTGGTCACCGTGCATTTCGTGGACGAATTACTTGGCTGGGCGGCTGGTGCTGATGGCTTGGTCGTGCGTACGGATGATGGCGGTTTGTCATGGCGCCGCTTGACAGAGGGCGGTCGTGACGATCTCGCGGATATCTTTTTTCTTGATAACTCGAGAGGCTGGGCAGTGGGCTCGCGCGGAAGAATTCTTTACACCAGCTCGGGCGGCAAGAACTGGACTATCAGACCATCGGGCACGACGACGCGATTGAATGCGATCAAGTTCATCAACCCGAAAATGGGCTGGGCCGTCGGGGACAAGGGCACCATTCTCCGTTCTAATACCGGCGGCGTTACCTGGACTAAAGTTTCAATCGAGGCCGGCGAAGATTTCTTTGGACTGGATTTTGTTTCAGCTGAGCGCGGTTGGATTGTAGGCGCGCGCGGCTCGATCTATCACACGGACGACGGCGGTGAAACGTGGCGATTTCAGAATGCCAACCTCTTCAACTGGCTGGAAGACGTAAGTTTCGCCGACGAAAAGCATGGTGTAGCAGTTGGTTCCGGCGGCACGATCCTGCGCACAAACGACGGTGGTGAAAAGTGGATCCGCGTCGATCAGAACATTCGGGAATGGCTTTACGCGATTGCGTTTGCCGATCCCGCACGGGGCTACATCGTCGGAGCCAAAGGCATCATTCTCCGAACTGATGATGGCGGGATCACCTGGAAAGACCTCGAGAGTGGATTTGACACCAACTTGTTTGCCGTCGCAGTCAGCACCCGAGAGGACGTGCTCGCAACTGGCGATCAGGGCAGGATCATTCACAGCAAGGATGGCGGTCTGACCTGGCAGATACAGCCGACGATTACCAGCTCGCCTCTGTTCTCCGTGGCGTATCGCGGTGGGACGAACATTTGGGTGGCGGGTCGTGGAGGCGCGATCATCAGACGTTCAGACCCGATTGCTACGGTGAAGTTGCCGGTACCGAAACTGCCGCCGGCGTTGCGAGGCTCACCACCGAAGTTGCAGATTGAGAACGCTCAGAACCCGTTGGACGATGGCGATATTCCCCGTGCGACTCCGCCCGATAAAAAACCGCCTAAGAAGTAGCCGCGGATGAACACGGATTAGACAGATCTGAATCAGAACCGCAAGCGACAGCGCCCCGGCCGTCGACGGAGATGCAACTTTGGATTGAACGGAGTGATTCTGACCCTTTTTGGAATCGGCCGGTCGCTTTCGCTTGGATTCTGATCCGTCTCATCCGCGTTAATCCGCGGCTAACTGCTCAACTTGAAATCCTTCGGCACGAATTCAATCGACACCAGCGTGCCTTCCGTTTTTTCCCGCGCCTCTTTCGCAGGCTTGTAAGTAACCACCACGAAGTCTTCGCCCTTTCGCGCTCCGCACGTCAGCTCTCCGCGGACCTCACTCGCAAACGTCGTGATGTTAATTCCATCAAAATCCTGAGCTGAAAACCGGAGCACTCCCTTTTCTCCCTTGATCTCGAAAACGATCCCCTTGGCCGAGCAATCGAGCCGCGTAAGAAACCCCTGGACTCTAATCTCACCGCTATTCGGTTTTCTCAATGCCTCTTCAAGATATGTGTGCGGATTGATCTGCCTGGTGGGGTCCTCGTCAGCTTGCTCCCTTGCCTCGCGCAGCGATGGAGACGTGCCTGGCTGTCTCTCCCTTTCAAAGCGCGCCAGCGTGTCCTGGAAAGACTTCACCGATTGCAGCAGTCTTTCCGCCGTTGCTCGAATTCGCGGATCGGTGGCATTTGTCGCCAGCGGTTCAATTGTTTTAGTCGCTGCCGCAAAGTCATGTTTGCGCAGATAAATTTGTGTCAGGGCGAAAAGATATTCTTCGTTGCCGGGTGATAGCGCGATGGCTTTGTTGATCAGCTTCACTGCCTCGTCAAGCTTGTGCTCAGTGACCAGATCCACGAAGGCCAGCAAATGGTACGACTCGGCAAAGTCCGGTTTGAGTTCAATTGCTTTGAGCAGTTCGGCGCGCATGATCCCGGCGGACTCATCCGTGTACGACATGATTCGTTGATCGTCGTCCATTCCTTCGCGACTCAGGAGGTAAGCGTAGAAATAATGAGACAAGTAGTCCGACGAGTTTCCTTCGACCGCCTTGATCAGGTGTTGCTGGGCGCGCGAGATGTCTTTCTGCTCCATCAAGACCATCGCCAGTGATGTGTGGGCCATCGTCAGACCTGGATCAAGCGCCAGAGCTTGTTCCAATTTGGCTTTCGCCTCGACTGGCCGCTGAATGTGCGACAAGAGATCGCCGAGATAAGTAAGGCCTTGCGCCTCAGTCAACGGCGAGACTTTCAGCTCCGAATCAAACTCGAGCTTTTGGGCGAACGTAGCAACGTTCATCCGAAACGTATTGCGCTGAATGTAGTTCTTTAGTTCCTTCTCCATTCCCGCATAGTCAGTTTGAAACGCCTGCGTGAACGCCGTTCGCGCATCAGTGTTCTTCAAAAGCAGCGCGAGAAAGTTGTGCATCTTGTGAACGTTCTTCCCCTCGTTTCCCTGAATCAGATAGTGAACGAAAGCCCAGGCTTGTGCATAAAAGAGTCCGGTTTGCTGTTTGTTGCGATGAAGTGAGTGATAGTCGACGGCAAATAACGTTTCCAGCGGCAGCACCTTGGAAGAAGACCGTAAGAGATAAAGGTGATTGGGAATCAACTTGCCCAGCGAAACCTTGCGCGAGTCAGCAATTTCGAAACTGCTGTAATACTCCGCGAGTCCCTCGTTGAACCACGCGGGTACGCCGCCACGACCGAGAGTGTTATTTACCAATAGGTGAACATACTCGTGAAAGATAGTCCGGAATGAACCTTCTGAGCGGTCCTCTGTGGACAGTGCGATGTAGTTAACCTCACGTCCGGTCTGAAAATATCCGGCGATATCGATCGTTTTTCCGTCAGCCACCGGCTTATACGGCTTGAAGGCGCTGTCGCTTTTGAAAACAATAACTGTAGTCGGAACGGGAGAGGCCAGCTTAAGACTCGGAAGCAGACGCGAAAACACTTCGCGAAATTGTTCGAGGCGAATGGCCACCTCGCGAATCTCTTTTTCACTCGCATTTCCAACCAGATTAAAGTTGCGCGACTTCACCGAGGTCCAGGTGTCCTTCGCAAACGCGAGAGATTGGCTGCCCTGCAAAATCAGGAGCAGACAGGAAAGCCCGATGAGGGTGCGAATAGTTCTTCGTTGGGGGTTCATGGTTCTCTCTTAGACCAGTGTGCTGCCGAGGAGTTTTCGGTGGAGATCGGGTGCGTGTTTACGTTAAGCGACAAACGGGAAGGGAGACTCTACCGAGAGTCGGAGTCGAAGCAGACTATAAGGAGCAATTGAGAGCAGTGTCAATCGGAGACTATCAGACTAAGCGGTAGCGACCGGGCCGATTCCAAAGGAGTATTTCTACGGTCACGGAGTTTCAAGAGGCTTTTCACAACCCACGTTGCCTCTCCAGTAACTACTCGATCGTTGGTTTTGATTCGAAGCCACTTATTTTCGGATCAATAACGGACCGGATGCTCTTTCGCGTAAGAATACGCCGTATATGCCGCCACGATGTGGCAGATCCAGCCGAGCGTGCCGCCCGTACCGATCCAAAAGCCGGGAGTGAAAACCAGCCATAGGATTCCTGCCAGCCAGCGACCGTTATAAAGCTGACCAACGCCGGGGATGATGAAACTTAAGACACCTGCCAAAACTGGATCGCGCATGTGTGTTGTACCTCCGCGCGACTCTATACGATGAATTTTAAGATTGGGTTCGGGGGAATAGAGGATGGGTGTAGGGGTTAGGGTGTTGGATGTAGTGGTGACGACTGGTTAGTCTTGATTTCACCACTGACCACTGACCTCTGACCTCTCACTCCCGGTCGAGGCGCCTGACATCCGCGATCTCACCACGGAAGGTCTTCAACATCTGCTGCACGAGCGGGTTCTTCTCAGCGGCAGCTCTCAACGCCTGCTTCTCTAAACGCTGCTCGTCCTCCTGACTAGGCGGAGCATCATCAGCATCCGTTTGATCTTTGATCGCGATGCGGACGCCAGTATCGCGGCCGCGGACTTCATGACAGGCGTCGCGGAGAATTTTCACGTTCTCGCTTTTCGCTAAGTTGTCGCGGAGGTGGCGTGTGTCCGGCATGAACTCAACATACAGTTCGTCATTCTCAATCGCCACTGAACTGGCACTCTCTAAGGCCGTCACCAGCAGCCGCTTCCGTTTGGTTTCCAGCACGCTCTTGATCTGATCGATCTCACTAAGATTCGCCGGCGCAACCTCAGCAGTGGGCACCGCCGTTTGGCTACTATCGCCAGTAAGAGGCTGTTGACTTTCAACCTTCGGTTCGAATGCCGGCGCAGTAGCGGTTGCGGCAAACGAGTGTGAGACTGCCGATGCTCCGGACCCTCCGGCGGCACTGCTCCGCGTTGGTGTTCCTTTTGGTGTTCCTCCGGTTGCGCCGGGCGTCGAAGATGAAGGCGTCGCAGACGATGGCGTGGCAGTAGGCGGTAGGCCGGTGCGCAACGACTCCTCGAGCGCGGCGAGTCGTTCCAGCAACTGTCCCACAGGTTCCAATCGCCTCATCTCCATGAGTTTGACCAACCCGATTTCCAATTGATAGCGCGGGTGACTGGCCTCGCGGAGTTTGGTTTCCGTATCGGCGAGTGAGTGAAAGAACCGAACCAGGTCGGATTCACTGAATAACGCGGCCTGCTGTTCCAGCTCCGCGCGTGTGCAAATTGCCGACTCTAGAAGTTCGTCGCTACTGGAAACTTTTGTGACCAGTAGGTCGCGCAAGTGTGCGAGCAGATCGCGACAGAAATTTCGCAGATCATGGCCACGCATCACCACGTCAGCGATGACGCTCAAGGCTTCTGCCGGTTTGTGTGCCGCTATTCCACTCACCACTCGTGTCAGTATGTCCGCTCCCGCAACACCCAGCGCCAACTCCACATCTTCCTTTTTGATCTCGGGACCAGAAAAGCTGATCACCTGATCGAAGGCCGATTGCGCATCGCGCATCGAGCCCTCACCGGCGCGCGCAATTTCGCGCAACGCTTCATCGGGGACCTTAATCTTTTCGGCATCGGCGATCAGACGCAGCCGCTCTTGAATCTTTGCGGTGGGAATAGTGCGGAAGTCGAACTGCTGACTGCGCGAAAGGATGGTCTCCGGGACTTTGTGTCGTTCGGTGGTGGCCATTATGAAAACCACGCGCGGCGGCGGCTCTTCGATGGTCTTCAGTAAGGCATTGAAGGCCTGCGTCGAAAGCATGTGAACTTCGTCGATGACGAATACCTTGTAGCGATCGCGCGCTGGAGCAATGCCGACGCTGCCGATAATTGCTTCCCGAACGTTATCGACACCGGTGTTCGACGCGGCATCGATCTCCTGAACATCTATCGAGCGACTTTCGGATATCTCGCGGCAGGAGGGGCACGCGTCCGGATCGTCGGTGCGGCACGGAGTAGCAGTTGGCGAGGAAGCCTTGTGACAGTTGAGTGCCTTGGCAAGCAACCTGGCAGTGGTTGTCTTGCCCACTCCTCGTGCGCCTGAGAACAGATACGCGTGATGCAATCGCTCATGCTCAATAGCATTGCGAAGTGTGCGTGTGATTGGTTCCTGCCCGGTTACTTCCTCAAAAGTTTGCGGGCGCCATTTGCGAGCGATTACCTGGTATGCCATCGGAGGGTCAGCGAATCTGCTTGAGCCTGAAGTTAGTATTACTGACTATTGCGAGCAAGTTGAGGCACCGGATAATTCTTCAACAACTTCCAAACGATGATCACGCTGCCGTCCGAATCTTTTCGCACGACTTTAAATGTCACTAGAACGTCGGTGCCCTCGTAGTTGACCGAACGCAGGAGATACGTCGACCGCACCTCAGCGGGAACACGGCCCTTATAAATCACTCCATCGTCGGTGACGCCGCTCGAGAATCGTTGCGCCTCCGCTCGAGCTCGCGCCAATTCACCGGGCACTTCGTAAGCGGCCATGAAACCGGCGCGCGAATCCTCGATCGAGATGGTTTCCAGCGGCACGTCCCCAAGATTCGCTATCAAGCCATAATCGGCGCCGGCAAAACCAACCGAAAGATTGCCTTGCTCGAGGCTGATATCTGAACCGTAGCCGTACTCATGAGTCAGCCGCGAAAACGAGTAGTAAGCGCCGCCGCCCCGCAGCGTCAAAAGCTCGGCTGCCTTCACGTTGTTTTCTTTGCCGCCTGCCCGCGGCAACAGACGTATCAGTCCCATGTCTCTGTGGCCCAGGTAGGCAGCATAAGTTTCTTCGTCTTCGGCTGAAGGAGACAGAAAGGCCTTCTCGAGTGCTTTCAACTCAGTGCGTTTCGTTTCAATCTGGCGCTGCAAATCCTCGCGCGAGGGTGATTGAGCCAAACAGATCATGGAAATTGTAAGCAGTGAGATTCCGGCGGTGAAGAGGCCTTTCATAAGACTTACTCCTTTGCGCTTGGGTTGCGGATGACTGTAACAGAGGAGACGGGGCTGTTCAATAAACGCCCGGGGATAAAACGTTCCAAGCGATGAAACAACAAAAAGCGACGGGATGAATTCCTCGTCGCTCTTTTGTTTTGATTTGGCCAGACTCCGGACTTACCCGCAACACACGCTGCCACTGCTACCGTTGCTCCGTTCCCGGCCTGGCGGGGTTCACAAGACAAACGTTGTGCGGAGCCCGAAGTCTGATAACTTTCAAAAGAATTGCCGGTTCGTTTCGCAACCTCTATAACTCATCGCCATCAGGAGACAAGATAACGCATTGAGCTTGGAAAACCTAAGCGACACTTGAGATTAGGACGCTACCAACACTTGGTGCTGCTTTCCGTTTCATAACCACTTATTCCGAATCAGTCTCTTAAGCTTGAAAGTCGCACAGTCAGGAAGGCGGACCTTGTTCCCGCTTTTACACCGAAGGTGTTGCGACCTCCAGCCCCAGGGTTGCGTGCTCTGACGCTACCCTGGGATCTCGCGAGTTTGACGAATCTACCCCAACGGGGGTTGCGTCCGGCCTAATTTGATGTAGAGGGATGTTTTTCGCGTTCTAACGCTACGCGAGGGATGGTTCACCAATGCGACGCAACCCCGCTCTGGGGTAGGATTCGATTCGTACCTAGTCCCAGGGTAGCGCCAAAGCGCGCAACCCTGGGCTGGAGGTCGCAACACCTTCGGTGAAAAAAAGCAGTCAGCCCGATCTGGCCATTGATTGGGCGTTAGATGCTAGTTAGGAGATACCCAAACGGATCATCGAGCTCCAGCTCTAGCATCCAGCATCTTCTTAAATCGCAGTCTTGCGATGAGCAAGCATGCGCAACAATCCGTTGATCGCTAAATGCAGGATGACATACGCGATCAACGCGATCACGATCGGGAGCAACAAGGTGTGCCCCTGATCCGTCCGCGGGCTGGCGACGATGCCGCGAAACGGTGCGTAGAATGGGTCGGTAACTGCAACAATGAATTGAACAAATCCCGCGGTGCTTCGTGCGGCAAGCAGTGCCAACAGAAATCTCATCCCCAACAAAGCGTAAAGTAGATAGAAGAAGTAGTCGATAATTTGCGACACGCGCGCGGCACTTCGCGATCGACCGACCTCGCGCTCGGTATCGACCACCTCATCGACAGCTTTTGCCCGAAACTGGCCGGCTACCTCATCAATCTTTCGTGCTTCACTGGGCGCCTGGGCCGCGTTGGCGCGCTCTGCTATTTCAGCGTTTACCTCGCCTTCAACCTGGGCCTTTACCGACTGATGTTGTACCGAACGCCGCGCCTCTTCCTGGGCCAGCTTTTCGTCATCCATCGTTGATCTCCTTTGAAAATGAAACCTGAATGCGGGAACGGGGACTGAGGGGTTCGTGAGAGCCAAGGGGGACAGGGCTCAGAAAAAGGGATGACTTGGGGGATCTTCAATCCTTCCGCCTTCATCCCTCATCTTTGAATAACTGGCGGAGAGGGTGGGATTCGAACCCACGGAACGGTTTCCCGTTCACAGCATTTCCAGTGCTGCCAATTCAACCACTCTTGCACCTCTCCAAAAGTAAGGATGAAGGATGAAGATTGAAACAATGGGCACCGAATCTTCATCTGTTCCCGTAAACGGTCAAGCGACGGTGGCTTTCTTTCATCCTTCCGCCTTCATCCTTCATCCTTATCTGAACTGGCGGAGAGGGTGGGATTCGAACCCACGGAGGCCGTTAAGCCTCTCCGGTTTTCGAGACCGGTGCACTAATCCACTATGCGACCTCTCCAAGAGTAAGGATGAAGGATGAAGGATGAAACAAGGGCCACCGAATCTTCATCTGTTCCCATAAAAGGTCAAGCGACGGTGGCTTTCTTTCATCCTTCCGCCTTCATCCTTCATCCTTATTCGTCATTCCTTATTCTTCCGTCTCGTCTTGAAGAACTGTTGCATCAGCTCGCGGCATTCTGTTGCCAGCACGCCAGACGTGACTTCGATTCGATGATTCAAAAACTCAGTGGAGCAGATCTGAAAGTGTGATTCGACCGCCCCTGCTCGTTCATCGAGCGCGCCATAGACCAGTCGTCTAACCCGTGCCTGGATCAATGCGCCTGCGCACATCGCGCATGGCTCGATCGTCGAATAAACAACCGCCTCGGTGAGCCGAAAATTTTCAACCTTGCGGGCCGCTTCTCGGAGTGCCACCACCTCCGCGTGGGCCGTCGGATCGCGATCGGTTCGTGTCCTGTTACCCGCAATCGCCAGGACGCTACCACTGCTCACGATGCAGACGCCCACCGGCACTTCACCGTCTGCCTGCGCTAGACGGGCGGCCCTGATTGCCTCTCGCATCCAGTGCTCGTCGCGATCACTGTCCGCGTCAGCATTCATCATAGAAGTCATTTCAGCAAACAGCGGGATTGCCAACTATAGGAGGCGCGCTCAAAAGCTGTCAAGGAGGCGAAAATCACGGTTGTGATGCAGTTTGCCTGATTTCAATTCGACCGCTGTGATGAGGTCAGTACCACCTTGCGGTAGCGGGTGGGTGGTAGTTGAGTTGGGCGAAAAGCGCAAAGAACGCGGTTGGGCTCGGCCCACCCGCTAAGAAGACTGTGTGTAAACTAACGCGCTGGATATTAGGAAGACCAGCTGCGCAGTCTCACTGTCAGGAAGGTGGATCCTGTCCCCGCCTGAGTTTCGGCACAATGAAGATCGGTAGAATCTTGAATCTGCCAACCGACCTTGAAACTAGGGCAACTTGAAGCGGGGTCAGGGTCCACCTTCCTGACAGTGAGACTACGTATCTTGATTTGTCTCCTTAGACCTTGAGTTTTTCGCACAGTCTCTACCGCGAGGTTGGACTGACCTCATGACACTTTTAGCGCGAGGCCCTTAAACTTCCTCCATCAGTCCCGTCCTGAATGAATCCTTCGATGAATGTTTCCCGCGTGTTATCATTGGTCTCCTGAGTCGGGAAGCTCCGCTCTACCCCCCGGCGTTCTGCTAGCGAGTCTGGTGAATGACCACCGAAACACATCAAAAAGGCAGTGGATCGTTGCAAACCGAACGGGTAACCGGACGTCTGCGTCCCACACCTCCGCCTGAAACTCCCGTTCCTGAGAAGTCCCAGAGTCCGATGGCGATGATGCGCCGGATGTCTGCGGGAGAATTCAACACCGCGATGATCCACTTCTATCGCGGTGAAGTGCAGCGCTCAAATACCTGGCGCAACCGCCTGGACACGACCACCAACTGGGCCGTGTTGACAGCCGGCGCCACACTCTCTTTTGTCTTCAGCTCACCGAGCAACCCGCATTTTGTAATTCCGATCAACTCGATTTTGGTCGCCATCTTTCTGTTGATGGAAGCTCGTCGTTATCGCTATTACGAGATTTGGTCGAGCCGCGTGCGGGTGATCGAAACCGGTTACTTTGCTCAGCTACTGGCTCCCGAAGGAGTTCCTCCGGATGAAGCCTGGGCCGAACATCTGGCCGCCGACTTGATCACGCCGCACTTTACGATCACGGAATGGGAGGCTGTCGGCAGACGACTCCGTAGAAACTACCTTTGGATTTTCGCGTTGCTCGCACTGAGTTGGAATCTGAAGGTCTATCTACATCCGCTGCCCGCTCGTGACTTCACCGTCTTCATCGAACGCGCCATGGTTGGCGTGGTTCCGGGCTGGATGGTTTTTGTAGTTGGCGTTCTCTTCAACGCCGCGATACTCGTCTTCGCGATTGGGACCGTGCGTTTGCGCGAAGCAACCGGCGAGGTCTTGCCGCAGCATCAGTTTTCCCTTCGCCCATTGCGAAGGATGACAAACTGGACCACGCGAGCGGCAACGGTCGCCACACGCCGCACGACAGTGCGTGCCAAGCGCGCGCGCCAACGAGTACGCAGCGCCACGGCGACAGGCGAGTTGAGAAGGATCGATGTTACGGAGAGTCCGGACCGTGATCGATACAACCCAGATATTTCAGAATCACCCGACAGAGCGGAAAGGGAAGAGACGGTGACCCGAGGGTAACAGTTTCACGTCCAGGTAGGCAGGGTGTCTTTTTCTTGATTAGCATGTTGGACAGGCTGAAGAGTCTGCACTACTGGTTTGTAAAAGTCTGTTTCGGAATCAGCGAATTCATATGCTCGAGTTGAACGGTCAAAGCTTGACCCTCCAGCAAATTGCCGAGGTAGCCACGGGTCGAGAACACGTGACGCTGGCTTCCGACGCCCGCTTGCGTGCGGAGGAGTCGCGACGCGTCGTCGAAGAGATCGTGGAGGCCGGGCGCACGGTTTATGGCGTAAACACCGGCTTTGGAAAACTATCCGACGTGCGCATCGAGCGGGCGCAGTTGCGAGAATTGCAATTGAACCTGGTCCGCAGTCATGCCTGTGGTCTCGGCGCGCCGCTGTCGGAACATGAAAGTCGCGCGATGCTGTTGTTGCGAGCAAACGTGCTCGCGCGTGGGTTCAGCGGCGCGCGTCCGCTGCTCATCGACGCCCTTGTTCGTTTGCTCGAGCGCGGCGTTACGCCGGTAGTTCCGGAAAAGGGATCAGTGGGCGCGAGTGGAGATCTGGCACCGCTTGCGCACCTTGCTTCGACCGTGATTGGCGAAGGCGAAGCATTCTACCAGGGAGAAAGAATTGCGAGTGCGGAAGCTTTGAGACGCGCGGGGCTTGCACCAGTGCAATTGGAAGTTAAGGAAGGACTGGCTCTTTTGAACGGGACGCAGGCGATGGGCGCAGTGGGCGGACTGGCGCTGCATGAAGCGCAAAGACTCTCAGTCCTGGCCGATGTCGCGGGCGCGATGACACTGGAAGCATTGCGAGGAACGCCGGTGGCTTTCGACGATCGAATTCAACGGGCCAGGCCCCACCCGGGCCAGATCAAAGTTGCCGAGCATCTTCGCGAACTCTTAAGCGAAAGCGCGATCAGACGTTCACACATCGAAAACGATCCGCGCGTGCAGGATGCTTACAGCCTGCGTTGCATGCCGCAGGTTCACGGAGCGGTTCGTGGTGCGCTCGATCATGCACGTGAAGTCCTGGAGATTGAGACCGGCAGTGCAACCGACAATCCGCTTGTGTTCACTGATACGGGTGAAGTTTTGTCGGGAGGAAACTTTCATGGTGCGCCAATCGCCCTGTGCCTGG
>JBGTLE010000067.1:0-3556 GCA_041744295.1 Pyrinomonadaceae bacterium | reverse complement strand
CGTAATCCTGAATAAAGACGGCACTGTCGCGAACTTTAAGATCGTGCTTCCACTGAGTAACTTGCTGGAGGATTGCTTTTGCGCCCTGGTCCTGCGGGTGTGCTTTGCCGGCAAACACGAATTGCACTGGCCGCTCAGCGTTGTTGATGAGCCGTAACAGTCTTTCCGGATCTTTGAGCAGCAGTGCCCAACGCTTATAGCCGGCCACGCGGCGAGCAAATCCGATTGTCAAACTGCCGGGTTCGAATAATCGGCGAGCCGCTTCGGTGTACTCCATCGTCTCGCCACGATCCGATCTGGCTTGAAAAGATCGCTCACGAGCAAAGGCGATCAGACGCTGCTTCAAAAGCGAGTGCACCTGCCAGAGTTCTTCATCCGGGATCCGTGCAACACCTGCCGCCCACGCCTTGTCGTCGTGCGCCTTAACCAACCAATCCTGCCCGATGTGCTTTTCGAAAAGCGCTCGCAGTAACGGCGCCACCCACGTCGGCGCGTGCACTCCATTGGTAACTGAAGTGATCGGAATCTCCTGGATGATCCGCTCCGGAAACAGCTTTTGCCAGAGCGCGCGCGATACTTCACCATGTTTACGACTGACGCCATTTGTCGAACGACACATGCGAATCGCAAGCGGCGTCAAACCGAAACTCTCGTCTTTCTTCTCGGGGTCCACTCGTCCCAGCGCCAGGAATTCTTCGTGCGTCAAACCCAATTCCTGTTCATAAGTGCTGCCAAAACTGCGGCTCACTAACGACGCGTCGAATTCGTCATTACCAGCCGCTACCGGAGTGTGTGTAGTGAAGACGCATCGCTTGCGCACGATAGCCGAAGCATCTGCAAAACTATGCGTGCCTGCCTGGACCAGTTCCCGCGACAACTCGAGCGTTAGGAAAGCCGAGTGTCCTTCATTCAAGTGAAAAACGTACGGTTTAATTCCGAGCTCTCGCAAGAGACGTACGCCGCCTATCCCCAAAAGCATCTCCTGAACAATGCGCGTCTCGCGATCGCCGCCATAAAGATGTCCCGTCACAAAACGATCCGTCTCTTCATTTTCCGGAATGTTCGTGTCGAGCAGATAAAGCGCGACATGGCCGACGTCGGCTCGCCAAACTCGCGCCCGCACCACTCGGGAACGAATCAACACTTCAATCAACAGCGGCGCGCCATCAGAATCCTTGATTTCGTGAATCGGTAACTCACCGGCCTGGGTTTCGCCGTAATGCTCTTCCTGCCATCCATCTTTCCGGAAACGCTGACGAAAATATCCGTAGCGATAAAGCAGTCCTACGGCGGTCAACGGAAGACGCAAGTCACTCGCGGATTTCAAATGGTCGCCGGCAAGAATGCCGAGACCTCCTGAGTAAAGCGGCAGCGAATTATGAACTCCAAACTCGGCGCAGAAGTACGCTACCGGATGCTCAGCAGTAATGCCCGAGTTCGCAAATGACTCATCGGCGCCAAGTTTCATGTACTCATCGAAAGCGCTGGTTAGTGTGCCGAGACGTTCCAGATAGTCCGGGTCAGTCGCCATCTGGGCTAAGCGAAACTCAGACACGCGTCTCAGCAATAAACGCGGATTGTGTTCACACTCTTCCCAACTTTCGGGATCCAAGTCGCGAAAAATGCTCGCGCCGTCCCGAGACCAACTCCACCAGTAGTTCCAGCAAAGGCGCTCGAGTGATTCGAGCGTCAACGGCAAGCGTGGCTTAGCATTTTCTGTTGTTTGTTTCAGTTCAGTGGTTTCAATCATCAGTAAGATTCATCAGTTCAAACTTAAATACCACCAAGAGCACCATGCGGCGTGCGCGCGCGGGACGCATTGTACGCGACAACCGCAAAAGTATGGACTGGCCCCGTCGCCGTTGGAGGTTAGGAACCCAGTTCAACCATAGTAAGCGACCTCTTTACGCCGAAGGCGTACAAAACAAAAAAACGTAACCCAGATGGATGGACTTGATAATCTCAGCGGCGCCACTCGCTATCGGTCCGGGGGTTTACACATACCTTATTCGCTCAAAACGAGATCACTCTTAAGAAAAGCTGTGACTATTGAGAAACACTCGCAGGTCCGAGGGCTGGAAGAAGACCAGTCGCACTTCTCTTAATATACATTCAACAGCGAATGATTTCTCGATACTGCGAGAGGCAACCGCGGCCGCTTCTGAACGCGGATAACCGTAAACCCCGGTCGAGATGGCTGGGAAAGCAATCGTTGTCAGTCCGTGAGCACAAGCAAGCGCTACCGAGTTGCGGTAACAAGCAGCGAGCAACTCGGCTTCCCTGCCATCGTGCCGGCCATAGATGGGACCTACCGTGTGAATTACTTTCGCAGCGGGAAGGTCGCCGGCGCTTGTCAGCACGGCTTCGCCCGTAGGCAGACCTTTAGGATACTGAGTGGCGCGAATCTGCTGACACTCGATCAGAATCTGCGGTCCACCCTTTCGATGGATGGCCCCATCTACTCCTCCGCCACCGAGCAACGTGGCATTGGCGGCATTCACGATCACATCCACTTCCTGTGTCGTAATGTCGCCAAGGATTGCGACTACTCGTCCATTTAGGAATTTGTGTTCTGGCTGGTGTGACAACTACTCGCTCAACTCTTCCGTTCGCGGCTCTACCTTAATCTCATCAAACATGTCCTGCCGTCGCAGCGCTTCGGCAACGCCCTTCGCCTTGTGCTCCGTCAAAGGGTGTTCCGGATCTGTGCTGGCTATCTCAAACGTACGATCGTCAAGCATCATGACACCGAGCGAGCCAAGCGTGACGCCGGGCGTAATCTGAATCTCGCCCATGTTGTGGACGCGGAAGCGACCTGTTTGCTCGACCCAATCTTCAATGAACGGATCTCGCAGGGCGTGGTCTGCGTCGGACTCGGAGAGGTATGCCCCCTCAACGATGAGACAGTATTCGCGCACGATGCAAATTACGGAAGTGAGACCTCTAAAAGATTAAATCCGCTTGCGTGAAGTTTTCTGATTCCGGTTAACACGGCAAGGTAAGTCTATCATCGCCCCTGCTGAAAATCATGCTGAACTTTCGACGATGAGGATTCGAAACTCAGTTGCGAGATAACGCGAGCTGGGCGTTATTATCAAGCAGCGTAATCCCTACGCCATGGCTGATTCATCGTGCCACAACCGAAAGGTAGTGTTAGCGGTCTACCCGTTGGCTGAGTATAATGCGAAAGTATGAGCGCACTTTTTGATGACTTGGAAAAGCAAGTACGGTTGCTCACCCCGCAAGAGAAGGCCACCCTCGCACGCATCCTCATCGATGAGCTAGATCCTGGGGCAGATCGTCAGGTAGAGCAGGTGTGGATTGAGGAGTCGCAGCGTAGATATGCCGCCTATCTGAGGGGCGAGTTAGAATCTCTTCCGAGCGATGAGGTCATGTCCAGAGCGCGCAGTCGCCTCAAATGATTGCCTATCGCTTTCTCTCTCCAGCCGAAGAAGAGTTGACCATCTACAGCTATAAAAATAAGAGTAAGCGAAGCTATTGCGACGGTATTGTGTGATCGTCTTAAGACCAAGCCATTTTCCCAAGCTGTAATCGA
>JBGTLE010000066.1:0-7284 GCA_041744295.1 Pyrinomonadaceae bacterium | reverse complement strand
CTGGTCGCCGTTGGACATCGGTTGATGTCCGAGTTTCGGGTCGATGATCGCCAGCCGTCGATGGCCCAACGCCACGCCATCGCGTAAGTAAAAACCGACGCCATCAGGCCCACGATGGGCGATGGCTGCCGTCATTCGCTCAATCTCGACCTGGTCTGGGATTTTCCCATTCCAGCGCACAATTCCTGCGATGCCACACATAGTATATTTCCAGGGCCGACGTTCTCGTCCGTCATCGGTTGCTTCACGGATCTGCCGCCGGATGACCGTTAATTATCTACATCATGGGTGAAGTGAGGAAGCTTAGCATGGCGTCTTAAGACCGGCGAGTATGCCTCAACCGGTAAGCGCAGACCACTGGGAAGATATTGGGTGTTATCACTGAGGAGCTGATCGCATGCCCGCAAGACATCCCAGATGCTACTTGCAGATACCTCTCTCGTTGCGGAACCCCTAACGGTCGGGCTACTGCACCGCATGCGACCAGGTTGAATTAAACGACCCCCTCGCCCAAGGTCGACTGCATCCGGCCAGCCTTTGAAGTTGCTACCTTACTAGACAACTAAGCTCCGGCCGCCTGGGTACCGGGAATATTCTCAAGCGCCTCGTCACGCGCGACGGCGATAGGCATTCTGGCACGCGCCTCGACACCGTTACCGCCATAAGTAACTTCCAAACCAATCAGGCCACAGGAGCGCAAGGTTTCTTCAATCTCCTCGCGCGTACGAAGATGTTTGTAGTAATCCGTTAGCGCATCGTGTGTGTCGAGTATTGACCATTCTCCCATCAGTTTATCGCCCAATTCAGGAAAGAGATCGAGATAGTCGATAAGGGGCGAGTGCTTAAGCAATCCATGTCGCAGACGCCAGAGTCCTCGCCGGTGCTGCCACTTTAAGCCAAGTCGATGCAGCGGCAGCAGGGCACTCGACAGGCCGAGGGTTGCCGATTTGGCAATCCGTGCGGGAAGACGGATCAGCACCCGTCTTAGATTCCGTTGCAGGTAATTCTGAACGTAAGTGTGTGTGTAGTGATCGATAACCAACATTCCCCCAGGTTTGACCTGACGTGCCAGAGCCCTGATTGTCTCTTCGGGCGATGGGGTGTGCTGAATGACTCCTATGCACAAGACGAAGTCGAATGATTGCGGCAGGACCGGGAGCTGCAACGCATTGGCTTGGCACACGAAATAATTCGGCTTGCCGTGACAGTTCTCGTAGTTCGCTTCGACAGCTTGCGACAAGTCACAGGCAAGCACAGTCGCGCCAGCCTCCAGCATCAACTCAGTGAAGCGCCCGGCGCCACAACCTACCTCAAACACTGTCTTGCCACGCAAAACATCAAGCGAACCTCCAAAGCACCTGGTGAGTCTGTCCCTGGAAATAGTTGTGCCGGTGTAAGAATCGAGTTGCGTCTTGCGGAACGCTTTCCACTGAAGTCCGAACGCAGATGCATAATTCGACGACTCCACGAAACGAGGGATATCTCGAACTACCGGCACGCTGCAGCCTGCCGGACATTCAAGGGCCTTGGGGGAATCAGCGAAGTGGGCTTTTAGAGTTTGCGAGTGTTTAAGGCAACGCAGTTGCGGCGGTAAATGCATAAGGTGTGTTACTGGCAATATTCTGGAGCGTAGCGCTGACGCCAACTATACGGGCTCGCGTCAGCACCAAAGTTCAATTGAAGCTTACTCCGGGGTTTTGCCCCAGCCAGACACATCTCACCGTTGTTGGTGATCCAGATCGTTTGTCGCCGTGCAACCTGTCGCGCTGTGGGAACCCGGATCCATCGGGCCCTCGATGAGCAATAGCGGCAGTCATCCGCTCGATCTCTGACTGGTCTGGAACCATTGCGTTCCAGCGCATAATGGCAGCCAATTCCACACATCGGCTTTACAAAGTTAGACGAGCATTCGTGCGCTCATCCGACGGTCTCTCATCCTGGGTGCGGTGGCCTTTCTCGGAGAAGGGGGAATTGTACCAGCGCTCGCCGCCGCGCGTATAACGGGCGCAGATTGCATCGATTAGTCCCAGCATTTTGTCCAACTGCCTGGTGTGGTCCTCATGCTCGGCAATGTAAACCTGGTTGCGGGCCGCCATGTCCCGCACCTTCTCCGGATTAGTCATGCAAAAGCGCAACGCGGTCAGGACCTCTTCGACACTGTCGGGCCGCACGAATTGTCCGGCGAACCCGAGCCGTTCCATTTCACGGTATTCCGGGAGGTCGCTGATGATCGGAACTGCGCCCGTCGCCACGGCTTGAAGGACGCTGCTGGATCTCATGTCTCCGCGCCCAAGCAGTGAGACAAAGGCGTCCGAGATTGACATTAATTCGGAGCAAACTTCCAGCGGTGCATCGCCCTCAAGCAACGTAAACCTGGAGAGCAAACCCTCAGCTTCCAGCTTGACCCGTGCCTGCTGCGTGAATTCCTCGGTAAAGAGCCCGCCGAAAAGGATGAAGTGCGTTGCTGGTTGTTCCACGGCCAGCCGCATGAACGCCTCCAGCGCCACGAAAGCGCCCCAGACGGGACGGAACCGCCGCGGGTTCAAGAAAATCGTCGCGCCAGCTTCAATGCCCCACTTAATGCACAAGGCCTTTCTCTGCTCGGCGTCGGCCCTGGTGAACCTCTGCCGGTCAACGCCCCAGCCCACGGCCTGCACCTTTTTAGCGGACACAGCGAACCGTTCGCGGATGTGGCGCGCAGCGGTCGTCGCGCCGGGCAGGATCAGGTCAACGGCGCGAAACGAGAGCTTTACCATGGCGAAGTGATACGGCGACGACTCAGCTTTGGTGAACACGTCCCCGCCCCAGGGAAAAATGATCCTGGGAACGCCACGGCAGAGCGCGGTCGCTGGGCCGTAGGCCGTTGCTTCGTGCCCGAAGACGAATCGCGGGCGCTGTGCGAGGGCGGCACGCGCCGTGGGCCACGCGCTCGTTAGGGAACTCACAAAGCCGGGCATCCACAACTCTGAGTCTGCGCTCACGCCGGTGTGCCGGGTGAATCTCTCTTTAAAACGTGGGACGGTTTTCTCCAGCCTGTAGAGCACGGGGCTCATTAACCGGCGCGTGATCTTTCGCATCAACGGAGTTTCATAGTCGCAGCTACGCACGACAAGCGTCCCGTCCGGGAGGGCACGCGGCAGGTCGCTCCGATCAGTAACGAACACCACGTCGAGCCCTTTCGAGCGCCAGTAAGCAGCGAGATGCGAAGGGAAGATACTGGTGGGGTCACACAACATGACGGCCGGGCCGTCACCCTTATACGTCATCGTGTCATCCTCAGCCGTGCGCTCGCTGCATGAGCTTGCTCGTGATCTGAGCGCCATCGCCGATGACTGTTTTTATTATGCCGGCAATCTTCGTAATGTCGTCCTGGCTGACTCCGGTTCCTGTCGGCAGGACCAGCACGCGCGCGGCTAGCTTTTCCGTTTCAGGTAGCAGACGCCCGGCGTGCGGAAAGTAGGACCGGTAGGGTTCCATGCGGTGGCAGCCTGGGTAGAAGTAGCGTCGGGCAAGAACATTTTCGGCCCAGAGGATATCTTGCAGTTGATCGCGGCTGACTCCCGTAATCGCTTCGTCAATCTCCAGGACAATGTACTGGTAGTTGTACCGCTCGTGCCCCTCGTACTTGAGCATCGTGACGCCCGCAACCCCTTCAAGCTCTTGTCTATACCGCCCGTAGTTGCGCCTGTTCGTGTCGATGAATTCGTCAAGGCTTTCAAGGCTACCCAGCCCCATCGCCGCCGAAACCTCACTCATCTTGCCGTTAGTGCCGATAAATACTACGTTGTCGTGACCTGCGAAACCGAAGTTTTTCATCAACCGTATCTTCTCCGCCAGCTCATCGTCGTTCGTGGTGACTGCTCCGCCCTCGAACGAGTTAAGGAACTTCGTGGCGTGGAAACTAAAGACCTCGGCGTCGCCAAAACCTCCGATCATCCTCGCTTGATGAGAGCACCCGAACGCGTGGGCTGAGTCAAACAGCAATTTTAGGCTGCGCTTCCGGGTGATTTCTGTCAAGCCTTCGACATTACACGGGCGCCCCCACAAGTGAACCCCGATAATTCCGGTCGTTCGTGGGGTAAGCATCTGCTCCACACGGTTTGGATCGAGGTTGTGTGTGCGTGGGTCGACATCACAAAAGACCGGTGTGATTTCCTGCCATTGTAGTGCGTGTGCTGTAGCGATGAAGGTGAATGATGGAACTATTACCTCGCCTTTTAGTCCCAGCGCTCGAATAACAATTTCCAAAGCGATAGTCGCATTACACATCGCTATGCAATGCTTGACGCCGATGAATTGGGCGAGTCGCCGCTCAAACTCCTGGACGTAAGGGCCGTTGTTGGTCAACCATCTTCTATCGAGAACGTCATCGATGAGTTCGTGCAAGCGTTTACGATTCCCGATATTTGGCCGGCCCACATGGACTTTTTCCATGAAGGTTGGAATGCCACCAAAGATTGCCAGATCTTCCAGTCTGTTCTTCATACTCTTAAACGAAAGGAATCATGCGGAGGCGCTCAGGCCGTCGGAAAAATCAACTAAAGGTGTGCGCATTTCGGGTTAACTGTTAATGCTGGTAGCGAAAAGAACAGTCTCGTTGCCATAGATGGTGAAGTGATCCAGGAAGAACTTGTAGCCCAAACCTAACTTGTCCAAATAAGCCGGAATATCGATGAAGTCACTCTCTTTGTGGTAAAGCGAAATGCCCAGTTTGGGCCGGAAGGTGCGTAATGTTTCTTCGGCCCCTTTCAGAGCACCAAGTTCCGCGCCCTCGATATCCATTTTAATGAAATCCACTCGCGGTAGTTTCTTTTCCCGAACAAAGTCATCGATGGAGATTGTCAAAACCTGCGAAAAGTTCTTCCCGTTCTGTTGGTTATGGGTTAACGAGGTGGCAGGTCCGTCGGCGGAATAACTAATAGTCTCACCCGAGTTTTCCCATACGGCTTTGGGAAATACTTCAATCCTGCTCGAAAGCTGTGCGTTCAAGCTCATATTTCGATTAAAGATTTTCAGGTTGTCGGACCCAAATTCGAATGTAAAGACTTTCCCCTGTTCGCCTACTTCATGTGCGAAGTAAAGTGCGGTATCTCCCCAGCATCCGCCACAATCAATGACATAATCCCCCTCTTGAGCTTTAATCTCAGGCGTTCTCTTCCTGTATTCATACTGCTTTAAAACGAAGGTCGCCGTTACGCCAGCCGGTATAAAGAAAAGTTCAATAGGATATCCAATTTTGTCTAACACAAAGCGACGCAGTTGCCAGTCAAGAAAAGCTATTTTGATCGTTTCTTTGCCACTGATCAGAGACTTAGTGCCCCTTCTTTGCGACCAATAGGATTCCGTATTGAGCGGAAGCTTAACCTTCTTATGTCCCATCAGTCGGTATGTCAGAAGCTGAACCAGCATTGATTTTGAAGATTCGTCCGCAAGCAGATCGTAGAAGGATCCAAGTTCCTCAATCGAACCTTCTATCGTTGATACGTTTTCGATTACATCTCGATTCCATGTTACCGGCAGAATAGTTGCTTTGCCTGAGAACAGCTCATTGAGTTTACTTACCATCGCACTCTTGTAATGCGTTTTATATGGGCCAAACAATTCAGAATCCCAGTTATCAGTCCCATACCAATTGTTCATATTCTTCATCACCTCTTGCATTAAGGCTATTAGGAATCTCGAATTATTTGTATTCATTAGCATCCGCCTCCTTGATAGTATTCGGCGAAATCCATTCAAGCTTGTGTTGCACAACGCCCCGGCATTTTGTGGAAGTTGGATTGTCACAATGTTTTCAAAGCCGGGCGGCTCCGCATGGAAGACAGACCCCACTTCCAGCAGCCCGTCGACGACCGGACGCGCGGAAATCTAAGGAGGAATCGGAAGCCACCAGCATGAGGCAAACATAACGTATGTACTTATCCCTAATCTTGATTTGGTCTATAAAATCTCTTCTCTTTAGGTTGATACCATTCGTCCAAGCTTGAGGGCACGCGCGAATCATACCCTAGCAGTTGTCTAATTTCGGCGCTGAATTCCTTCGATCCAAAAGCTCTGGGATAGTCTAATAATTGCTTCAATGAAGACTTGCAAAATACAATCGGAAGCGCTCTCCTGACTTTGTCTGTTATGTTTTTTCCTGAACAGTGGAAGATGTTGCTGTTCCAGATCACAATATCGCCCGCTCTTCCCGTAACTTGGATAGCGTTCGCAAAAAACTGGTCGTTGTCAGGCTTTTCTTTCGTCAAATGACTGCGAGGTAGTATCCACGTCGCCCCATTTTCTCTCGTGAAATCATCAAGCATGACAAGACAATTGATCATCAAATTCAAGTTTCCACTATAGAATCTGATGTCCCTATGGACTTCGGCACTAAACGTATTCTGATTGGGAACGTTACTCAGGGCACTAAACGAATTAAGGATGAATTTACTTCCAAAATAATTCTCTTCGATTTCCTTTAAAATTCCTAAGTGTTTTAGTTCTCCCAGGAAATCGACAAGCTCGGGAACAGTTACGATCGCATGTAGAGCGACTCCACCTTCGGTTACCTCGCTACCATTCTTCTCCTGGATTATCTTGTGTTCGCTAAAAGCCCTATCGAGCGAAGCTCGCAAGCTGTCCAACAAAACATCCGAGACCTTACCTCTGTAGACGTAGAAACCCAGCTCTTCAAGTTCTCGTTTCATGGGAGCTTCCATTGAACTTAACTAACCCAGGTTCTCCGGTCTGCCTTCCAGAAATTTCTCGCCCAACTCTCTGGTTCTTACAATCTTGGCCGGACTGCCGTAGCACAAAACATTATCGGGAATATTTGTATGTACCAAACTACCACTGCCTATAACACTATTCTCGCCGATGCTGAGCCTGTCCATGATGATACACCCTAGTGTTACTGCACTGTATTTCCCAATCTTCACAAATCCTCCCATTACACTACCGGCGCTCACACTAGCAAAATCGTCGATGGTACAATCGTGTTCGATTTGGGCACTCGTGGCAAAGAAAGTAAAATCTCCTAACGTGGCTCCGGTATTAAAGATACAACCTGCCATTGCAACTACGCCTTTTCCGAATTTTACGTTATTCCCAATTATGCACGACGGATGAATAGCATTAACCCAGTTGAAATTCGGAATTCTCTCCTCCACAGCCCTTCTTACAATATCCCTGCTGTAATTATCACCTATCGTAATAACTCCTGCTCGGACTGCGAATTCTTCCGCCAATTCAAGTATGCTTTCCTGCCTTCCCAATACTCTATATCCACATAGAGCTGCGCCA
>JBGTLE010000065.1:0-47578 GCA_041744295.1 Pyrinomonadaceae bacterium | reverse complement strand
ATTCCCGTGGTGAACGTCCCAATCGACAATCGCCACTCGCTCAATCTCCTGGTATTTATTCTGCGCGTACCGCGCGGCAATGGCCACGTTATTGAATAAGCAAAAACCCATCGAGCGTTCGGCGGTAGCGTGATGCCCAGGCGGTCGAACTGGAACGAAAGCGTTTACTGCGGCGCCGCTCATGATCTCGTCGATCGCGAGACAAGCTCCACCCGCCGCGCGCAAAGCTGCATCCAACGAGTGCATTGAAACCACGGTGTCCGAATCCAGGTAGCCAGTGCCTTCGCTGACGACTCGCTCGACAGCTTTGAAGAGCTGAGGGCTGTGACAAGCCTGCACGGCGCCGCGTGTCGCCGGGGTAGCCTCCTTCACAATCAGTTGCGACCAGAGTTCGTCATCACCTCGTAAGGCGTCCATGACCACTTGATAGCGCGATGGCGATTCGGGATGGCCTGGTCCAGTGTCGTGCTCCCGGAAAACGGGATGATGGATGAGCGCAGTTGTCATGAGCGAATTATGGAGGCGTGCTGCAGGCTGGTCAAAGCGTGGTCAGTCGCCCGATCTCTAACTCAATAGTGTTGCGGGCGGTCCGCCCGACCTCTAAGGTCAGGAAGGTGGACTCAAAGTCTCCAGAGCAAGGGGCTACACCTTAGGCTGTCAATTAAGGTGCGTCTTCGTTTACACGTCTTCGTTTTAGACGATTTAGATTTTCGATTTAGATTTTCGTTGACACTGCAGATGGGCCAGCGTAGATTCTCACCCACACCCCCATTAGGTTTTCCAATTAAGTTCACGTGCGACTCACAGCTTCACCGTAAGCCTTACGTCAACTGTCACTCACAATCGAACTTCCTGGAAGCGCCTGTTCTCGCGCAGCAGCGCTTACTTGAACCTCAGGAGTCTTCACAGTGCCGCACTCACGCCGTACCTCTCAGAAGTCGACGCGATTTCTTTTCGTATTGATCATCGCTTCAGCCCTGCTCCTGAGCTCGATCGTGCCGTTCACACGCGCCGGAAAGCCATTGCAAGATCGCACTCCTCGCTCCGACGGTGCGAGGCCGCAGCCGGGACGTCCGGAAGGTACCTTCCCCAATCTCGATGAGGTAAGACGACGGCGGCAGGTGCCTCCCAGCGCAGCGCCCGCAATTCCTTCAAGCATTCGGTCTCGCAGAAAGCCTCTCGTGCCGCGAAATGGACGACGAGTTGGCGATGAAGCGGAGGTTGTCGCGCCGCAAGAGTCGCTGGTAGGTAGTGCGCGTCAAAGCAGTAAGACCTCACGCTCAGTCATAAAAAAGGCACGTTCGCACCACCCGCGAATCTCTTCACCGCCATTGGCTGATGATCAGTACATGCAGAATTTCTTCTATTGGGCGCTCACCCACGCACCGAATGCTGCTGAAGCTACTTACTGGATGGATATGCAGCGTAGCGCTTACGCTAACGGGCAAGGCTCGCTGGTTCTGGCAATTAGAGAGATGGGGAAGACTCTGTTTGAATCGGCGGAATATGCCCGTCGCGATAACGGCCATCGGTTGGATATGGACTATGCTCACCGTCACGCCTATGTTCGCGACCTTTACTTAGCTTACTTGATGCGTGAACCCGATCCGGGAGGCTGGTCCTTTTGGGAAGGATTGGTGCAAACACTAGGTCACGAGGCTGTGAGACGCGCTTTTGATGAAAGCACCGAGTTCATCAATTTAGTGAACACGATAAGTCTGAGTGGGAGCCCTTCGAGCGCGGTGTCTTCCTTGGTAACGGCTCGAACAGATCCTTTTAACCAACCGGGCAGTGGGCTGATGAGTCGTGAGGCTAATTGGAGCGTGTCATTGTTGAGCCTGCCTGGCCGCGCTGGCTTGGATCTTGGCCTTGGTCTTTCTTATTCCTCAATGGTCTGGACACTTTCAGGGCCCGCCACTTCACCCTATTTGTACTTCGATGAAGACAACGGCTCGCCCAGCCCCGGATTCCGTTTGGGCTTTCCGACGATACAAGAACGCTTCTTCAATGCGAAGGTCGGTGACAATGTCTATTTGTTCATCACATCAGGTGGCAGGCGGGTTGAGCTAAGACAGGTGGGTGCTTCGAACATCTATGAAGCTGCCGACTCGTCCTATCTCCAGTTAACGGATAATGGCGCAAGCCTTTTGGTGCGTTCTACTGATGGCACCCGGATGACTTACAGCAAATTCCAGGAAGAGTGGCGTTGCCAGGAAATCAAGGACCGCAACGGCAATTTCCTTAGCGTGAACTACAACACGATCGGGGATCTCACAACGGTCACCGACACGCTTGGTCGCGTGATCACTTTCAACTACGACGGCAATGCCAATCTCACTTCTATTACACAGCCGTGGAGTACCGGTTCTCACCCATGGGCGACCTTTGGCTGGGGGACGAAAACGCAGGATACATTCGTCGGCAACTCAGTGGTTGGCGCCCCAAGCGGCACCAGTGTTCCGGTGCTCACACAGGTCAGTCTGCATGACGGCAGCCGTTATGATTTTCAATATACGAATGCCCTGCAAGTCTTCATGATCAGACGCTACAACTCAGTCAATGTAGAGCGTGCTTACACCATTTTTGATTACGATACCGCAATCGACTGTCCGCGATTGACGACTGTGCGTGTGCAGGCAGACAACTGGACTGACGTTAACGACTTGCCTCCGGAAGTGGTGACTCAATACAGCGGGACCGGGGATAGCTGGCGTCAACTGACCGCGCCCGACGGCACGGTGTACAAGGAGTTCTACGGCTCGGGCTGGCAACGCGGGTTAGTAACAACGAGTGAGGTTTGGTCCGGAGGTGTGCGCCAGAAATGGACGGAGATGGCCTGGACACAGGACAACACCAACCTCAGCTATCAACTAAACCCAAGAGTCACGGAAACCAACGTCTACGATGCGGCAGGTAATCGGAAGCGCACCGGCATCGAGTATCACACAACGTTTGGTTTGCCGCTTTGCATAACGGAATATGCCGCTGATGGGGCAAGTGTCCTTCGGTTCACGGTGCATCACTACAATTTCGATGCGCAGTACCTTGACCGGCGCATCATCGGACTGCCTGCAAGTGAGTGGGTCTTCAGTAGCAGTTGGCAGGTGCTCTCAAAAACGAGTTACGGGTACGACTGGGGGTCGCATCTGGAAGGGTTGCCAGGAGGAGCTGCGGCGGTGCAGCACGACGCGAACTATGGGACGAATTTCGTCGGTGGCCGCGGAAACTTATCGGTAGTAACGCGCTGGGATGCGATCGACGATAACAATTACAGTAAAGCCGTAGAACAAAAGTATGGCCACAACATTACCGGCTCCGTAACTTTCACACGCGATCCCCTCTGGCATCAGAAGTCTATTAGCTACACGGATTCTTTCGCAGACAGCGTCAATCGAAACTCGTTCGCCTACCCGACTACGCTTACTGAGGGTGGCAATAATTTTTTGCTCCAGTACAGTTTTGAGCTGGGCGCAAAGACTCGTGCTCAAGGACCACCGCCAGCACAACAAACGCAGGGACGAATCACCACCTTTACCTACGATGCTGCTGCTCGCATTGACCGTGTGACCACCACAAACAACGGCGCCTATACGAAATTTATCTATGGCCCGGATGATGTGGAAACCGTGTCAACCGTGAACACCCTGACGGACGAGGCAAGTTCGCTTCAGGTCTTTAATGGTGCCGGTGGCGTGTTCAAGACGGTTCGCAAACATCCCGGAAGCAGTGGTGGACTGAGCACTCAGGTCACCTACTACGACGTTATGGGTCGCATGGCTAAGCAGTCGAACCCCACTGAAACGAATGCAAGTTTCGACGCTTGGGGCGATGACGTTGCCGGATGGCTATACACCACTCAAACCTATGACTGGCAGGGTCGGCCCGTGCGCACCACCCATCCCGACCTCACACACAAAGATGCGAGTTACGGCGGCTGTGGCTGCGCCGGCGGCCAGGTGGTGACTTTGACCGATGAGGGCACGATCGATGCGGGTACGCCCAAACGGCGGCAGCAGAAGATTTATGCAGA
Source organism: Pyrinomonadaceae bacterium (assembly GCA_041744295.1). Lineage (GTDB taxonomy): Bacteria > Acidobacteriota > Blastocatellia > Pyrinomonadales > Pyrinomonadaceae > PSRF01. The sequence goes on along the minus strand of JBGTLE010000065.1, from coordinate 43,548 downwards.
CGTACTCGGCCGCACCGTGAAATCGGAAACGCTGACCTGGGAGAATGGCAGTGTCTATTCTGCCACGGTAAACACTTACAACGCCCTCGATCAGGTTACAAAAGTACGGCAATGGTCAGGTGCGGAGGGTACAGGAACTTATCAAGATACCGAGATGACATACGACGGCCATGGCCGTTTGAAGACGCGTCATGTTCCCGAGCAGAACGCAGGCACGGCCACAACCTGGGACTATAAAGCTGATGACACTGTCGAGAAAATCACTGACGCGCGGGGGGCTTCGCAGACATTCAGTTACAACAGCCGCCATCTGGTGACTGGAATAACTTATGCCGTGCCTGGCGGCTCTGGCATCACAGTTCCTGCGGCAGTGAGTTTTGAATACGACGCCGCCGGCAACCGCACTTCAATGTCAGACGGCAGCGGCAGCACGAGCTATCACTTCGATCAACTGTCAAGGATGGATTGGGAAGAACGCACTTTCACTGGTCTCACCGGAAGTACTTACAGGCTTAGCTATGCCTACAATCTGGCGGGCGCTTTAACCAGCCTCACCGAGCCCAGTCAGTTTGGTTCAAGCGTAAGTTATGGCTACGATCAGGCGGGACGATTAAGCAGCGTTTCCGGTTCGGGTTTCGCCGGCGGCGTTTCGCAATTTGCCTCTGGGATAAATTACCGCGCTTGGAACTCGGTCAAAGAAATGAGCTACGGTAACGGATTGCGACTGAACAATGGTTTTAATTCAAGTCTGCAACTGACGAGCTATCAGGTAAAGGTGCCAAACACACCAGTGGGCCAGGGCGAGCGCGCCCGTACCGACTATGAATACAATGCCGATGGAGAAATCAAGATCGCGTACGACCGCACCGACGAAGGATTCAATCGTTACTATACTTATGACCATGCGAGCCGGCTGATTGGCGCCTCAGCTGGAAACGGAGCCTACGTTCTCGGCCTCGACTACGACACTTTTGGCAATCTCACACAGCGCGAAACACTTTCGTGGCGGGCTTATCACACCTTAACTAGTCAGTATCAGGACAATCGAAATACCCAAACTACGACTTGGTCTCCTCCCAATGCACCGGTCTTAACCAACTTGACTCACGATTCCGACGGACGGATAAAAAACGACCACAACAAAGAATACACCGTTGATGCTGGGGGTCATCTGAGACGGACCTTTGAAACTACGATCATCGACGCCACGCTCACAAAAAGACTCTGGATCTATCAGGATTACGACGGTAATGGGGTGCGCGCGAAAAGAGTCGAGCAGCAACAGTACAACCAGGGAGCCTACGCATTTGTAACCAGCTACTATCTGCGCTCGTCAGTTCTAAACGGCAAGGTCGTCACGGAACTAAATGAGTTGGGCCTGAAACGCGAGACCACTGTCTATGCAAATGGCATGGCTTTGATAAAACAAAAGGATAACCTCGTACGCTGGATCCACACGGATCCGGTGACTAACAGCATCAGAGAAACGATGTCTAATAGCGTGGGGGTCAATCGGGTTGAATTCGACCCGCTCGGCAATGACGCTCCTTTGCAGGATCCGTTGCCACCGGAACTTACGCCTGACTATGAATATCTAGGCAATTATGGAAGCAGCGGCAATCCTTATGACGGTGCCTCTGGTTGCATGCTTGATGGTCAGCCCATTCCGTGTGGCCTGATGTGGCGATTGGCGGGTTCTGGAAAACGCATGGCGGGCAGCTATCTATCACTGGGCGATTCCACGGCGTCGGCAGTTTGGGTGGATGAATGGGAAGACGTAGCCACAGCGCCTGGAACCGCTTCGATTTCGGGTGGCACGACCGTTAACGGGAATGTAACGACCGCCATTAGGAATGTCGGCAGGTTCATCTTTACGAATTCAAGCAAGCCTAACAAAGGAGTTCAGCAGAATACTTACGATCCTCGCGCGGACTTTAGGGACTACGCCAAACAACTCTCACACAATCGGGGCATGCGCGATTGCATGAAGCTGGCGCTCATGATCTATAAGGCCGGACAGGTCTGGGGTGGCGGAGGTGCAGACAGCATAGTCGGTGGTCTGCTCCGCGGACTGACAGAGTTTTCCGCGATTGGGCATGATGGAGGGAGCCCTTCCGATCCAAACTTCCGCGTCGGAGTTATGAGATCAGACCCCCAAGGCAATTACGCGGCATCATTTGGACAGCAAGGATTTAACGGGAGGTACGGCGGAGGCGGCTTTATCAATCCATTTCCGGACAACCAAGTAAGGCATTTCGTCGGTTGGTTTGGAGCTGGTTACAGCGTAAATTCTGCTTATGCCGAAGCCGCGTTGTTTGGTCAGGAAGGGACTCTGCGGAATAGAGATCCGGATGTTGCCCTGGGACGTGCTGGCATTGCTTTAGGCGGTTCTTTCAGAGGGGACTTCAAAAAGCTGGCCCAAGATGTCTGGACCCAAATATGCGGTGAGAAGGGAGCTTTGAATCTACCTTAGTTCTGTCTGTTCCAAGGCCGTTACGGGGGGTTCGAGCGCCGGAAAAATGCATCATAAACTTAACCGTCCTTTATGGCGAAAACATAGACATGTGCAGCCCAGGATGAGTCCTTCGAACTATACAAAAAGTTTGGTGAGTGCCTTTTTATGCGCTCTTGCTATCTATGCTTCGGGTTGCGCTTTTGGTTTTGGTGGCGGAAGAGGAGAAGTCGTCGAAGCGTGGGAAACGACCAAGGGAAAGTTCAAGATTCGGGTAACTGAATACAAAGAGAAACATCCCGTTTACCTCACACACTTCTTTTATGTTTTTGAGTCATCGGGGGCGGCAACCGGCAATTGGCATGAAATCATGGACGTTAAGAATGATGATGACATTCCACTTCCGCGTGAGCAAATTCGATTTGTGAACGATCAGACTGGTTATGTGTTCTTGAATGAGAAATACGCTGTTTCAACAGATAGCGGTGAGGCTTGGAAGGTTTGGGAAGCTACACCAGAGAACCTATCGAACCTACAAGATGGTCCCGGTGTCATCAAGAGTGTGGTCATAGAGTTGAATGGAAGCGGGACTATGATTCTTGAAGCACTGGTCGACGGACAGGTTAAGACTTTCACTGTTCACACCAAGGATTATGGACGGCATTGGAATCAATAGTGACGACGACTGCGACTACGACGGCCGAGCTAGGTTTTGCATATGGGAGTCCGCAGATACTGCACCCAACGAAAATGCTATTAGAGAGGGGTTGAAGAAAGCACTGAGTAATTAGGATTGCAAGAAATTAATTGGTGCGCTTCTAAATGCTGTAGCCACTAAAAAGAATCCCTTGGTATCGCAATAGGCCCGGAATTATGGGAATGTTCGAAGCCGTAATGTTAGGAGATGGCCTCACTCGAACTCCCGTACCAGGGAGCGCAGGCTACGGCAGCGCGACAGGAAACATAGCCCAAGGTGATGCTCAAATTTTTGTTGAGAGCCGGCCGTTCGGTCCAGCGGACCAACTACAGGCGGATGTAAAAGGCGTCTTAGGTGAGCTGATGCACTTAGGTGGACGGAAAGCTTCCTATACTGACCGCGCTTTTGCGGACATAGTTCATCGCGATTATCCGGGCTTGACAACTTCGATTTGGCCCGGCGACCAAAACTACAAGTTCCACAAGGATGCTCTTAGGAATGACAACCACATTGGTTGGAGCTATTACTGGCACCAAGCCGTGAATCGAAAGTGTTTCTAAACGAGGAGCAGTATGAGCCGCTACTTACTATGTCATATCGCCATCTTTTCGGCACTCTGCCTACCAGCAATCGCGCAAGCAAAGGATTGGCGCGGAATAGTGCCGTTTAAATCAACGCGCGCCGATGTGGAACGCCTTCTGGGTCCGCCGGGAAAACACGGCCGTTATCAGTTTGATAGGGAGCGCGCCCATATCGAGTATGCGAGCACTGGTCCGTGCCATCCAGTCAACGGTTGCCTGTGCTTCGTTTCCGAGAATACGGTAACAAGCATCTACGTAGAGCTGGAAGTTGAGATGAGATTCTCGAAGCTAAAGATCGACAAGAAGAAGTACGAGAAATATATCAGTCCTCAAGACCCAAACCTAGCCAGCTACTCGAACGATGAGGAAGGAATCATCTACACTGTAGATCTTAAGAACGATGACGTGACGGCCATTGAATACCTACCCACCGCCAAAGACTGCCAAGAGGTCATGAGACGTGCTAAACCTGCAGGAGCTAATGGCTCGCGCCGCAAAACACGATGCGTAAGTTCGTTAGGGTCCTTCCTCATCGCTGGCTTTGCTCGTACTGCATAACGAGCGCCGAGACGACTCTGACAATATGCTCCTGCTGACGGCGCGGGAGCTTGGACACATCATCAAAAACTTTCCGCAGAATACGGGACCTAACGTCGACGATCTTCGAAGTAGAATTGACAAGATGGTGAGCAAAAAGCCATGCGCTGACTTCATCATGAATCTAATGAAAGGAACAGCAACAACCAACAACCCGGCCGAATTTACGGATGCCCTCAAAGGCTTTAACGAAATAACAAGTTCAAGTCAAAAGGGTGTGGTCTATGGAGATACCATTATCAAGACATACGGATACGCTGCCGGAACCGTCTTTGGCTCAGTTGGTACACACACGGCACAGATAGAGCTTCCCACACCTGCTCCTTTTCCGATTGGCCTTAGTCGCAGAGGGGCAGCGGAGTACTCGGATGACCAAGCTCGTATTCGTGCTCAAACCGCTCTCCATGAAACCATACATCTTGCGGGCAAATACGGATTCACAGACCCCGCGCTTGCTTTCACCGCTGCCATGCGCGGTGTCGCTAGACCCAAATTCGATGACGTGCGAGATGCCAGCGTGTATTGGCATGCCGCTCTTCAATCAGCCTGCTTTCCAACTAGGAGAGACTAGAATGATTCTCAAGACAGCTCTCATCATCTGCAGTTGGGCGATCTCAAGTGCCATCACTTTGTCGGCGGCCGAAGGTTGGCATGGTATCGTACCTTTACACTCGACCCGCACCGATGTTGAACGTCAGCTTGGCTTTCCTCGCGAATCAAGCGGCATTGCTTCCACTTATGATACAGACAGCGAAAGAGTTCTTGTTTTCTATTCTGGTGAGCGGTGCAAAAAGGGAGAATGGAATGTTCCGCCTGATACCGTCGTTAGCTTTGTCGTTTCTCCAAACTCAAAAGTGCAACTGTCGAGTCTTAAGCTGGATAAAACCAAATATAAGCGAGTGCCTGACTACCATGTTCAAGGCGCAGTTCATTACGTTAGCCGGGAGGAGGGTGTCCGTGTTGAAACAAGATTGATAAAAGCGGAGGATGAATTCGTCATTAGCATTAGCTATGAACCGGCGATTAAGGACCTCTACCTCCGCTGCCCCGGCGCTGCCGCCCTAACCAATTCCGATGTCGACGCCCCACCGCCTTACAAGTTCGATGAGTACTCCAATATTCTTCCTGGCGATGAAGAGTCCCGTCTCGACAACCTTGCGATTTATTTGCACCAGAATCCGAAGCTAGTCGGCTACGTCATCGCCTACGGCGGCAAGCGGGCGGCCGCTGGTGATGCCATGGGGCATGCACAACATGCCAAGAACTACTTGGTGAAGGAGCGCAACATCCAAGCCGAGCGAATTGTAACGATGGACGGTGGTTACCGGAACGAATGCGTTATTGAATTGTATATAACTGTGGCGGGCGGGTCGGCGCCAAGTGCCACCCCAACGATCATCCGGCATGACGTGCAGAATATCGGGAAAAAGTCGAAGAGTAACCGACGCTTCTCTAGAGTGAATTGCAACTACGACAGGAAGTGAGTTGACTTTGCGATCCGCCTCATGACTTCCGCAGAATACCGCACCCAACGAAAGTGCCATTAGAGATGGCTTAAAGAAAGCACTTAGTAGGGTTGACTGTAGCGCGATAGTAAATAATTTACTCAATTCAGTCGCTACTAAGAAGAATCCTCGCGTCACGCAGGTTAGTCCCCTTGCAATGTTTGACAGCCTTGTAACCGGCAGTGGGGGGCTGACGCGGGTGGCACCTCCGGGAAGTGCTGGCCACGGAAGTCCTACGGGAAGTCTCAAAAAGGGTAATGCCGGGATTTTCTTAGAGGCCCGCCAATTTGGTCCGGTAGACCAGCTCTCCGCTGATACAAAGGGAGCCTTGGGTGAGCTCATGCACTTGGGGGGTCAAAACGCCTACTATACTGATCGGGATTTTGCGGAGATCGTACACCGCCGGCGGACACTTATCACAAAGCTGCTATGAAGGATCCAAACAACATCAGCTGGTCGTACTACTGGCATCAAGCAGTAGATCGTCTGTGTTTCGGTCCAGGAGGAGAACAATGAGCCGCTTTTTACTATCTATCATGGCAATCCTTCTGGCATGCTGTCTGCCGATAGTCGCACACGGAAAGGGGTGGCGGGGCATAGTGCCGTTGCAGTCAAAACGCGCTGATGTGGAACGACTTCTGGGTCCGGAAATCAATGGTCATTATCAGTTCGATGCGGAGCGGGCTCACGTCAACTACGCAGGAGAGGGAAAATGTAATCCCGTGAATGGCTGCTTCTGTCTCGTTCCAAAGGACACGGTGATAAGTATTTATGTACAGCTGGAAGTTGAAATCAGATTCTCAAAGCTAAATATTGACAAGAAGAAGTATGAGAAATTCGTCAGCCCGAAGGACCCCAATGTGGCAACTTACTCAAATGATAAAGAAGGAATCATATACACAGTAAACGAAGAGAATGACGACGTAACAGCCATCGAGTACATACCGACAGCAAAAGACTGCCAGAGTCTCATTAGAGGCAAAGCAGCCAACAAGGGTTCGTCTCGCCTACGACGAAAACAACGCTGCCCTGGCGCTAGTACCTACAACTACGACAACAAGACAACCATGTCGCGCGCGAACCAAAGAAAAAAGTCGTGAGCTGTCGGGCTATTGGTACTACACCAATGAACGCGACGGCATTATGTACACAGTCTCAGACACCGGCAGAGTGCTGTCCACTTATTGGTATCCCGTTAGTGAAGATCCCGCAATCACCTGTAACTGATTCGACGAACTGGGGTGATTTCCAAGACCTACGTTTATCGCCTAACACCAATCTTCGGTGTTCCAAACTCAAACCAGCCATCTGGGAACAGACCCAAAAACGTACGGCATCGAGCCTGGGCCTCAACTGATCAAGCTCTCCAGGCCCTGAAAAACCGTGCGTGGATTGACTTCCTTGAGCCTAAGTTGCGATTCCCTTGCAAAGACACGGTGGGAATAGCGATTGCACCGAACCCCCCTGTGCAGCGTCTCTCCAATGACGCACTCTAAACGATATTCACGCAGCAGCGTGGAGGACGACGCTACTAAAACTGTCGAGACGAACGCTTGTGGTCGCTCGAGTCTTTTCAAACTTTGATCGGATTACGAACTTTTGGGAGGAAAATATGGCCTACGAAGAACAAGAAGCAAAGCGCAGCAGAGTGGTGGTGGAAACACCGACAGCGCGGCGCGAATATGTTCAATCTGAATCCACTCGGACACCAGAGCGGAGCGGCGTTTCCGGGGGAACCGTTGGTGTGATTGTGGTGTTGGCGGTTGCGCTCGTTACGATTTTGGTCTTGCTGTTGATGAGCGGGCAGAACTCGGAAACGCCGACAGATGTCGCGACCCAACAACCGGCGCCGGTTCCGCAGACGACGATTATTCAACAACCGGCCGCGCAGCAACCTCCAGTCATCGTGCAGCAACCGGCGACGCAAGCGCCCGTTATCGTGACTCAGCCAGCGGCGACAGCGCCGACCAATAATGACTCCGCGATTCAGACTGAGGTCGATAAGATACTTAGAGCCGAATCGACTCTGGCAGACAAGTCAATCACGGCCACGGTCGACAATGGCAAAGTTATGTTGGTTGGTACCGTCCAAACTGAATCGCAAAAAGCACAAGCCGAACGACTAGTGCTACGCATCAAGGGCGTGAACGCGGTTGATAATCAGATCGCCGTGATTCCATAGTTAGACGCCATCGTTGTAGGGGCGTCCGCCGCGGGCGCTCCTCGTTACACTTGATGTGCCTCTTTTGAAAAGTCGGTGCCCACCGAGGGACACCTACAATCTGATTTGGAATGCTCTTTCCGCGATTGATGCTTCAATCGTGATAGCGCAATCCCCGTCCGACAGAACAATCCGCAGGCGATCGCCCTGTTCATGAAAACTTACCGCCCCGATCGTTAGATTAACGGCGGTGATGTGCGTTAAGTCATCATTACTTCCGGTCAGCACCGACTCGACTTCACTCCCAATCGCGGCTTTGGTTTGCGCTTCCAGCTCCAGTTCGCTCACTGCAACACTCTGCGGCAATAAGACCATTTGCCCATCCAGATAGATCGTCCAGATGAACCCGATGTCGAGCAACAGATGGAGAGTCTCATCAAATTGAAAGTAGCCCAGCGCGGTCGCCCCAATGACATGGGCAACGACATGATCTTGATGTGTAGACGACTCGTATTCCTGCCATTCAGCGTTCACGTGGTTCATCCCTCCGGGTCCCGTTAGACGGTCGACTCAGACCGCATGATCCAATATCGATGCGCGTCCAATCCATCAATGACACATAAAAAACAGATTATTCCAAGCTAGTTCAATGGATTAATACGGTCTGAATGGCTAAGATATTCTGGCGTTCTTCCCTCGAACGCACACAGTGTCTGACGATTAAACCCCCAACGGAATCCGAGGACTTCAGCCCTGGGCGCTCTCAAGCTGAAACCTCAGATAAGAAATCTGGAACCAGCGATACCGCGGAGGGGTCTCTTGCTCGAATTCAGGAACACCGGGAACTCGGTTTCCAACACGATCTCTACCAGACTCAGTGAGCTTATTGTGAACACCGTCGCACCAAATTGTAACTGGAGCAACATGGGTCCATCGGATCACTTCGCCCAGTTTTATGAAGGCGATACATATCTGATGAACTCGCTGCATGGCTACGTGAAGGCGGGCCTGATTGGCGGCGAGGCGGTGATCGTTGTTGCAACTGCCGAACATCGGATGCGCTTGCAGGAGTTATTGGAAAGCGACGGAATCGATGTCGTGCTCGCGAGCGCGTCTGGGCAATACGTGGCCCTCGATGCTGCCGAAACTCTTGAAAAGTTTTTGGTGGATGGCGAGCCAAATGCGAAACGCTTCAAGGAAGTAGTCGGCACCATCCTTACACGCGCCGCTGAAGGCCGCCAACGCGTCCGTGCGTACGGCGAGATGGTCGCGTTGCTTTGGGCCGATGGAAACCACGGAGGCGCGCTGGCACTTGAAGGTTTCTGGGATGAACTGCAGAAAGTTCGGGCGTTCTCGCTGTTCTGCGGATATCCGCTGAATGGATTTCAGGGCGAGCAACTGGGCACGCCTTTGGAACAAGTTTGCAGCGCCCATACGCAAGTGATACCAGCTGAAAGCTACGTCTCACTTGAAAATCGCGATGAGCGGATGCAGGCAATCATTCGTTTGCAACAAAAGGCAAACTCACTTGAATCGGAAGTCAGTGAACGCCGAAAAGTCGAAGCGACGTTGCGACTTCTGAAGGAGCAACTCGAACAGCAGTTGACCGAGCGCGAGCAGTTACTCAATCGAGAAAAGGCCGCACGCGCAGAGGCTGAGACGGCAAATCGGATGAAGGACGAGTTTCTGGCGACGGTTTCTCACGAGTTGCGTACTCCCTTGAACGCGATCATTGGTTGGGCACATATGCTCCGCAGCGGACGACTCGATGAACCGACCGTGGTTCGCGCCGTCGAGACGATAGAAATGCCAAGTCTCAGGCGCAACTGGTTGAAGACCTGCTCGACGTCTCACGCGTTATTACGGGTAAGCTGCGGCTTACTACAGGGCCAGTCGATCTGGCAGCCGTAATCAATTCCAGTATCGACTCGGTGCAGCTGGCTGCTGAGTCGAAAGACATTCAACTCGAGGTCACGCTGTCGCCTTCGGCTCGACACACGGTCGGAGATGCTGCTCGCTTGCAGCAGGTAGTTTGGAATCTGCTCTCGAACGCGATCAAGTTCACACCTAACGGCGGCAAAGTTGAAGTGAGGCTCGAACCTGCCGCCGGAAGTGTCAAACTCAAAGTGAGCGACTCCGGCCCGGGAATCAGTGCTGAGTTTCTACCCTTCATATTCGATCGTTTCCGGCAGGCGGATGGAACGAGCACGCGCAGCCATGGCGGACTGGGTCTGGGCCTCGCGATCGTTCGACATCTGGTTGAGTTGCACGGAGGCACCGTAGAAGCGGGTAGTGCTGGACGCGGTCTCGGTGCAGTCTTCACCGTAAGTTTGCCAAGGGCCGTATCGCCGGATGGCAAGTCCGCGCGCAAAAGAGGAACGCGGAAGACCTGGCGAACTGACAAATCCGTGACGGCAGGCGAGCCGTTCCTGGGATTGGATAAGGTACGCGTGCTGTTGGTCGATGATGATGCGGACAATCTGCAGGTGTTATGCGTGCTCCTTCAGGAACAGCGCGCGACCGTGCAAGCAGTCAGTTCCGCAGACGAGGCACTAGCGGCAATCGAATGGTACAAGCCCGAAGTGGTGATTGCCGATCTTGCGATGCCGGGTAAGGATGGTTACGAGTTGATTGCCAAGATTCGCGAGTTGGACGCCATCAACGGCAGCGCAACGCCGGCCGTGGCTCTAACTTCTTATGTCAGAATTGAAGACCGCACGCGTGCTCTTGCCGCCGGATTCAACATGTTCGTGCCCAAACCGGTGCAGCCAAACGAACTGCTTACCGCGATCTCAAATCTGGTTCAGGCCGGGGACGGATCTGGGTGAGAACGTTATCCCAATCAGGGCTAACGCCGTCAGGTATTCTGGCGGCGTTTTTTTGATAGTTTCGAGTTTCGAGTTTCTAGTTTCTGGTTTTTCGAGGGCCAGTCTCCAGACCGCTGATAAACTTGAAACTAGCAACTTGAAACTAGGAACTTCCATCCCATGTGCGGTCGCTTCACACTTAAGAGAGCCGATAAACTAAGACTCGAGCGTCTGGAAACTGCCGGGCTCTTCAACGTACCTCCGCGTTACAACATCGCGCCTACTCAAAAGGTCCTCGCCGTTACAGAGACCAATGAAACCCGCGTCTTGTCCCTCCTTCAATGGGGCCTGATTCCCTCGTGGAGTCGAACGCCAACTGGGTTCATCAACGCCCGCGCTGAGACTCTGGAGACAAAGTCCAGTTTCAAAGAGTCGTTTGAGAAACGCCGCTGCCTGATCCCGGCCGATGGATTTTACGAGTGGGAGAAGTTGGGCAAGGTCAAACAACCACATTATTTTCGGCTCAAATCGGACGAGCCGTTCTTCTTCGCCGGTATCTGGGACGAGTGGCGACTCGATGGAGTATCGATCGCGTCATGCGCGATTGTGACCACGGGACCCAACGGGTTGCTGGAGAACATCCATGATCGAATGCCGGCAATCCTGGCCGCTGACGCGCTTGATACGTGGCTGCGCAGAAGCGCAAAGCCGGATGAGTTGCGAGAACTGCTCGGTCCCTATCCTGAAGCCGAGATTGAAAGCTATCCGGTAAGTGAACGAGTCAATGCGGCCCAGGTTGATGACGCATCACTGGTGGAACGAATTGATCCGAAAGACGAAGTCAGAAGCGGCATGTTGTTTTAGGTCAATAGGCGAAACGCCAAGCCTGGCCAAGCCGAACTTACTTCCGAATCTTATGTTCGAGAAAGTTCGTCGTGTGTTCCGTCACGCTCATTGACGGCGAGTAACCTGGCGCCTTCTCTTCCAACTGACCCGTCGCTTTAGCGGCTTGAATCTCGGCCGCTTTCGGTCGAATCATCAACCCCGCAATAATGTGCCCGACTCCCGACATCACCGGAATCAATCCGAGCAGCCACAGCACGCCCACTACCGGATCGATCTCAAACGGCACTTGCGCCACAAATTCAGCCGGCAGCTTCAACACCAACACGGACGAGAGAAAGTAAAGAAAGATCATCATTGCACTGCCGCTGAAGACGGAGATCGTGCCTTTAGTGAGGTGGTCTTCTCGTCGTTGCTCGGCTGTCTTTCGCCTCCCCGGCCACCACGATTGTTTGGGCATCTGCAGTTCCGAACTCTTCACGATCTCAGTGTTCATTTGTTCGAGGGCGTTCTCGATCTCTTCAGTCACCTTCTCAAACTTTGTTTTGTCCGCCAGCCCCTTCATCATCTCCTTGATCTTCGGCAACGGACCGCGGTCGCTGCGCGCGATGGCTTCGCTAAGCGAGACCGCCTTGCCAATCACCTTTAGATTGGCTCCGCACAACCGGCAATACTGCAAGCCGGAGGAAGATTCAGTGCCGCATTGAGGACAATACATGGGACGTAGATCTCAGATGGTGGATGTCAGATGTTAGATGGAGTGCCCCCGTATTTGAAGGCGCGACCTTCTTCCTGGGAGCGCAGCGTCCTCGCCCGCCACCGAGCGGCGCCTCGCATCGATACTGCACACAAAAGGTCAAAGGGACTACGACGATGCTCCTGCCACAGTTCAGTCGAATTATACCCCTTCAAAAGCAGATGCGCCGCGACTAAGGGTTTCCACAAGCTTGATCCGTTCGAGTGATAACCGGCGAAAAACGTTGCTGGTACTCAGCCGAAGTTAAGAACGCGCAGACCATCCCGCGATAGTTGTTAGGCTCGCGGTTGTTGAGTACATCCAACCAAAACTGATAACCACCTTCGTCAGGATTGCGACGCAGGTACCCAAAATATTCTGCCAGGACAAACGCCGGATTGAATTCCACCTGGCGGTACTCGGGGTATTCAATCAGCTTTACGACAACGCGCGCGCGCCGCTCAGTTTGCGTTCCGCCCAGGTTGTATTCGGCCAGTAGTTCGCCGCTCTTGCTTCCCAGGTTCAGTCCGGACGAATTCCGGACCGCCGCTAACAGTGCATCCACGAACTGCGCGCCCGTTTGCGCGATTGGGTACTTCGCAATGAACTCAGTTCGCTGCCCGAACTCGTTTCCGTAGCTCGTTTTTGCCGCGGCCAAATCCTGTCCCGACTGCAATCGGGTTCGGTCGCGCACAAACTCGACAAACGTCAACCGTCGTTCCAACGTCGCTTTGTAGAACCGGTAAACGAAGAATCCTGTATTCTGAAATTCCTGCTCGATGAAGAATGCTGCCGAGACACCGATGCGCCGGCTGTGAATACACTGCAGGTTACTGCCACAGGAGTTGATCTCGTTAGTCCAGTAAGCAAACCCTCCGGGATCCGGTTCACGATTCAGGAAATCGAGATATTGCATGCGCACAAAAAAGTCCGACTGATCGGCAGGATTGCTGTTGGGTTGTCCCGCATCGTTGTCGCTGATGGTCAGTACGGCGTTGGCCTGTGCAGCCAATCGAAGCGTTGGCCGCATTGTTCAACAGCAGGCTTACAGTTTCATTGCCCTCAACGTAGAGATCGTTTGTCAGCAGAATCAGGAAGGTTTTGCTCGTCTCCCCGGCAGCGAAACTTACCGAACCCAGCGCGGTTGTATAGTCCGACTGCTCATCAGCGGTGCCGTTGGCAGTTGCGTACTCAACCGAGGCGCTGCCCGCTGTGTCGCCTGAGCGCAAAACCGTGATCTGAACGTTGGGTTGGCCTTCACTTATGGCGTAGCTTGCTGAGCTGAACTGAATCTCGGTACCGATAAAGCGAACTCTAACTACTCTGCCGCCGCCGCGCTCGAGGTAGTAGAGACTGCCGTCCGCGCTCACCTGCAGGTCAACCGGATTAGCGATGCCCGTGGCAAAGTCGGTTAACGCCCCAGTAATCGGGTCTATGCGTTTAATCCAGCCGCTACAGAAGTCTGCAAAGAAAAAGGTACCGGCATAAGGCGCGGGAAACTGGTTAGTCGTCGGGTTATAAAATGCGCCTCCGGTAATCGCACAGCCGGTGGTGTTGCCGCCGCTGTGTGGGTACGCGAAGAGGGGATTGACGAAGCCGCTGGAGCAGGCGCCTTCGCAGTTGGGCCAACCATAGTTGGCGCCGGCCTGTCCCACGTTGATCTCTTCCCAGGCGTTTTGGCCAACGTCGTTGATGAACATTCGACCCGTGCCGGATTGAAACGCGAAGGTGTAGGGATTGCGCAAGCCCAGCGCCCAGATCGCCCGGTTGTTGCCGGTCGCGGTATTGAAGAAGGGATTGTCGGATGGAATCGTACCGTCTGCGTTGATGCGAAGAATCTTGCCGAGCAGGTTACTCAGCGTCTGCGCGTTCGCTGCATTGGCGTTCTCGCCCACCGCGAGGTAGAGCTTGCCGTCTGGCCCAAAGTGAATCGCACCGCCATTGTGATTCGTCGCACCGGAGAGATTGTTGAGATCAAGAACGACAACTTCGCTGCCTGCCAGCGCCACATCACCGTTGGCGGTAAAGCGACTGACGCGATTGTGAATTGCCGGAGTAGTTGCGGTGTAGTAAGCGTAGACAAATTGATTGGTCGCAAAGTTTGGGTCGAAAGTTACCCCGAGCAATCCGCGCTCGCCGAACGAATTAACGGTGAGACTTACAAACGGCGCACTCAAGAGAGCGCCATTCTTGATCACGCGAAGCTGGCCCCCCTGTTCGCAGACAAACAGCCTGCCATCAGGAGCGAAGGACATGGCAGTTGGGTTGGACAAGCCAGTAGCCACCGGAGTTTCGCTAAAGCCTGTCGGCAAAGTGGCGCCGGCAACCAGCGACGAACACGCGAGCACAAGCGCGATGGGCCAAACAAAAGTGGCGATTATTCCAGACCTCCTTGAGTACAATGGCTCCTGAATAAGATCAGTGAGTGAGGGAGGCAAGAGTCGCGCGTAAACCTCGAGGAAAGTGATTTCCTGAGTTTACCTCTTGGCCGGGAGTGGGGAGTTTAGTTATGAGCAAGGGGGGTGATTTAGTATGCCTGTGCTCATGGACGGTGCGCAAGAGCTAAGTAAGACAGATATTCCTTTCTGTCTTACCTGGTTACCAGTCACTCAAGTGATACTGAAAGAACGACAGACAGGAATGTCTGTCCTACGGAGGAGAACGATGGCAGAACTGAAGACGAAAGTTACCAAAGAGAGTGTGCAGGGCTTTCTCAAGAAGATTCCAGACGAACAGCGCCGCAAGGACTGTCAGGTCGTCCTGAAACTGATGGAGGAAGTGACTGGGGCCAAAGCAGTGATGTGGGGCCCAAGCATCGTGGGCTTTGGACGGTACCGTTACAAATATGAAAGCGGGCGAGAGGCAGAATGGATGGTGACAGGATTCTCGCCGCGCAAAAACGACTTGACTCTTTACATCATGCCAGGCTTCGAGCAGGTTCCGGATTTGATGAAACGGTTGGGCAAGCACAAGACCGGGAAATCCTGTCTGTACTTAAAGAAGCTCGAGGATGTGGACTTGAAGGTGCTGAAAAAACTCGTGTCTCAGTCAGTGAAGAGGTTGGCAGACAAGCGAGTGGACAAGTGAGAGGAAATCATTGAGGGTCTCAGGGTCTCAGGGCTTCAGATCTCCAGCTGCTCTACTCCTTTGAAATCTGAGATCTCAGATCTGAGAGCCCAGAACTTAGATCAACTAGATCTCAAAGGGAACGCAGATCTGAGTCCTGAATCCTAAAATTCGCGGCGGCTTTGAGTGCTTGGAGTGCCCGGAATGTCTGATGAAACGAACATCACGCAGCTATTGCTGGATTCGCAATTGGGCGACAAGGCTGCTTTGGATGAGTTGACGCCGTTGGTGTACGCCGAGTTGCGCCGGCTGGCGGAGAGTTATCTGGCCCACGAGCGTCCGGACCATACGCTGCAGGCCACAGCACTGGTGCACGAGGCATACATGCGCTTGATCGATCAGACAAGCGTGAGCTGGCAGAACCGCGCCCAGTTTTTTGGTCTGGCTGCAAAGATGATGCGACGGATTCTCGTGAACCATGCAGAAGCACATCACGCGGCCAAGCGCGGAGGTCACGCGCAAAAACTTTCTCTTGACGATGCGGTCAGCTTTTTTGAGGAGGAGCAGGTTGATCTGCTGGCGCTCAACGAAGCTCTGAATCGCTTAGCGGCCCTCGATGAGCGTCAGAGCGAGATCATCGAATTGAAGTTCTTTGGTGGCTTAACGATTGAGGAAGTGTCCGAAATGATGAGTCTCTCGCCGGCGACCGTAAAGCGTGAATGGAACATGGCGAAGGCGTGGTTGCTGAAGGAGCTTAGTTAATAAAGTCCAACGTCCAACGTCCAAAGTCCAAAGACCACGGACAAATCAAACACCTAACGCGAACCAAAGCTGTGACCCCCGAACAGTACCAACGTCTAAAAGCTGTCTACGCCGCTGCGCTCGAGGTCGATACCGACCAGCGTGCTGCGGCCGTTGCTGCGGCCTGCGCCGGGGACGATGACTTGCTGAACGAGGCCCGCACACTGTTCGCGTTCCATGATCGTGCCGAAGTGTTCATAGAAAGATCTGCTTTTGCCGTGGGCGCACATCTGCTGACGAAGTATGACAACTACTCGCTCTCTGAACGCCTGGTGGGTCACTACCGGCTAATTAAAGAGTTGGGGCACGGAGGCATGGGCGCGGTGTTCCTCGCGGCTCGTGCCGACGATCAGTTTCGCAAAGAGGTGGCCATCAAGATCGTAAAGCGCGGTCTTGACAGCGAAGAGACTCGCCGTCGCTTCCGTCACGAGCGACAAATCCTTGCCGGTTTGGATCACCCAAACATCGCCAGATTGCTCGATGGCGGTGCGACTGAGGAGGGCTTGCCCTATCTCGTCATGGATTACGTCGAGGGATTACCCATCAACCAGTATTGCGATAGCCACAGTCTCTCGACTACCGCTCGCCTGCAGTTGTTCCGTCTCGTGTGCGCCGCCGTTCACTACGCACATCAACGCCTCGTTATTCATCGCGACATCAAGCCCGGGAATATTCTGGTCACTGAAGAGGGAACGGCGAAATTGCTGGATTTCGGCATTGCCAAACTGCTGGACCCGCAGCTTGCAGAAACGATTGGTCACACGGCAACTGAGATCAGGTTGATGACGCCTGAGTACGCGAGCCCGGAACAAGTGCGAGGAGAGGAGATCACGACCACAACCGATGTCTACTCGCTGGGAGTTCTTCTCTATGAAATCCTGACCGGGCACAGACCTTATCGCGTCAATAGCCGGCGACCCGACGAGATTGCTCGCGCGATTTGCGAGCAGGACCCAGAGCGACCCAGTCTGGTGGTGAGTCGTGACGCCAGGAGCAGCGGTGCGCATGAAGGGTCACAGACAAAAAAGCCATTCAACCGCAGTCACAACGACGAACCCGCAGGCCTGAAACGAAGACTCAGCGGCGACCTGGATAATATCGTTTTGAAAGCGATGCAGAAGGAACCACATCGTCGCTATGTATCGGTGGAACAGTTTTCCGAGGACATTCGGCGGCATCTCGATGGCTTGCCGGTCCTCGCGCGCAAGGACACGATCTCCTATCGCACGCTCAAGTTTGTTCGCAGACATAAGTTGGGAGTGGCGGCGGCTTTGCTGGTCCTGCTGACGGTTCTTGCCGGCATTCTGGCGACTGCTCGACAAGCGCGGGTCGCAGCCAGAGAACGGGACCAGGCGCGGTTGGAAAAGGCCAAGGCCGAGCGCGTTAATGCGTTTCTTCAGGAGATGCTCAGCTCCGCCGATCCACAGAAGCAGGGCAGCAGCGTCAAAGCCGTGGATCTTTTGGCGGACGCGGCGCTTCGGGCTGAGATTGACTTGTCGAAACAACCCGAAACTCTGGCAGAGGTTCGCCGAACGATTGGCAATACTTATGTTGGGTTGGGTTTGTTTAGCCAGGGTGAACCGTTGTTGCGACAGGCGCTCGAGAGTCACCAGCAACTCTTCGGTATGGAGCATCCTGATACTGCAAAGACATTGCATGATTTGGCCGAGCTGATGAGAGGGAAGGGCGAGTTTGCGGAAGCTGAGAACCTTTTCCAGCAGGCGTTAGCGATACAGCGCCGGCTTGCGCCCGCTGGCGACCTCGCGACCGCGACCACCCTGCGCAATCTTGGCGCCGTTCTGCTTCAGCACGGGAAGACGAGCGAGAGTGAAGCGCCGGCGCGTGAAGCGTTGGCAATGACGCGCCGATTAGTAGGCAACAATCATCTCAACGTGGCGATCGCGTTGAGTCTGCTCGGGTTGGTTGATGAGTATCGCGGTAACTTAAGCGAGGCCGAGAAACTTTACCGCGAGTCAATTGACGTCTTTCGACAGCTTGGTCATGCCAAAGCACTGCAGACCCTGGTGATGATGAACCTGGCGACTAACCTAACTTCCCAGAAGAAGTTCGACGAAGCAGACGGGATTTTTAGGAGTGCGATCGAACTATCGACAGAACTATTTGGAGCAGAGCACCACAATGTCGCAATCGTAATGACCCATTACGGCCGTATGTATTTCCTCAAGGCGGACTATCGACGGGCCGAGGAAATTCTACGCACGGCCCTACAGATTGAACGGAAGGTGCTGCCAGCCGGACATTCCGAGTCGGCACAAACGTTGGTGACATTAGGAATTGTGCTAACCAAAAACGGCAAAGCAAAGGAAGGCGAAGAGTATTTGCGAGAGGCGCTCGTCATTCGGCAGCAGGCCTTGCCAAAAGGACATTGGACGACCGCGAATGTAACCAGCATGCTTGGCGAGTGTCTGACCGTTCAGGGACGATACGCCGAAGCAGAGCCACTGCTACTCGCGGGTTATGAAGAGATCAAAGCCGCGCTTGGCGAAAAGCATCCGCGCACGCTTGAGGCACGTGAGCGGCTGCCGAAATTGTATGAGGCGTGGGGGAAAGCGGAAGAGGGTGAAAAGTTTCAAAATTAGTCAGTGGGCCGGTGAACTGGTCTTTGGACTTTGGTCTTTGGTCTTTGGTCTTTGGTCTTTGACCGGGCATAGTTTTGTGCTTCCATGGAATCAATCAACTAACGAAACGAGTGCAAAGACCAAAGTCCAAAGACCCAAGACCAAAACATACAACTGACAACGGACAACTGACAACGGACTGACCACCCGCCATCCCCTGTGTTATATTCCCTTTCCAACAACCCGCAGCAAAAATCCCAGAAGGATCGAGACCAATGTCCGGACATTCGAAGTGGCATAGTATTAAGCACAAGAAAGGCGCGCTCGATGCCAAGCGCGGAAAACTCTTCACCAAATTCATCAAAGAGATCACAGTCGCAGCTCGTTCGGGTGGCGGCGATCCCGATGGCAACGCGCGACTTCGCAAAGCCATTCTCGATGCCAAAGGCGGCAACATGCCGAACGACACCATCGAGCGCGCGATTCGCCGTGGCACGGGTGAAGAGGACGGCGTGAACTACGAAGAGATAACTTATGAGGGATACGGTCCGGGCGGCGTCGCGATCATGATCCAATCAGTTACCGACAATCGCAATCGCACCGTTGCGGAGATTCGCCACCTGCTTTCCAAGAACGGCGGAAACCTCGGCGAGAGTGGTTCGGTGGGTTGGATTTTTGAAAAGAAGGGCTATATCGTCGTCGACAAAAAGACCAGAGCGGAAGACGAGTTGTTTGAACTCGCAATCGAAGCAGGCGCCGACGATTTGCGAGACGACGAAGAGAACTTCGAAATCATCACTGCGCCTGACAGTTTCGACAGCGTGCTCGCGGCAGTGAAAGCAGCCGGCATTGAACCGCAAGTTGCGGAGGTGGAAATGGTGGCGCAGAACCACATCAAATTGGAAGGCGCTGAGGCGCGACAGATGTTAAAGCTGATGGAAGCGCTGGAAGATCACGACGATGTGCAAAAGGTGTCGGCGAATTTTGATATCAGCGAAGAAGACATGGCCGCAGCGTAGCCTTCCTAACCTCTGAAGGGATTCTCAACCTCTTCCCTGGGAGCGCGGACGGCCCCGTCCGCAGAGTTACCTCACCACACAGATCTCAGAAACTCATCAATTCAAACTAAGTGACATTCAGCGCTGGTTATAATTGAGCTTTGTGGTCTAGGGATCCCTCCTTGACAGTCGGGCTACTGCACCGTACTTCGACGCCGCACTGCATGAGTTGCGGTGCACTAGCAAGACTGTAAAGGAGGGCTCTTACAGTTCATCCAATCTTCGAGTGCGCGCGACCAATCATGGTGCCGCCGGCTGCTGCGTGCGAGCTGCGGAAATCGCCTTCAGCTGCGTCCTCACCGTCGTGCTGCGCTGCCGCGGCTTTCATCACTTCGCGTCCCGACGGTTGTCCTTCCGTCGTCGCAAGCTCTCCTGTTTCGATCAACTGTTTGAAGCGTCGCAGATCCTCTTCTATCAGATCCTCCGGCGCCACGCCGAATAAGCGCGCCATTCGCGCAGTAAGTTTTCCACCGAGTACGTTGTAGTTCATTACCAGGCGCACCATTGTGCCGCGACCTTCCGGTTGCGGTTCAAAGCGCACCGTCCCCGCATGAATGAAGTCCGAGCCCGGCAACGACCGCCAGGAGATCAACTCGCTTTCCGTGTCATTGAAAATCTCTGCGTCCCATTCTTCGATCTCACCGGCCGGCCCTCTCGCCACCCAATGCGAGCGATCGTTGTCAAGCACCGCCACCGATTCAACGTGCTTCATAAAACGCGGAAGATTCTCAAAGTTTCGCCAGAAGCTGTAGAGCTCCTCCGGTGACTTGTTAATGATGATCTGTTTTTCGAGGTGCACGTCGCGCGCGACCGTACTATCCGCTCGAGTGTTGATTCCGAGCGCGTTGTACAACTCGCAGTGACCCGACACCCCGCGATAAAGCAATCCCGCGCCCAAGGCCGTGAGCAGCAGTCCACCGGCCGAGCGCTTTTTCAGCCCGTACGCCGCCACCGCGCCACCGCCAATTGCGAACGCCCAGCGCTCAATGGAACCAACGTTGATCGCAGCAGAACATGTCTTCGGTGAAGATGAATTGGTGATTGATTGCATAGTTACACTCCTTGAAATGATATTTATTCTCGACCTGACGCCGCGCGTCGTCGCTGCGGGACTGACCGTTTACGATCAGCCACTTCGGGAAGACCGCTGTTTGCAGGACCCTGAAACACTCGACCAAACGCATTGAAGCGCGAACCGTGGCAGGGACAGTCCCAGCTTTTCTCGAGACTGTTCCAGTTGACGATGCAGCCGAGATGCGGACAGATAGCAGAACGCTGATGAACTACTCCGTCCTCATCACGGTAGGCCGCTACCCGCTTGCTATCGCACATGACCACCGCGCCGGCGCCGGGTTTGATCTCTTCAACCGAACTCGCATCAGGGGGCAGCACATAGTCTGCATACTGCGCGGCGACATTCAGGTTTTCCTTCGCAAACTCTTTCAGCGCCCCCAAAGTAATTCGTGAAGGATCGTAGAGTTTCGCCCACGCGTTCTCGCGCTTAAGAATCAGATCCGTGATCAGCACGCCCGCGATGGTCCCGTGCGTCATGCCTTGTCCAGAGTCGCCGGTCGCAATGAAAACGTTTGGCGAATCGAGCGGATTGCGGCCGATGAATGCTAGCCCATCAAACGTCTCCATCACTTCACCGGACCAGCGAAACTTGATCTCTTCAATCATCGGGAACCGCGCTCGCGTCCATTTTTCCAGCGCGCCAAGGCGTCGCGTGCCATCGTTCTTTTGACCCGTCTTATGATCTTCGCCGCCGACTATCAACAGATCGTACGCGTTCGCGCCCCGGCCAACTCTTTGCAGGCGCACGTAGTGATACGGATCGCCGGTGTCCCAGTAGAGTGCCCGTGTCACTGAGTCTCGCGGTATCCGCACCGCTATTACATAACTTTGATAAGGCGCCTGCTTAGTGTGAATTGCCACGCGATCATTCACGGGCGTGTTCGTGGCAACTACGATCGCGTCGGCCGCAACGGCGAAACCACCGCTGGTCACGACTCGACCGCGCTTACCGCCTTCCACCTTCTCAGCATGAGTGGACGTGAAGATGCGATTGCCCTGGCGCGTAATCGCTGCGGCCAAGCCCGACAAATACTTGAGCGGATGAAACTGTGCTTGTCGGGGAAAGCGCAAAGCGGGGCCGGTTTCGTACGAGTCGATCGGCGCCTGCTCGACCTTTTCAACTTCTTTGAGGCCTGCGCGATGAGCGGCGGCCAATTCATCATCAAGAATCTTCTTCGGCTGTCGAGGCGGAACGAAAAGATAGCCATCCAGCCGTTGAAACTCGCAGTGAATCTTCTCTTGTTGAACGATCGACTCGATCAGGTCTATCGCTGCAGTGTGACTCTCGGCCGCCAGTCGCGCGCCTTCCTCGCCATGCAGTCGCTCAATTTCGAAATAACGATCGTCGATTGCATTCGAGAGATGCGCGGTAGTGCGCGCGGTCATGCCGCCGCCGATCGGGCCATCGTCGAGCACCACCACTGAGAGCTTTCGTTGCGCCAGCAGATACGCAGTGCTGAGTCCCGCAATACCTGCTCCTATCACGCAGACATCGACGCTGGTGTTGGTATTAAGCGACGATGCGGCGGGAACTTCAGCCATCTCCATCCACGGCGAGATTGTCGCTCCAGAATCGCTTTTCACAGGTGAACCTCTGGCGCGCTTGCCGGAACTCGTGGCAGCGCTGCCTGCTCGTTAAGTTGTTGCAGTGTTGTCATCGATATTTCTAGGCTTCTAAGAAATTGTAAGCAAGTGAGCAGTGCAGCTTGGCGTCCGGATTCGCGCCTGAACCCACGGTCGAAACTGCACTACTCAGTTTGTCTTAGGATTGACTAGCAATTCGCGAACCTGTTCGACTGGCGGCTTCAGAGCGGGAAACGGGTCGCCAGGTAGTCATATGTTGTACAAGTTATTACGCGGAAAAGAGACAGATAAGAGAACGTACGTACCGTAAAGTTACAGCTTTAAGAGCAGGTCATTGTCAGCGGTTGAGGCTGCACACGCTCTTTTACCAAGCGCCTCAGAATTAGAAAGCTAATACCGTTACTGGTACGGTCATTGCCGGGCTATTTGACGACTAGCAACAAGGAGGTACTGAAGATACAGCAAACAATCGTAACCGAAGTACCTGACCCTTTATTACGTTCGTGATGCACTGCAAGGAGCGAAGTACAGACTGAGAAATACTTACGTCGTCGTTTCTGCTGGCAAGCGGGCCGGTAAAGAAAATAAGGCTGCCGGCGTACTCGAGTTTTGAGGACGCCGGCAGCTTTTGTTGCGGACAGCAAAACAGCAAACACCAACAGCAAACAGCCAGCGGCTTCTGGCTCTTCGCTGTTTGCTTCGCACCGACAGAAGCGCTGCCACTTAAGATCGAGGCACTTTCCGGCTGTTTGCTGTTTGCTGTCTGCTGTTTGCTATCTGCTGTTTGCTGTTCGCCCCTCTCTGGTATGCCTATTGATACCGTCTTAACTGACGCGCCCACTAGTTTAGTGCGAGTTGAGATGGACCGGGTCATTTATGGAACCAAACCTCGAAAGATGGAAGATGGAAGGCCCGCGAGCACCCGGCAAAGGAAAAGCGCCCTCGCTTAACGCTGAACTGTTCGGCTCGTTACAGACATCCCACACGCGCTGTTCGGTCGCCGCGGCCCACCCGAACGACGAGATCGTCGGTTGTGGCTGTCTGATCTCCAAGTTATCGAACGTGAGTATTCTGCACGTGTCCAATGGCGCGCCGCGTTTTGTCGAAGAAGCTCGAGCGGCCGGCTTCGACTCAATCGAGGCCTACGCGCAGACTCGGCAGCGCGAATGTCTGGCGGCGCTGGCGCTCGCGAAGATTGGCCCTGAA
Source organism: Pyrinomonadaceae bacterium (assembly GCA_041744295.1). Lineage (GTDB taxonomy): Bacteria > Acidobacteriota > Blastocatellia > Pyrinomonadales > Pyrinomonadaceae > PSRF01. The sequence goes on along the minus strand of JBGTLE010000065.1, from coordinate 19,801 downwards.
GTCGTGACGAACCTGGATCTGCCGCAGCTAGACGCTTCGTCTCAGTTGGTTCCGTTGACCTTGAGACTGGTGTCATTCCTGCAAATGACTTCGTCGCAGATCGTCTTGACGCACGCGTACGAGGGCGGTCATCCGGATCATGACGCCACCGCGTTTGGAATACATGCTGCCGCGCGCTTGCTCAAACAACATGGTCTGAAACCGCCCTTGATCGTTGAGATGGCGCTCTACCCGGGAAGTAAAGGTATGAGCAAGGTGCCTGAGTTTCTTCATAGACCAGCGCGGGAAAGCACGACGTTGGTGCCGGACGGCGAAGCGCGAGGTTTGAAGTTAAAGATGTTCGCCTGCTTTGAGACTCAAAAACAGGTGCTCGCCAGGTCACCGCTGGGACCAGAGAAGTTTCGTCAAGCGCCTGCTTACGATTTTCGTTTGCCGCCGCATCCTGGGAAGTTGCACTACGAGAATTTTGATTGGGGGATCACAGGTGACACTTGGCGAGCATTGGCTTCTCAGGCGCTGGAGGAGTTGTTTGCCAAGAAAGAGCTCGCGCCGAACTGAGTCGCAAGTCTCAAGTCGCCTTCCTGAGATCTCAGTCCCCGAATCTCAGATCTCAAAAAAGGCAGCCCTGAGGCTTGAGACTTGAGACTTGAGGCCTGGACTTTGGCACGCAGGTTGATTTTGATTTTGATTCTTTCCCGACACCGTTAGCAACAACATGCATTTTCAAGGAGGTAAATATGTCCAGCAGATTTGGAAACTTCGACAGATACCGTGAGGACGATCAGGAACGCAATCGCGCCGACGACCGCGAGCGACATCGTCAACGAGCAAACCGACAGTCATCATACGATTTCGATCGTGGAAGCGACAGCGATTCCTACGACCGAAGCAACGCCAACTTTCCAGGTGATCGCGGCCGGGGCTACAGCTCACGGGAACCAGAATCTAACCGCAGCTACGTCCGTGGTAATGCCCCGGGTTATGACTATGACAATAACCTTGGCACTTACGGCAGAAGCTACGGACTGGGACGTTCCGGCTACGATGAGCGGGTTGACGATTACAACCTGGGGCGCAGGGGTCGCCAGGATTACGAGCGAAGTTCTGAGGTGTCTCAGTACGGCGCCAACTATCGGCCAAACTTCGAAGCGGGAGACGATGCTTTTGGTAGTTACGAGAGTTTTCTTCGCGCACAACCTGGAGCGCGACCGTCTGGCCGCCAGGGCAGCAATCCCAGCGCGCGCTCTCGGAGCCAGTCACAAGACTCTCGCAATGAAAGAGGCTGGTGGGAGCGCGTTTCCGATGAACTCGCATCATGGTTCGGAGACGAGAATGCGGAGCGTCGCCGTCGCATGGACGAATCAGGCGGCACGCATCGGGGCAAGGGACCACGTGGCTACAAGCGTTCGGACCAGAGAATTCTAGACGACATCAACGAACGGCTCACGGAATACGAGTATCTCGACGCGAGTGACATCACTGTTGTCGTCAATCAGTGCGTAGTGACGTTGACGGGAACGGTGGATAGTCGCTGGGCAAAACGATCCGCGGAAGGAATTGTCGACACCGTCTCAGGCGTGGAGGACATTCAAAACAACCTGCACGTGGCGAGAACTTCCGCGAAGTCGGATAACCAAAGCATTGCGGCGCCGACGCCTGCAGATGCAACAATCGCTAGCAAGGCCCAGGCTAAAACCGCTGGCGACTAGGGAGCGGTGCAAGGGGGGGCCAGGTCTTAGGTCGCAGGTCTCGAGTCTCATCAATGTCCGACATGCTTCAGCTTGTCGTCTCGATTGCTAACTCTCATTGTGGCCGTCACGAGTATTATCGTTTGAGTGTCGTAAATCTGGACGACAAGCTGAAGCATGTCGGACATTGATGGGCTTGAGACCTGAGACTTGAGACTGGCGCCCCGCTCACCAGCTAACCACGAGTTCTTCAGAGCCTTCCCAAGCCGGCAGATCCTGACGAAGCGTAGCGCGTTGCAGCTTCTCCTGGTTCTCCATCAACCTTCCCGCTCCCACCACGACAGTCGACATGGGGTTTTCGGGAACTGCCACGTGCAGGTTGAGATCACTCTGAAGTCGTTCAGGCAGGCCTTTCATCAAAGCGCCGCCGCCCGTGAGGATGACGCCCGACTGGTGGATATCTGCAATCGCCTCGGGTTGTGTTTCTTCGATCGCGCGATGAACGCCGATCACAATCTCTGCAAGAATCGACTGCAGCGCTTCACGAATCTCTTCCGCGCTTATTTCGACCGAAGCTGCCGAGCCATCGATAACCTTTTTCCCAATCACTTCGAGAGAGGCTTCGTTGTCGTTGTTCTCGATCAGTGATCCCAACTGCTTCTTAACTGCCTCAGCCGTGCATTCGCCAATGTGCAGGCAATACCTGGATCGAATGTAGTCGCGAATCGCTTCGTCCATCGCATTGCCGGCCGCCGAGAGCGTAACTGACGAGACCACTCCACCCGAGGCAATCACTGCGACGTTAGTTGTTCCGCCACCTATATCAACGACCAGATGTGCGCGTTCGTCTTCAAAATCCAAACCAGCGCCGATGCCCGCGGCCAGTCCTTCGTCAACAAGGTCGACGCGAAAGCCGCCGCTGTCACGCGCCACATCGATGATCGACCTTTGTTCGACGGCTGTTGATGAGCCAGGAACGCCGACAACAAAGTGTCCGCGGCGGAAACCATCGGTTGCTTTGATTAGAAAGGCTCGCAGCATCTTTTGCGTCACTTCAAAATTGAAGATTGTGCCGCCACGAATCGGACGATGAACTTCGATGTCTCTCGGCTCGCGCCCGAGAAGTTTCAGCGCCCGAGTGCCAACCGAAAGAACTTCTCCGTTATAGCGATCAAGCGCGACCACCGAGGGCTCGTTCAGCAGAACGCCTTTGCCCGGGGCAAAAATCAAGGTGTTCACCGTCCCCAAGTCGATAGCAAGTTCGTTACTGAAGAAATTGCTCAAGATGTTCATGGCGACTGTCTCCTGTAGGCAAAGGCATTCGGAAAATGAATGGATTTGATTTCAGCAACCGACATGCCAGGCCGCTGATTGACGCGGATCATGCGGATATGAATGCTACGAGATTCCACACTAAGTCGTGTCTCTGTACCGAATCACGCGTTGTGAGTCGTCTTGTTGGGTGTTTTGCCAACAGAGTTTTCAGATGTGTATCTCGGGGTTACTTCAACTTTGGAGCGCATAGGTTTAGCCACATTCGCGCGAAACTGTCGGCACGTCTCTGGGATATAGGAGAAGTTCTTACGCTTTCCGCTACTTCAACAATTTGGTCATCATCGTTGCTCGAAGCTGGAGATGCCAGCTCGGGTCGCGGCATTCCGCTTGCCAATCCGAGCCGCAGGCTCACTAGACAGCTCTCGAACGAACACGAAACAAACATTGCGCAGTTCGTTTGTATCGAATCAGAGCGATTGTGAGCCGCCGATGGCAACACCTTAGCCTTCACTTCAGTTACCGACTGCAAGTAACAACGCCTGAGCGTATCCGTTAACCGCAGCGATTTTTTAGTAGGTAGTGGGAGTTTTTTTAGTTCTCCCAATCGGTCAGATTACGAAGCGAGGTACAGAATAGAATGAGCATTAATATTTATGCAGCAGAGAATCAGCATTCACTAGAAGGCGGCGACGCTCTATACACCCCCCGCGTTTTCAGTGCGGTGTCGGCAATAAATCACATCCGTGGGTTTCATCCGCCAGGAACAAAAATATTGGATCAGCGGTAACCGCCTGGTCCGCGTTTGGATCTTTCGATTGGGATACCTTGTTGACGGCCAACAACGGATCGTACGAGCCGGGTATTTTCGACGTGCGAGCCTTAGCGCCCAGACCGACCGCCCTCGCGCGAATGTTGCAAGCCGTAACTTCCGGCGAAGCATACGATCATCCAGTTCTCGATTCGCCGGGTTGGTGGCACAGGCTTGATCGTCTCTGTTATCCACCCGTGCCGCGCCGCATCGACAACGTGCCGACGAGTGTCCGTCGTCTTAACCGACAAGGGCATTCGAGCCGGGCGCTCTTGATCTCAGGTGCTAATGGTACGTTGGGCAGGGCGTTCGCCCGCGTTTGTGAGAAACGAGGCCTTGCTTACTACCTCTTGTCTCGGCAGGAAATGGATATTGCAGATCCGGCTTCGGTTTCCAGCGCGTTGGACCGCTATGAGCCCTGGGGCATCGTTAACGCAGCGGGATTCGTGCGCGTCGATGACGCCGAGCGCGAAGTCGATCGCTGTATGCGCGAGAACACCACAGGCCCTGAGAACCTCGCGCTTCGTTGTGCCGAGAAAGGAATCTAGTTTGTTACTTTCTCATCGGATCTGGTTTTCAATGGCGAGAAGAATGGACCGTATCTGGAGAGTGATGCTACCGCGCCGTTGAATGTCTATGGAAAGAGTAAGGCGGAAGCGGAAGCGCGAGTCCTGTCTGCTTATCCCAGCGCTTTGCTTGTGCGCACGAGTGCCTTCTTTGGACCGTGGGATGATTTCAACTTTGCTCAAGTGGTTATTAACTCGGTCGCTAATGGGGACCAGTTCTGCGCTGCCGATGACGTTACCATCTCTCCGACTTATGTCCCGGACCTGGTGAATGCCACGTTGGATCTCTTGATAGACGAAGAGCGGGGAATCTGGCACCTGGCAAATCAGGGGCAAATCACTTGGGCGGAGTTCGCACAACGCGTAGCCCGGAATGGCGGCTACGACGAGAGGCTGATCAATCCGTGTCCCAACAACTCCTTCGCACTTCCCGCAAATCGGCCCGAGCGTTGTGCCTTGTCGAGTGAGCGCGGACAATTGCTGCCGTCATTCGAACACGCTTTGAACTGCTATTTCCGCGAGCGAAAACCATTTGGCGGAACCAAAAACACGTTGCGAATCGGGAACGGTTGACGGCAGAGCAGGTTCGGCTTCACATTAGGTTGCCGCACACTACGAACCGAGGCTGTCAGGTTCGCGGCAAAAACGCTCTGCTAAAACTATTCCGTTAAAAGGCTGAACAACATGCGTGTGCTGGTGACTGGTGGTGCAGGTTATATCGGAAGTGTAGTTGTTGAAGAGTTGATTGCCGACGGGCACGAAGTAACGGTTTATGACAATCTGTCGAAAGGACACCGCGGCAGCATCACGCCCGGCGCGGAATTTGTCGAAGCAAATCTGCTCGACACGGACTTTCTCCGCAGTACCCTTTCCAATGCAAAGATCGAGGCCGTGATCCACATGGCCGCCGATTCGCTGGTCGGTGAATCGGTGGAAATGCCCGCCAAGTATTACCGGAACAACGTAGTGGCCGGACTATCACTGCTCGATGCTATGCGCGAGGCGGATGTGAAGCGACTGGTCTTTTCGTCGACTGCCGCTGTTTTTGGTGAACCAGCCAAGCAACCCATTGAAGAGAGCGATCCCACCGGGCCCACCAACCCTTATGGAGAAACCAAGCTCGCATTTGAACGCGCGCTGCCGTGGTACGAGCGCGCGTATGGTCTGCACTTTGTCTCGCTTCGTTACTTCAATGCGGCAGGTGCGACCGCGCGCTGTGGGGAATGGCATGATCCTGAAACGCACTTGATTCCGATCGTCTTGCAAAGCGCCGCGGGCAGGCGCGAACACGTGCAGATCTATGGTGGCGACTATCCCACTCGTGACGGGACGTGTGTGCGTGACTATATCCATGTAGTTGATTTGGCGCGGGCCCACATTCTGGCGTTGGGCATCCTTGACGATCGAAGTGCGATCTACAACCTTGGCTGCGGCGGCGATGGCTACACAGTCAGAGAAGTCATTGATATCGCGAGCGAGGTCACCCGACGTGAAATCAATGTCAAAGTCGGTCCGAGACGAGCAGGTGATCCGGCGGTTCTGATTGCGAGTTCTGAGAAGATTAAGCGAGAGCTGGGTTGGGCGCCGCAATTTCAGGATTTGAGGAAGATTGTTGAGTCGGCATGGTTGTGGTTGAAAGAACATCCCAACGGAATCACCTAGGCTGTAGAACTCCGTTCTCATGATGCGGAGCCTTTGGAGTTCGCCGACTCGTCCCCGCTTTTAGTCGTCGTTCACATCGAAACCTTAAAATGGAGGACTCGGTCAAAAGCGCCGACAAGTCAGCGCACTCCAAAGACTCCGCATGTCGCCGACTGATTCGTTGTCGAGAGAAGCGATGGTAGATGCTCAAGCTCTGATAAGAGCTTTTCAAACACTCTATGGGCAACACCCTCGCCTCTTCAGTGCGCCGGGACGCGTGAATCTGATTGGCGAACATACGGATTACAACGATGGTTTCGTCTTGCCGATTGCGGTCAACAAACGAACTTTCGTCGCCGCCGCACCGGGCGAAGATCAGATCATCCGAGTTCATTCCCTGGATCTCGATCAGCAGGCAACGATCGATCTTTCAAAAGAGTATGCGAGCAACACGCCGCACTGGCTGAGTTACGTTGAAGGCGTCGCCAGGGTGTTGCGAGAGCAGGGAACCAGTCGGCGGCGCTAGTCTGGCAATCACCTCGAATGTACCCATGGGTTCGGGAATGTCGTCTTCGGCTGCGCTCGAGATGTCGGTAGGGTTTGCCCTGGTCAAGCTCACTGGTGCAAAAGTAGATTTGATTCAACTCGGCTCGCCGCACAGAGAGCCGAGCATGTTTACGCTGGTGCGAAAGTCGGCTTGATGGATCAGCTGGCGGCAGCATTCGGACAAAAGGGCCATGCGCTTTTGATTGATTGTCGTTCATTCGAGAGAACTCCAATTGCGTTGAAGATTCCCGGGACACCGATCGTAGTCTGCGATACGAACGTGAAGCACGAGTTGGCTGCTTCCGCGTACAACGAGCGGCGAGCCGAGTGTGAACGAGGTGTTGAACTATTGCGTCAAAAACTACCGGGCATTCGCGCGCTGCGAGATGTGGGGGTAAAAGATTTTGCAACCCACGAACATTTGTTACCTGAACCGATCAAACGCCGGTGCCGGCATGTGGTGACTGAAAATGAACGTACCTTGCGAGCCGCCGCAGTACTCCGTCAGGGCAGTGTCGCTGAGTTTGGCAAGTTGATGCTCTTGTCGCATGAATCATTGCGCCACGACTATGAGGTGAGTTGTACTGAGCTGGACGTGATGGTGGAGCTTGCGATGCAACAGGAAGGCGTCGCCGGTGCGCGCATGACGATCTCAAATCTCAGATCTCAGATGCAGTGACCCTCGACGGTCTGAGACCGCAAAGACCTGAGACCCGCGCCCGCGCCTGCCAAATCTTTTGCATTGTGCCTCCCACTGAATTGTAGTAAACAGTCTCGCGCTCTTACTCTCAACCAACTATGCGAGTTTTAGGAATCGATCCCGGCAGCGAAACGACAGGATGGGGCGTCATCGAGGGCGATGGCCGCCACTATCGTCTGCTCGAATTTGGCGCGATTAAATCTTCGCCCAGCCGCACGTTTCCGGCCCGACTGCTCGGGATTTCAGACGGCATCGAAGCCGTAATTGCTCGCCATAATCCGCAAGCGTGTGCTATCGAGGATGGCTTTCTTGCTACCAACGTGAAAGTTACGTTGAAGCTGGGCCAGGTCCGTGGCGTGGCGATGCTGGCGGCCGAACGCGCTGGTCTCGACATCAACGAATACTCACCGCGGTTGGTGAAGCAGACGGTCGTTGGCTATGGCAATGCGGAAAAGCGCCAGGTTCAAGAGATGGTGCGGATCCTCCTCTCATTGGCAAAAGCGCCGGAGCCGCAGGATGCTGCCGATGCCCTGGCGGTCGCGATCTGTCATTTTCATCACGCAGGTTTAAGTCAGCGAATTAAAGAGACGGAAACGCGCATACAAGTTGCTGCCTCAACTCGGCGACGTTAGATTCGTTGAAATCCAGCAAAAGTTGTACTTTCTAAAAGGTTCTACTCGCCCGGGCCTCAATGAAGATTATTCTCAATTCCGATGTAATGTTTACGTCAAAGCTCATTAGAGCGCGGCTCCCTTCGAGATTGCACGATCTAGCAACGGAGTGTGCGAGAACTGGCGTAGTCATTGCTATACCCCGCACAACTCTGCTCGAAGTTGAGCGTCGTCAGAAGGAGCTGGTCACCGAAGCCATTTCGGAGCTCGAACGCGCATATAACGCTCTTAAGGAGGCGGAGATAAGTTTTGAGGAGAAGAACTCTTCGGAAGTGTTCTCGGTGCCCGATGTTGTCGAGCTTTTCAAGCATTTAGGCGTCAAAGTTGAGATTGTTGAGCCGACACTCGAAGACTATCACGATGCTCACCTAAGAGCGTGTCTTCATCTCAATCCACAACCCCCGGGCAGGAAATCGGATGAGATGAGAGATCTCTTGATATGGGTGATGGCATTGAGGCTTGCTAAGGATGGTGGTGGGATCCTTTTGAGCCGCGACGAAGTGCATACTCACGACAGAGGTAATGAAGAAGCTGACACGGCAGGCCTCTTGCGAGCCAACGATATCGGTGAGGGCCTCGAACTCTTGGGTGTAGAAAGTCCAAGTGGCAAACTTGTTCGTATCTTGCTGGATCCAATCTGGCAGGACCTAAGGAATGCAGAGTTGCCATTGCCGCCAACGATTGGTCTGCGCAAAGTAGAGAACGCTACTTTTGTGCGAGGTGAACGCGGAATCGAAAGTGCGAAATTCGATTTGCATCTAGGTTCGTTGAGCGGTGGGATGCTCAAGGCGAGCGTTGACATAGCGATTCAAGGAGAGGACATTACTGATGTCACCATACGCCAAATAAACGTCGATGGAGAACTGTGGCGCGATGGTGCGCTAACCATACGGACAAACAAAAATGTGCCGTTGGTTGCCTCCTCATCCGAGGAGGCTCTTGCGGCTTTGCGGGAAGTACTCGGAGAAGAGCTATGAACCTAAAAATGGGAAGTCACTTTTTTAACAATGTGCAGATACCTATACTTTGGGGCAAACGGGCAATCATTCAGGACAAGAAGAACCGATTATCAGTGATTGATTTGAGCACTCCGAAGGCAAAGCTCGAGGTTCTCGCTGATGAACCTGCACCGGGTATAACATTTGAGCCAAGCTTTGCTGGGTTTAAAGTCCTAAGAGATGGTGTGCCATTATACTCGTACGATCCCACCGAGAAGCGTCTGGAAAGTCTTTCCCTTGGTTTACCTGATTGTCAGATTAGTCCTTGGTCTATTCGGATAGGTAGCAATCAGTTTTCAGGCAATTCTATTTCGGGGTTTGGGGTCGGAATTGCCGTCACTGAAAATGGAATCTCGGTTGGTGGACCCATTCCTCAGGGGTTAGCGCAACTAGCCATCTGAAGGACCGTTAAGCCCGACTCTTTAGCACCTCACCTTGCAAAGGAGACTTACTGTGAATATTTCCTCACTCTTACTCTCGCTCTCTCTCGTCTTATCACTTCTCTCAACCATAGGCGTCGCACAGAAACGCCGGCCACCGGCAGGCGGACGTGTGGCCGTCGTAGTCGATGAACGGCTCTCCGCACTGCGCGAGTTGCCTTCCTTCGAAGGAGGTCTAATGCAGCGCGTAAGTCGCGGACGACTGGTCGCGATCCGCGGCGTGCGTCGAAGTCGCGAGGGCATCATTTTCGCTCGCGTGAATCTCACCAGTCGCACCAACGGCTGGATTCAGCGCGATGCCCTCGTGGTTCCAACTCTGAAAGGCGACGACGAAAGGTTGCTGCGATTGATTCGCGCTTCTGAGAACTTCGACAGGATCTCTCGGGCGCGAATTTTCCTCGACGCTTTTCCAGGATCGAGGTTGCGTCCCGCGGCGCTCTTGATACTTGCCGAAGCAGCGGAGTCGGCAGCCGTCAAGCTTTCGCGCGATGCGGCGCGGCGCTTGAAAGTCGATGAGCACGGCCCGCCTGAGTTCTCATACTTTCTAAACTACGCGGGATTGGATCGCTTCAATCGGCAGGGAATCAGGTTTCGCTTCGACGCAGAGAAGAAGAGATTCCATTACGACGGCGCCGCCTGGAAGGAACTGTTGCGACGCTATCCTCGTAGTGCAGAAGCAGCGGAAGCACGCAAGCGATTGTGACAAAGGGAAGTAATGCGGAGCCTTTGGGGAGTCGAACGTATCAAGGAGACTATCCACAGATTACGCAGATGACACAGACTAGCGAAACACGCTTCACAGTTGGTCAACTAGATCCAAGCATCGTTGGCCGCGGGAGTTCCTAATCTGTGAAATCTGTGTAATCTGTGGATTGCTTTCTGCTCGATGTTTCAACTCTTCCAAACTGAAAGGCAATTCCGATGACGATGAAAGCTACGGCGAAGTTGTTCCTGGTACTCGCAGTATTCTCCCTCATTCTTCCAGCCTGTCAGGTGAATCGACGCGAACGGAAGCGCGCGTCTGAATCTGAGCGAGCAAAGAATTGGGAGACCTTCCGAAACGAGTTCCTTGAAAGCTACTTCGTCGCTCGTCCGGATTTTGCGGTCCGTGCCGGTCGTCATGAGTTTGACGGCAAACTGCCTGACTGGAGCAGCGAAGGGATCGCGCGAGAGATCGCGCGCCTGCGTCAACAGCAGGACCAACTCGCAAGATTCAAAAAATCCGATCTGGATGAGCAGGAGCAATTTGAGCATGACTATGTCGCATCGGTTGTAAACTCGGATCTCTTTTGGCTGAGTTCCGTCGAGTGGCCCTTCCGGAATCCCTACTTCTATGCCGACGCGATCGATCCGGACGTTTACGTTTCGCGAAACTACGCGCCGCTCGAGACGCGTATGCGTGCGTACACAAATTATGCTCGAGCCGTTCCCAGGGCGCTCGCACAGATTCGCACGAATTTACGCACGCCATTGCCGAAAACCTACGCGGCCATCGGCGGCATTACCTTTGGTGGTCTGGTTACTTTTTACGAAAAAGACGTTCCCGCCGTTTTCGCTTCCGTCGGCGATGCTCAATTGAAACAAGATTTTCGCGAAGCCAATGACGGCGCGATCAAGGCGATGAAGGACCTTGCCGCCTGGTTCAAAACGCAGGAGGGAAGTGCGACGAACGCCTTCTCTTTGGGCAGCGAGAAGTTCAGTGAAATGCTGCATGCAACCGAGGGAGTTAGAGTTCGTATCGATGAATTGCAAGGTGTGGGCCGGCGGGACCTTGAGCGAAACCAAAAGGCTTTGCGAGAAGCCTGTGCAAAGTACGCTCCCGGTCAGACAATCCTCGCATGCGTGGATAAGGCGGAAGCCGTCAAACCCGTGGGTGGGCCAGTCGAGGCAGCCCGAAAACAGCTGGCGGAGTTGAAGACTTTCATCACGGACAAGAAGCTCGTTAGCATTCCCGGCACGGAAGAGGCCCTGGTCGGCGAGTCGCCTGCCTATCGTCGCTGGAACTTCGCTTATATCAATATTCCCGGGCCCTACGAAAAGAACCTCCCTTCCACCTACTACATCGCACCGCCTGATCCTTCATGGTCGCCTGCCGAGAGAGAGGCATATGTTCCCGGACAGGCAACTTTGTTGTTCACTTCGGTTCACGAAGTTTGGCCGGGACACTTTTTGCAATTCCTTCATGCGAAGCGCTCGCCTTCCAAATTTGGTCAGGTATTCGTTGGGTATGCTTTCGCGGAAGGCTGGGCGCATTACACCGAAGAGATGATGTGGGACGCCGGGCTAGGCAATGGTTCGCCTGAGACGCATATTGGGCAACTGCTAAATGCGACCTTGCGAAACGCAAGGTTTCTTTCGGCCATTGGCATGCATACCGCCGGCATGACCGTGGAAGAGTCTGAAAGAATGTTTAGAGAAGAAGGTTATCAGGATGCGGCGACGGCCCGTCAGCAGGCAGTGCGAGGTACGTTCGATCCGGCTTACCTCAATTACACGATGGGCAAGCTGATGATCAGGAAACTGCGCGACGACTGGACTGCAACACACGGCGGCCGAGAGGCATGGCAGGAGTTTCATGATGAGTTTTTGAAGTATGGCGGCCCGCCGATTCCGTTGGTGCAGAAGGCGATGCTGGGAGAGCAGGCCGGGTCGTTGTTCTAGGCGCATCTTGGGCAATCCAATCCGTACCGCCAGGTTATGAACCCAAAGTGGTGTGAAGGAGATGAGGACTATTTTCCATTGATCATTTGAGAGTGGTCATTTTTCATTGCCGACCTGTGGCTTCTCCGATTGAATTTCAATGGGTTGATGCTAGCGGTGATCGCTTAAGGCTTGAGCTAGCAGCACCGGCCAATCCTTGATGTCGCAGGTCTGAAATGAAAAGTGACGACTCTCAAATGATCAATGGAAAATGGTCTTTCAAAGTAAACGTCCGACAGCGCGAGGTGATAAGGACCTCCAGCACCCCGGCTGAACATTCTTTCTCCCACTTGTTAATAATCCCTCCTTCCAGTCGTTTTCAGGGTGTGGAAACGATTTCAGGAGGGTAAAGTGCAAGCTGCCGTTAAGACATTGAAACCAGTTCCAAAGCCTCCGGGAGAGGTGGAATTACTCTTCCGCGCTCATCATGACCGGGTTTTTCGCACCGCTCATCGCATTACGGGTAGCGCCGCCGATGCGGAAGACGTGCTGCAGACTGTGTTTCTGCGGCTAGTCAAAGGGCAGGAAAAGATTGATTCAGTCGGTCTGGCGTCCCACCCCGAAGCTTATCTTTCCCGTGCCGCCATAAACGCGTCCCTGGATCTGCTGCGCAGTCGCACCAGATCAAAATCTGTCGGGCTGGACGACGTTGAATCGGGCGCTATTGAAAGCACCTTCAGAAATCCGGAAGCACAACACGCCGATCGCGAGTTGCAGCTGTTAATCAGGCAGGCCGTTGCCCGTTTGGGAACGACCGCGTCGGAGATGTTTGTGCTGCGCTACTACGAAGGCCACGACAACCGGGAAATCGCAAAGATGCTTGGCACATCGCAAGTCGTAGTCGGCGTCGTGTTACATCGCGCTCGCACTAAGCTGAGAAAAGAGATTGGGCAGTATCTGGAGAAACATCATGAAAAGCACTAACAATTTTGACAACATCCTTGACAAGACGACGTCCGAGATTCGCAACGAACAGATCGAATCATCGGTGGTCAATCAGGCGGCAGACCGTGTTTGGGCGCGGTTGGCTGCCGAAACAACCGAGCTGTCAGGCAGCGTTACCCCTGCGGCCGAGAGAATCGAGAGCTGCAACGATTTTCAGTCACTGATTCCAGCCTATCTCGGTGGCGATTTGTCTGAGGCCCGTACGCTGCTATTGGTGGACCACACCCACGAGTGCATCCCGTGCCGGCGTGCGATGAAAGAAGCGCGCAAGCAAGAGGTCGCTCCGGTTAAAGCCGCGCCGGCTACTCATCGTTACACTATCCAGCCGGTCGTCATGCGCTGGGGAATCGCCGCTGCTCTGGTGATCGGCTTCGGCTTAATCGCAATGCCGTTGATTCAACGGTACTGGCCGTTTGGCGGCACCCTTGAAGCAACTGTGCAAGCTGCTGAAGGGCAGGTCTACCAGATTGGCGACACCAAGAGTGCGCCGGTTATCGCTGGTGAGAAACTTCAGAGTGGCGAGCGCATCCGCACCGCAAAAGATGCGCATGCCTTTGTGAGGTTGGGGGACGGCTCGGTCATTGAGATGCGAGACCGTTCAGAGCTTTCGCTTACCAGGAATTCACAGGGCACGACGATTCATCTCAACCGCGGCGCGATCCTGGTGGCAGCCGCGAAGCAAAGTAAGGGACGTTTGTTTGTCGACACTGGTGATTCGCGCATTGCTGTTACGGGAACGACCTTCTCCGTAAACGCGGGTACCAAAGGCTCGCGCGTTTCGGTAATCGAAGGCGAAGTTCATTTTGAGCATGGTAACAACGAACGCGTGCTGCGCGCCGGCGAACAGATCGCTACCAACAAGGCCATTGAAGCAGTCGCGTTGAAAGACGAGATTGCCTGGAGCCGCAACGCTGGCAGCTATGCCGCGGCTTTGGCGAGTCTGGCGTCACTCAATAAAGAGATGAATAAAGTTTGGCACCCCGGGGTGCGTAACTCGACGCATTTACTGGATCTGATGCCGGAGAACACCACCGTCTACGCTGCCTTACCAAATCTGACGTCAACGATTACCGAGTCGCACCGGATTATGCAGGAGCGCATCGGCCAGAATGCAGCCTTGCGTGATTGGTGGGAAAAACAACATTCCCGCAAAGGTCCGGACCTGAACCAGGTGATGGAGACTGTGAAAGAGTTCGGCGAATACCTCGGTGATGAGATCGCTGTCTCGGTTTCCATGGATCAGAAAGGTGATCCCGAGGCGCCACTGGTGTTGGCAGAACTAAAGAACTCGGAAGGTTTCCGTCCGTTCCTTGAACAGCAGATTGCCAAGTATGGCGGACAGGGAAAAGCACCGATTCACTTCGTTGAGGATCCACTGAGGGCTGCGGCCGTTACCGCGACTGAGGGTAAGCATGACAAAACGCTTTACGTGTGGATCAGCAACGGTCTTTTCGCGGCGAGCCCCCGTTTCGAGCAGTTGCAGAGCCTGGCTAGTGTCGTGCAGCAAGGTGGACGGAGCAGCTTTACGGCGACGCCTTTCCATGGGCGTATTGCGCAGGTTTATCAACAGGGCGCCGGCCTGGTCGTGGCGGCGAATCTCGAGCGCATTCTTGAGGAGACCAGGGCCGACAGAACCAAAGAAAAACACGGTGCTCAGCATGAGGAAGCATTAAAGAAACTGGGTGTGTTGAGCATGAAATATTTCGTGCTCGATCAGAAAGAAACGAATGGTAAGACACACACCGAAGCCGCTCTCTCGTTCAACGAAACGCAGCGTGGAATCCCTTCGTGGCTGGCAGCGCCGGCCCCGATGGGTTCGCTCGAATACATCTCGCCTGATGCAAACATTGTGGCCGGATTCGTTGTTAAAGATCCGGGATCGCTGGTTGACGACCTGCTGGGACTAGTCGAAACGGTCTCACCGGATCTCCGTAAGAACCTCGACAAGCTGCAAGCCGAGCGCGGCATTGACGTGCGCCGAGACATCGCCGCTCCGCTGGGTGGAGAGTTTGCCTTTGCCATCGACGGTCCGATTTTGCCGACGCCTTCGTGGAAGATGGTGTTCGAAGTGAACGACCCTGAACATCTGCAGGCTGCGTTGGAAAAGGTTGTCGGTGAAATCAACAAGGAAGCCGCACGTTTCAGCAAAGCTGGTTTGGTTTGGGAGCGGGGTGAAATCGGATCCCGTGCTTACTACACTTTGCGTTCGGCCGACTTTGGTGTCGAAGTAAATTACACCTTCGTCAATGGCTACATGATTGTTGGTCCCAGCCGCGCGCTGGTTGAGCGGGCAGTGAGATCGCAGGAGCAGGGTTACTCGCTGTTGCGTTCGGCGAAGTTTACAGCCGGTTTGCCTGCCGATGGCAATGCAAACTTCTCGGCCGTCTTCTATCACAACCTTGGACCATTGGTGCAGCCGTTTGCGGATCGTATCGCCAGCACTGCCGGCAAGCTGGGCAAGGAGCATCAGGAAGCAATCAAGTCACTGGCTGCGGACATGCCGCCAACGCTCGCCTATGCTTATGCGCAGGGTGACAGCATCACGTTTGCCGCGAACACGGAAGGTGGACCGTTTGGTCTAAGTCCAGCCACGTTGTTGGGTGTGCCGAATGCACTTCAGATTCAGCACATTCTGCAGCAAGGAATGAAAGGTAAGGGCGGGGCTAATTAACCATTGCGGGGAAGCGCTGCGTTTGGAGTGTGCCAGCGCAGCGCGACACCGCTTTGGAAAGGTGATTGATTCGGGGCAGTAGCCCGACCATGAGGGAGGGCTTCGTTCCGAGGTATTAAAGCGCCCGAAGTCGGCGCACCCCAAAGGCTCCGCACACTTCACGGATGCTTGATTCAACGGAAAGGAAGAAGGCTATGATACGAGTCTGAGAAGTATCTGCGCGCCAATAGTCCTCAACCCGTGCAAGCGGCGATCAAATGAGTACAGGATTAACAAGATTACCAGGATTAACAAATGGATTGGAACTGCGGAGGAAATTACTCCGCAGCGATGAACGCGTTCGAAATAGTCGCGAACGAGTTAGCACGAACGATAACTTCTTCAGAACCTGTTAATCCTGCGAATCTTGTAATCCTGTCTCTGCGTTGAAGTTCTCTCATGAAGCTCATCTCGATCTCTCTCGGCTCCTGGTTACTCGGGCTTTCAGTAATCCTGCTCGTGTTCTTCCTGGTGGAGGGCGCGAGCCTCAGTGCTGCAGATATCAGAGGCGCGACCGTCAGGTCGTTGCTGGTCTCGGCGCTGGTCTTCTCACTTGCCTATGCTCCCTCATTGTTCTGGTTGCGAAATCGTCTTGGCGGTTGCAAACCCATGCTGGTTTTCCCACTCGTCTCTGCCCTCGTGCTGAACCTCCCAGTTTTTCTGATCGGAATTTTAGCAATCGGTAGAACTTTGGTAGCGACGGAAGCGTTTGCATTCATCGGTGCATTCGTTTTAATGGGTACTGCTTTCGGTCTGGGATTTGTTTGGAGTTATCGAGACAGGACGATATAAGTAACCAGCATGGCAGCAGCGGCAACGCTTCAATCTCAAACAAGCCTTCCCAACTCGGCTAACTTCGCTCCGGTCATCGACCTGAACGAACTCAGTGTGAAGTTCGGCGGCCGGCCGATCCTAAAAGGATTGCAGGGTGAACTGCGCGGACGCGCCATCGGACTGCTCGGTCCCAACGGCGCCGGCAAGACTACGCTCATTCACACCCTGCTTGGTTTCCACGCACCTTCGTCAGGCACGGCGCACATCTTCGGTCGCGACATCATTACCGACGCAAAAGAGATTCGCCAGGTCGTAGGCTACATGCCTGAACGCGACTCGTTCATCGCGAAGATGAGCGCGGTGCACCTCGTGCGGTTGATGGCCGAGCTGTCGGGTCTTCCCTCCGAAGCCGCGCTCGAACGCGCACACGAGGCGCTCTTTTACGTGGGCCTTGGCGAAGCGCGTTATCGAAATCTCGACACCTATTCGCTGGGCATGAAGCAGCTTGCAAAACTGGCGCAGGCAATCGTGCATGGCCCGCGTTTGATTTTTCTCGATGAGCCTACGAACGGGCTGGATCCTCCGGCGCGACAGAGAATGATTCGCCTGATTCGCGAGATTCGCGATAGCGGACAAGCGCACATTGTCCTCTCGTCTCATTTACTGCGGGACGTGGAAGAATGCTGTGAAGAGATCCTGATTCTTAAGGACGGACAGATTGCCGTCTATTGCAATCTGGAGGAAGAGCGGAAGGCCAACCGGCAGTTTCTGGTGCTGGAAACTCGCGGCGATCAACCGGCATTCGGTCGCGCGATTGCTGAACTGGGTTGCGAGTACGCGTTGACGACCGATAGCCGCGTGAAGATAGTCCTGCGCGAAGATGTCGAGGTACGCGACATCTACCGGATTGCCGCGCAGCACGATGTGCAAATCAGAAGGATGGACTTCAAGCGAGATTCTCTGGAAGACATCTTCCTGAAAGCAATGGAGAACGGCCATGGCGGTTTATGAGCACACCTACAAACGCTACACGGGCGCGCTGACTCCCGACTGGAGTCGCTTTCTAATCATTCCGCGCCACGCCTTTCGCGACGTGTTCAAGTCAAAACTGTTCACGGCTTTCTTTGCGATCTGTTTCATCCCCTTACTTGTCGAAGCGGTCCTGATCTACCTCCATCACAACGTGAATGCGCTGGCCCTGATGAAAGTGAATGTCAGGGAGTTGTTGCCTATCGATGCGACCTTCTTTCAGTTCTTTGTGAACCTGCAGGGTGGCTTTGCGTTCTTCGTGGCTCTGTTGGTGGGGCCGCCTTTAGTGTCTCGTGATTTGCGGAACAACGCCTTGCCGCTCTATCTGTGCCGTCCGTTTTCGCGCGCGGAGTACGTCGCCGGAAAAATGTCGGTGCTGTTGATTCTGCTCTCGTCCATGACGTGGATTCCACAGTTGCTGCTCTTTCTTTTCCAGTCGTATCTCGAAGGTTGGAGTTGGTTTGTCAGCAACCTGTGGATTGCTAACGCGATCGTCATAGGGGGTGGAGTTTGGATTCTATTGTTGGCGTTGCTTTCGCAGGCCATTTCAGCGCTCGTGAAGTGGCGAGTTGTTGCCAGCGCGGCGCTGCTCGGCATCTTTTTTATTCCGTCCGTGTTTGGCGAGGTGCTGAACACTCTTTTTATGACGCGCTGGGGAAACCTAATCAGTTTGGGCGGGCTGATTAGAAACGTTACCTCGGGACTGTTCGGCACTTTTGTTCAGACGACCGGGCGAGCAGCGCTTACTGGCTTTGATGGGGAAGTAATTCGCGAAGTGGTGATGAGTGAACCGCCGCTTTGGGCTTCGTGGGGAATGTTGGCATTGGTTTGCTTGATCTGTTTAGCGCTGCTTTCTCGCAAGGTGAAGGCGTATGAGGTTGTTAGTTAGCAAACAGCAAACAGCAGACAGCGAACAGCGAACAGCAGACAGCAAACAGCAGACAGCAAACAGCAGACAGCCAGCACAAAGCACTAAGTACAAAGTACTAAGTACAAAGCACAAAGCACAAAGACCAAGATCCCCACTATGAAATCCGAACAAATAGATTCAGCAACAATGATCATCTTCGATGATGTCTCGAAGTTTTACGGCGAGATACTCGGGGTGAATCGGGTCAACTTGCAGATCGCGCCCGGCATCACCAGCATGGTTGGTCCGAACGGCGCCGGCAAGTCGACTTTGATGAATCTGATGACAGGATTGTTGCGGCCAACACGCGGCACGATAACCGTACTTGGAATCCCGACGGATCAACCGGAACGACTTTTTAGGAAGCTCGGATATTGCACGCAGTTCGATTCGTTTCCACGCGGTCTTACCGGGCGCGAGTTCGTCCGCTCCTTCCTGTTGGTTCATGGTCATGAACGTCGGAAGGCCGACGAGTTCGCGACCATCGCCCTCGAACGCGTTAATCTACTCGACGCCGCGGATCGCAAGGTGGCTGCCTACAGCAAAGGGATGCGACAGCGCATTCGATTGGCCCAGGCGATTGCTCACCAACCGGACGTAATGATCCTGGACGAACCGCTGAATGGGCTGGATCCGATGGTGCGCGCAGAAACGATCGCGCTGTTCCGAAAGCTGGCCGCGGATGGCCTGCACCTGATTATCTCCAGCCACATCCTGCACGAAGTCGACATGATGTCCGACCGCGTCGTCCTCATTAACAATGGCTATATTCTGGCCGAAGGAAATATTCACGGCGTGCGCGATGAGATGGAAGAGCATCCGATGCAGATCTTCATTCGTTGTGACAAGCCTGCGCTACTCGCCGCCCAGGTGTTTGCGCAGAACCACGTCGTCGAAGCACGTCTACACGATGATCGTCGCGGTCTGTTTATCAAGACGCGTGACGCCGATCGTTTCTATCTGCTTTTGAATCGCGTCGTGGCCGAGGGCGAGATCAAAATTGAGACGGTTGCGCCGGTGGACGACGACTTGAGTGCGGTCTATCAGTATTTGATTGGAAGCGAGTGAGGAGTGACGGGTGACTGGCTACAAGTGAGGTCAGTACCATCACGCGGTAGCGTCGGGTCAACCGTGCAGAGGATAGGACTCGACGCGACTCCGCGACCCGACGCTTGCGCGTTACGGTACTGACTTCACTTTGAAAGGCAGCCATGAGTTCAACTGCAGAAAATCTCGCCCCTGACACGCAACGGCAATCACTCCCCTGGGCGCTGTGGCTCCGTCAGATCCGCGCCATCTTTCGTCTCGAGCTTGAGAAGAACTTTCTCGGCCGGCGCTCAATTCTGATTTATCTGCTCGCGTTGTTGCCGCTGTTTCCCCTCGCGCTGCTTGCGCCTTTT
>JBGTLE010000064.1:0-17476 GCA_041744295.1 Pyrinomonadaceae bacterium | reverse complement strand
CTGGTTCACTATCCGAAGACGACGTCACGGATAATTGTCGGCGCTGTCGTTTCACCGTTTCGAGTGCGGGCGAAGATCGAACCTGTCGCCAGAGTTGAGCCAGTAGTACCAAATGCTGCTGCTTCTCGTTACCGTAGATCGGTAGATCGCGATCGGCCGTCGCCGATGATCTACAGTGCATCGCCACGGACCATTTCGGAGTAGAGTCTGGAATGGCAAATGATCACTGTCCAATGATCACTGATAAATGACGCTGTCCCGACTCGCATTGACTTATCCCCACCATTACCGTAGGGTGGGTGTCGAACCGAGTTCAGCTTACTCCGCTCTCAGCTCCTCTGGGATCATCCAGATCACCTGATAAATCCACAGCTCACCTACTAAGCAAAGTCAAGATTACATTCTGCATCAGTCTCTTGACAGTACGTTGCTGCGTCGCGCTAAGCGTGCAATCAATTGCGCGCCGCCGGGCATAAACCGGAAGACCAACGTATCGCCATTGAGCATCAGGATTGTGCAGTAGGTATGTAAAATAAAGGAAGTTAACGAGATTATGACGACAAATATCACACCCTTAAATGACCGCGTCATCGTGAAGCGCATTGAGGAAGGCGAACAGATTCGCGGCGGTATCATCATTCCCGACAGTGCCAAGGAAAAACCGCAGGAAGGCGAAGTAATCGCCGCCGGCGAAGGAAAATACCGGGAAGACGGAACGCGCCAGCCCCTCGACGTAAAGAAGGGCGACCGAGTTTTGTTTGGCAAGTACAGCAGCTCGGAGATCAAGATCGATGGTGAAGAGTTGCTGATCATGCGCGAGGACGAGATTCTGGGAATCATCACCCGCGCGGGCGCCGCAATCGGCGGGAAGAAGAAGTAAGAAACGTGACAAGTGACAGGTAAGGGTGCCCAGAAGAAACACCTAATTGTGACGCGACTGGCGTCTGATCTGTTACCTGTCGCTTTCCCCCCGTCACGCAAACGGGTCTGTCGGAAGTGTTAACGATAGTTTCCAGTTGGAGAAGATAAATTAATGGCAAAGCAAATAGTTCATGGTGAAGAATCTCGGGCGGCAATTCTGCGCGGCGTCAATCAACTTGCAGACGCGGTGAAGATCACTCTTGGTCCCAAAGGACGCAACGTCGTTCTAGGTAGATCATATGGCAGCCCGACGATCACCAAAGACGGTGTGACCGTAGCGAAAGAGATCGACCTCAAGGATCCGCTCGAGAATATGGGCGCCCAGATGGTGCGCGAGGTCGCTTCCAAGACCAGCGACGTTGCCGGCGACGGTACCACCACCGCCACCGTGCTGGCCCAGGCAATCTACCGCGAAGGCGTGAAGACTGTTGCTGCCGGCGCAAACCCGATGGCTTTGAAACGCGGCATCGACAAAGCTGTCGAGCGCGCGACTGCCGCAATCAAGAAATTGTCCAAGCCTGTTGCGGGCGACATGATCGCGCAAGTCGGCACGATCTCCGCGAATGGTGACGCTGCCATCGGCGAACTGATTGCCGAGGCGATGGCCAAGGTTGGTAAGGACGGCGTGATTACTGTTGAAGATGCAAAGACTACCGAGACGGAACTCGAGTTCGTCGAAGGTATGCAGTTTGATCGTGGCTATCTCTCGCCGTACTTCATTACCGACGCCGACAAGATGGAAGCCGAACTTGAGAACCCGGTTGTCCTCTTAAACGAGAAGAAAATCTCGTCGATGCGAGACCTCCTGCCCCTGCTGGAGCAGGTGGCAAAGGCCGGCAAGCCTATTCTGATTATCGCGGAAGATGTTGAGGGAGAAGCCCTCGCGACGCTGGTTGTCAACAAGTTGCGCGGCACGATCAATGTGGCGGCTGTGAAAGCGCCGGGGTTTGGCGATCGTCGGAAGGAACTGTTGCAGGACATCGCGATTCTGACCGGCGGCAAGGTAATCAGCGAAGACCTCGGCATTAAGCTCGAGAACGTGAAGCTCGAGGACCTCGGTCGCGCCAAGAGAGTAACGGTCAATAAGGACAACACGACCATCATCGATGGTGGCGGCAACACAGACGATCTGAAGGCCCGTGTAAAAACGCTGAAGGCCCAGATTGAAGAGAGCACGTCAGACTACGATCGCGAGAAAATGCAGGAGCGGCTCGCAAAGCTGGTCGGCGGCGTCGCGGTAATTCGCGTAGGCGCGGCGACAGAAACTGAATTGAAGGAAAAGAAAGCGCGCGTTGAGGATGCGATGAACGCAACCCGCGCGGCTGTTGAAGAAGGCATTGTGGCTGGCGGCGGAGTAGCGCTGATCCGGGCCGCAAAAGCTTTGGATAAGTTCAAAGTCTTCGAAACTAACGAAGACGGTGAAACCACCGGCGACGCTGATGAGCAAATCGGTGTCACGATTGTGAAGCGTGCTCTTGAAGAGCCATTGCGTCAGATCGTGCAGAATGCCGGCCAGGAAGGGGCAGTGATTGTAGAGAAAGTGCGCGCTAATAAAGACGCCAACTTTGGCTACAACGCCGCCACTGACAACTTTGAGGATTTGGTTGCCGCGGGGATTATCGATCCCGCAAAAGTCACGCGCTGCGCGTTACAAAACGCTGCATCAATCGCGGGCTTAATGCTGACAACCGAGGCCCTCATTTCTGAGCTACAGGAAGATAAGCCACGGGCTTTGCCCGGCGGCATGGAGATGTAAATCCCAACGTCCTTAGCAAATTGGGAAGCTACCATGTTCCGCATGCTGCTTCTGTTAACTCCCAACTGGGAAAAAGGTAAGTTAAATTATGACTATGAAACTTTATGTCGGTAATCTCGCGTTTGAAACATCAAGCGAGGATCTCCAAACACTGTTCGCGGAAGCGGGTACTGTTGAAAGCGTCTCACTGATCGAAGATCGCGAAACCGGTCGCTCGCGCGGCTTTGGCTTTGTCGAAATGTCTTCGAAGGAAGAAGGCGCAGCTGCCATTCAGCAGTTCAACGGCAAGGAAGTCGGGGGCCGAGCGCTCAACGTCAACGAGGCCAAACCACGAGAGAATCGTGCTGGCGGCGGTGGCGGCGGTCGCAACGGCGGCTCGCGTTACTAACTCTTAGTTCTTAATGAACTGAGATCGAATAAAAGCCTGCGATGGATTACTTCATCGCAGGCTTTCTCGTGTTTGGGGGTGAAGTCAGCAGGTTGTCGCCAACGCTGTGCTGAAAAACCTCGAAGTCTTAGGATCAAGGATGCTGATGCACAGTCTCACAGTTGGAAGCGGTCCGTGTTCCCGCTCCTTACACCGAAGGTGTAAAGAGCGGGGACAGGGTCCACCTTCCTGACAGTGAGGCTTTCAGACTTGATTGCTTGACTTGACGCTGAGTGGCTATGAACGAGCGGGGACAGGGGCCGCCTTCCTGACAGTGAGACTCTTGAACTTGATAGGTTAACTGGAACGTTGGGCTCGCTAATTGTCTGAACGATTGTTTAGGTCCTTCACTCTCTTCGCCAAGCTAGCGTTTCCGATCTTCTTCGTCCATGAACCAAAGCCGGCGGTTGCTTTACTCCATCGTAATTCCTCTACATCCTGAAAGAGTGGGGCATCGATTCGTAAAGTTGCCAAATCTTTAAAGAGCAGTGCCAGTTCCAATTTCTCGGCTAATACCTCGTCCGGAAACTGCTCGATGTAACCGTAACGGTTTATCAGCGAGGCCGCAGTCTTGGCTCCCAGGCCTGGAATTCCCGGATAACCATCCGCCGCGTCTCCTACCAGCGCGAGATAGTCGGGAATGAATGTGGGCCCCACGCCAAACTTTGCGCGAATAAGTTCGGCATCCCTGATCTGCCCGCTTCGCCGATCGATCTGCACGACGCGATCACCGACTACACACTGCGCGAGATCTTTGTCCGGAGTCCAGATGCAAACTTTCTCAACCTGCTTATCCTGGTCCGCAAGGTGTGCTGCGGATGCGAGCGCGTCATCAGCTTCAAGTTCCACCATGGGCCACACCGTGACTCCCATAGCCGTTAGCGCTTCCTCGAGCGGGGGGAACTGGGCCAGCAAAGCCGGTTCAATCCCAGCCCCCGTCTTGTATCCCGGCCACAGACCATTGCGAAACGACTCAATCACGTGATCAGTCGCGACTCCGATATGGGTCGCTCCGTCTTCGATCATCTTGACGACGGTGCTGAGAACGCCTGCCACGGCGCCGAGCGGGGGATCGGTTTTCTTGAAGCGGCGGATGCCGTAGAAGTGACGAAACAACTCGTAGGTTCCGTCAACGAGGTGAACAATCATTTGTGGACTTTACTCTCAGCGCGGTTGATCAGGAAAGACAGCGGCACTACACAGGGCCGCTTGTAGCCGCAACCAAAGGTTCAGGCGCATTTGCGGCTTCGCGGCCGGATGTGAGGCGGCGGCAAAGCCGTTTCGGAAATTGAGTGTGATTCTTGAAAGTATGAAGTCATGTGACAACGCCTCGCTGGAAGACAAGAAATGACCTTTGGTTACACAGATATGCTCCAGTCAGTGGATCTCATCCCGCAGCGCCAGAATCAGCACGTCTACCGCCGCTTGTCGTTGCACCGCAATTCGCAGGTATTGTTCGCTCGACCCAAGCTTGTTGCTGCACTCTCGAACCATCACGCCGTATTTCTTCAGCAATCGATTACGAAGCGCGCGTCCGGATGTGCCTTCCGGTAGTTCAACGTAAAGAAAGTTTGCGTGTGAAGGAAATACAGTGAGTCCGGGCACATTGGCCAGCTGCTCCGCCAGGTAATCTCTGTCCTGTGCAGCCTGCTCAAAGCTTTTCTCGTACTGTTTCTGAAACTTGGCTACGTTCTTAAGCACATAGGCTGCCAGCCCGTTGATGTTCCAGAAGGGAAGTCGATTGCGCATGGCTTGGGCACGATCAGGACTCGCGACCGCATATCCCAACCGCACGCCGTGCCAACCGAGGGACTTCCCAAGACTCTTAATCACAATCAAGTTCTCGAGTCGGGTTGCTAACGATGCCGCGCTTTGCAGGCGTGAGAAGTCGATAAACGATTCATCGATCACTATCGTAGAAAGGTCGGCCAGCTTGTTAGCAACTGCGGTTATCTCAGCGAGCGTGAGTCCCGCGCCCGTCGGGTTATTGGGATTTGAGATGATCAATGTTTGCGCCCTAACTTCGCGAACTCGGGTGACTATCTCGTCCACCTCGAGACGGAACGAGTTCTTACGTTGCCGCTGAATCGTGTGCAGCGAGGCTTGTAGTTCTTCAGGGAGATCGGTCCAGCGGCTGAACGTCGGCACAGAAGTGAGAATGGGTCCGGCAGCGTGCTGGCAAATCTGAGTGATGATTTCTGTCGAACCGTTCGCGGCCACGATCGAGTTCCTCGCGGTGCCGGTCAACTCGCTGAGGTGCTGCTGATGGACGTCGGCATAGTCAGGATAGTATCTGAGTATCTTATCGAGGTCGCTGTGGATCATTGATACAAGTTCGGGGGGCGGGAAGTGCAGATTGACGGGTATGCAGAAATCCAGGATCTCCTGTTGGCGCCCGGTCGCATTTTGTACGCTAAAGAACGAAGGGTTGTGCGAGCGCACGTTGAACAGCTCGGCGATTTGTTCGCTTTCCATATTTGCTCTCCATTGGTCTGGTATTTTGACGTTTGGGAGAGTTGATTTCTTCCGTTTGGTGTGTGTCGAAAGCGAGAAGACCGGAGTTAGAACGTGAGTGGTTGGAAAAACTTGCACTACAGATAACAGCAAACAGCTAACAGCAAACAGCCAGAACGAGTTGGGCGAGTTAGCTAACTCAGGTTCTGTATTCGTCGCAAATGCAAGAGACAGCAAACAGCGGAGTGAGCAAACAGCAGACAGCAAACAGCAAACAGCCAGCGAGTTGGAAGGTACTTTCCGCAAAGTGAGCAAACAGCGGACAGCAAACAGCCAGAACGAGCAGGGCGAGTTAACTAACTCGGGTTCTGCATTTGTCGCGAATGCATAGCGCATGAGAGATCTTGAGGAAAGCACCTGCCAACCCGCTGGCTGTTTGCTGTTTGCTGTCCGCTGTTTGCTCTCTACTGTTTGCTTGCCGCTAATTCCGCAATCCGCGCCTTCACCATTTTCGTCACGAGCTTCGCGGGAAGCGGCCTGTCAGGCGGAAAACGAATGGTTCCTTTCGATGTCTCGTAGGGTGCGAGTTCGTCCTTGTGGGCCTTGATGACTGCATAGCTCATGGGAAAGAAACTGCAGTGGTTCTTAAACGCTGCGAACGCAACTAGTGGTCGCCGAAGCTTAAATGTCGGTATCTGATAACTAATAGCTTCCTCGGCGTTGGGCGCGGCAGCCCTGATGGTTTTGCGAAGTTTCTCCAGCGTTGCGCGCGCTTCGGCCGGCGCCGCCGCGATATAAGCATCAATAGACGCCACTCGTTCACTGTTGCTGTCGACTTTGGACACAGCGGTTTGTTTCTTCATGGCATTCCTCAGTTTTGATTCACAGCGTTTGGATCCATATACCTGAGTTCCCAGCTGTGGCTATCCAGATCCTGATCTAAATTAACTCGGAAGCCCCTCGACTATCCGGACCAGACGGACCTCCACGGTTCCAATTCTGGCCCCCGGAATCCTGCCGGCTATATCGATCGCCTCCTCGCGGTCCTTGGCGTCGATCATAAAATAGCCGCCAATCTGCTCACGCGTCTCGGCGAAGGGGCCGTCCGTCACAATCCGCTTTCCATCACGCACCTTGACGCTAGTTGTAGCAGACGACGGTTCCAGCGGAGCAGCGTCGAGATACTGTCGCTTACCATGCAAGTAGTTCGCGAGCTGGACTGATTCTTCTAGCAACTCGCGGCGTTCGTTCTCGGCTATAACTTCTTCGTGATGAATTAGCAGGATGTATTTCATCGATGCTCCTTAAGAAATTGGTCTTTGGTCTTGGGTCTTTGGTCTTTGATTCTTCCCTCCCAAGTCGTCGAGAATCACAGAGTTGCCGTTCCTGAGAAGTGCAAAGACCAAAGAACAAAGCACAAAGTCCAAAGCACAAAGTCCAAAGCACAAAGTCCAAAGCACAAAGTCCAAAGCACAAAGTCCTACTCGTTCGGCAGACCGCTGATTTCCATCACTGGTCTAATCTCCACCGTGCCGAATCTTGCTGGTGGAATTCTTTCAGCAATGCGGATCGCTTCGTCGAGGTCGGCGGCTTCAATCAAGTAGTAGCCGCCGAGTTGTTCGCGAGTCTCTGCGAACGGACCGTCAGTCACCACGCGCTTGCCATCTCTCACTCGCACGCTGGTTGCCGTTGCCACCGGATGTAGCGGACTGGCATCGAGATACTTGCCACTTGTGTTGAGCTCTTGCGCGAAGCGGGCAGATTCAACATAACAATGATCGCGTTCGACATCGCTCAGTACTGCCTCGTCGAGGTAAACCAGCAACATGTATTTCATTTTAACGTCTCCTACTGTTAATCGAACGGCGAATGCCCGGATCGACACATCGCCTTTAGTTTCTTATCATCCGTCATGCTTCAGAACGCAAATGCGGCCGTTGATGCCGTTTACCACTCGGATTGGGGAAGAATTGTTGCTTCGCTGATTCGCCTGGTCGGCGACTTCGACGTTGCGGAAGAAGCAGCCCAGGAAGCATTCACGGTCGCGGTAAACCAATGGCGCACCGATGGTATCCCTGATTCTCCGCGGGCTTGGATCATTCAAACAGCTCGTCATAAAGCGATCGACCGTTTGCGCCGCCGCACACGTTTCCAGGAGAAGATGGAAACTCATATTGCGTCGGGGATGGTTCCAACGTCTGTCGAGCCTGATTATCTGGATCTCGATAACAGCGAGATTCCAGACGATCGCCTAAGATTGATTTTTACTTGTTGCCATCCTGCGCTTGCCCCTGAAGTGCAGATCGCTTTGACACTTCGCACTCTCGGCGGACTTCAGACGGATGAGATTGCGCGCGCTTTCCTGGTTCCACCAGCAACGATGGCGCAACGACTCGTGCGCGCGAAGCGGAAGATCCGCGATGCCGGCATACCCTATCTGGTACCGAGCATGAGCGAGATGCCCACTCGACTCGACGCGGTATTGACAGTCATTTACCTAATTTTTAATGAAGGCTACGCGGCAACGCAAGGTGAATCGCTGGTGAGAACTGATTTGTGTGCCGAAGGAATTCGACTGGCTCGGCTGATCAGGCTCTTGCTGCCATCGCCACCGCCTTCGGAAGTGACGGCGCTGGTCGCACTAATGTTGCTACACGACTCTCGGCGCGAAGCCCGTCTCGATCAAAACGGCGACATCGTGGTGCTGGAAGAGCAGGATCGGACGCGCTGGAATCACGGGCAAATCAGAGAGGCATTGCCGCTTGTCGATGAAGCCCTGGCGACTGGCGCTGGGCCTTTCGCCTTTCAGGCCGCCATTGCCGCACAGCATTGCCTTGCGAAGCAAGCAGATGAAACCAACTGGCGGGAGATCGTCAGGCTGTACGACCTTCTGAGGTTGGCAGATCCCTCGCCGATTGTTTCGTTGAATCGGGCCGTGGCGATCGCGATGGTTGATGGGCCAAAGGAAGGGCTAAGCATCATCGATGCGCTTACGGATGAACTCGCCGAGTATCTTTTGCTGCATGCGGCGCGCGCCGATCTGCTGCGGCGGCTTGGAGATAAGACAGGAGCTGCGGAGAGTTACAACCGAGCGCTCGAGTTGGTAACCAATGAAAGCGAGCGGCGATTTTTAGAGAAACGGCTGCACGAAATGTTGTAGGGGCGGCACTCCCGTGGCCGCCCCCTCCTTACGTGATCTTACTCGAGCAGAAGACGATGTTTGGTAGGTGAAAAGCCCGAGGGAAAACGAGGCGCCGCCACAGAGTGACGCCCCCACAATCCAACGTCACTCGTCCTTGAGCCGGTACCTGAACACCTGCTCCCGCGCCGCGACGAACAGTTCGCCCTGATCATTGAAGATCATTCCAGATGCCGAACCCTTATTTTTGAACACCCTCAGGAAACGGCCATTCGAATCGAATACTTGAATTCCTTTGAAGTCACTCACGAAAACGCGGCCTTTGCCATCTACCGCAATCGCGCTGGCGGCGCGGATCTGTCCGGCTTGATCTCCCTTGCCACCAAAGCGGTTCACAAATTTCCCATCAGGACTGAACTTAAAAACTGCCTCGTTGAAAGTTCCGAGTGCGTACATGTTTCCGGCGCCATCGATCGCAACGCGCGTGTTGAGTTCAGCGTCACCACTGGCAGAACTGATCGCCGCTTTAATCGTTCTTGTCACTCGACCTCCGGAATCAAACTTGATCAAGTCGTCACGATTGCGATACCAGGCGGCGAGCAAACTGCCGTCCGGCGCGCACGCAATGTCGTCGAAGCCGTTGCCTCCGCCATATCCCATTTCGCCAAGCGCGTTTCCAGTCTCTCCGTCATATCGTCGAATGACGCCACGTTGCACGACATAGACAGTTCCTTTGCGGTCGGCGGCCAGACCGCGCAACGGCATCCTCCGATCTTCCGTGTACCACTGCGTAATGAATTTTCCGCTGGGGTCGAAAACCTGGATGCGGCCGCCGTTGTACTCCCCCACGTAAATCTTTCCGGTCCCGTCGACAGCAATACTGCGCGCATCCGTAAACATGCCAGGACCGATTCCTTCGCTCCCAAACTGCAAATACGACCTGGGCGAAGTCATCGCCCTTCGGTTGTTCGGCAGGACGCGCCGGAATCATAGGTCGAGAGGGCGCCGGAGTACTCACGCCTGGCGGAGCGGTGCGCTTAACCGAGTAAAATAAGGGTGCGAGTACTCCGACCATTCCCAGGATTACGATGAGCACTACGAATGCGGGGATTCCCAGCAACAGCCAGATCCACTTTCCGGATGTGAAGCTGGAATGGTCGACGTGAATATTTGTCGGCACGATCCTCGCTGGCTGCCCGCGCAACTGGTCGGGCAGATAAAGGGAGCTGTTGCAGTAGTGGCAAGTGACGGTGCCTCGCGCCGCCAGCGGTCCTTCAGTTTCGTATGAAACCGGAGCGCCGCATTTCGGACAATCAAACGTTTTCAGCATATTGGATTCTCAAGAGCGCGACGAATGTGCGATCAGTACTGGCGCAGTCATCTATTCGATTCGATCTCGTCAGGTAAGGCAAAATACCCATCAGGTCCGGGGTGGAAATTAAGAACTTGCGTTACCGCATCGTTGTTCAACCTCCCATAGAGATGCGGAAAGAGTTCCTCGCCGCCTTCGAGGTTTTCGTAAACGATCTCAGCGCGAGCCTTCTCCGTGTCGATACAAAGGAGCACTAACCCGTTCTCGCCGCGAAAACGCTGGTTCGCGACCTGGATAACTTGATCGCGCTTCGAGCAATGGATGAAGCCATCAACGGGGAACATTTCAGGAGCGTATGTGCCTTCTGTTGCTGCTCTCGCCCAGCGATTCTCTGTCGTAATGTGATAGATCCTTGGCATCTTAACTTCCGCCCAATACTAGTTAAGCCCACTTCGAGGAACTCAATCGTGGCGGACGAGGCCGTCCGCGCTCCCAGATCACGCGTCCCACTCTTCAATGATCTTTCCATTGATCGCCACCTGGACCGTCTTTATCCCACCGAGCTTCACCAGGGTCTTCTCAATTGGCGTCAATACCGTTTCCTGCATGCAGACCGGGCCGCCGGTGTAGAGATGCTTTTCTGCACCGCGCCGGAAATTGACGATCGCCGTGCCGCGCTTGATGGAAACACCGAGATAGTAGTCGCCGAGTTTTGGAATCTTCTCCATACCCTTCGCCGTCTCTTCGGGCGTTGGGCCGGCAAACAGCGTTCTTAACGCCGCGTCGGCCACACGTCTCGTTGCGGGCACTCTTCTTTCAACAAATTCCCCCGCGCCACAGGTCGTCTCAAAGTCGGGATGCTTTTGATTGGTAAAGAAGATATGAAGCGTGATCTGACGAGGTTTGGTGCGGCGATTTTGCGCCGATTGAGCACTGACCGGTTCGCTGAGGCCAGGGACGAGCACTAAGAGCAATAACAGAATCAGAGTTTTCATGTTGGGCTACCTTCGTGTCATGAAGTCCATGCCCACCGCTCGGTACTGACTGCCAGCCAACCGAGACCGCGAGTTGGTGCCGACTTCATACTCATGAAGACATTATCGCCGCTGCATCCGCAGCGCCGTAACGCTCCGCATTTCTCGCCCGAGCCTTCGACGCTTCAACTTCACGATCGCGAGGAGGCGCGTTAGTCACGAGCGAGCTCAGTAGCTCGTTTGCTGCCGCCGTCACTTGATCGACCGCGCGATTGAAAGCCAGTTCATTCGCTTTCGATGGTTTCGTGAACCCGCTCAACTTTCTTACAAACTGCAGCGACGATGCTCGTATCTCTTCTTCCGTCGCAGGTGGTTTGAAATTATGCAGGGTTTTGATGTTACGACACATTGCTTGCTCTCCCTTTTTCACGCTGGTAGCGTCTGACTTCCAATAAGAGAAAATACCCTGAACCGGCGGGCATTGAAAAGCGCGCCGCTCTGGTAGTGATGCAGTTTGAGTACAGGCGTTTAGAATTCAGCCTTTAGGCTGCGGATCTTGCTATCAAACGACGCAAACTAAAGTTTGAACTCTAAACGCCTGTACTCAAAGTGTACCCATACCCTCTCCGCACTGGTTAACGATGTTGTGGCCTCATCGTCTAACTAGTTTGACTACTTCATCGAGGGGTCGTCCGAATCCAATCTTCTTGAGGTCAACAAGCCATGAAAACGATTTTTCGGGTAATCATCCCGTTCAAGTCACCTCTGTTTCCAAAGAAAATGTTACTGCTGATCCTGGCATCTCTTTGCTTGTCGAGCTGGGCTCATGGCCAAACACCTGAGAAGGGTTCCAAATCGCAAGAGTTGCACGAGCGCATCGCGGCTCTGGATCGCGCGCTCTTTGACGCCTTCAACAAATGCGACCTCTCGACAGTTGAGACTTTCTTTACCACGGATCTCGAGTTCTATCATGAGCAGGGCGGATTGATCCTGACAGGAAGAAACGCGGTCAACGTGATGCGCCGGAGCTTGTGCGGCGATCCGAATAACAAGGTGCGCAGGGACCTGATTGCGGAAACGCTGGCGGTATTTCCGATTAGTAACTATGGTGCGGTGGAGACCGGCGAGCACCGCTTTTATCTAACGCAGAAGGGTAAACCGGAAGCGCTGGACGGAATCGGTAGGTTCGTCCACATCTGGAAGCAGAATGATGGGGAGTGGAGAATCGCGAGGGTGGTGAGTTACGGGTTTCGACCGGGGGACAGTCCGTAGGCCGTAGTCGGTTGTTAGTTGTCGGCTGGCTGACCACTCTGCTACCCCGGTAGCGGAGCGAGTAAACTCAGTACGCGGGTAAAAACGAGCATGAGCCCAATGAATATCAAAACGAGAGACCAGAAAGTCCCTCTGTCATCAACTCACGTTTCCGCGAGCAACGTCTGCACCTGTTTCAGGATCTTCCTGGGTCTCGGATACCAGAGACGATTGGTGTCGATGACCTTTCGCTCATTAATGAAAACACTGAACTCACCAAGGCCGCCTCTCAAAATCTCTACCTCGGCACCGTTCTCTTTTCGCAACTGGGCCGCCACCCGGGCAGCCATGGCTTGCTTGATTGGTCAAACAGCGCAGTAGTAAATCTTGATTCTCGTTACTGACATATTTCCTCCGTAGTGAAGCTAATCGCTTCGAATGTGGGGCCTTTGATAGTGCGCTGACTTGTCAGCGCTTTCTAGAGTTGCAGTTTGATTCAATTGGGAAGTAAAACCAAAGCGCCGACACGTCGGTGCCTCCAACGAATGTTGCGGCCTCATATAGAAATATCGTACTTGTCGGAAACGTGCGCGAAAAACTGCCGGATAAATTTCACGCCGTCTTCGGGACTCAGTGAATGCAGCGCTTC
The DNA here is from genome assembly GCA_041744295.1 of Pyrinomonadaceae bacterium. Taxonomy (GTDB): domain Bacteria; phylum Acidobacteriota; class Blastocatellia; order Pyrinomonadales; family Pyrinomonadaceae; genus PSRF01. The sequence goes on along the minus strand of JBGTLE010000064.1, from coordinate 4,593 downwards.
CATGTTCTCGTTACGATGAAACTTCTCTCGGCGGTCCCGACGCTCCAGATAACCCTTTCGATAAGCAGCCTCGGCAGTCAACGCGCGCGATCCGGCTAACTCCTTCGGGGCGAGGAAAGCGTTGTTGTATTCGAGGTCAATGAGTGCATAACCGTGCTTTGCGCAAAGCTCTTCCAACCACGCGATGCTGTACCCAAAAAAGTGTTCGCGCAGCACGAAATCCGGATCGTAGTTGACCATGAACTTGATTGGCGGTGGGATTTTCTCATTGATCTCAGTAATGATGAGGCGGGGCCGAAACTGGCTGAGGATCTTTTCGAGCACGAGATAGTCGTAGCTGTCGATATCCAGGCTTAGCATCGTGGGCTGTTTCTCAATTTGATATTCAGCAAGCAAGGCCAGGACGTTGTCAGGTGTGACTCGATTCTGACTTGCGATTGCGTTCGGCAAGCGCCGGTAAAGATCCTGCAGCTTCGAAAACTTGCGATCATCGTATTCAACTGCCAGACCTTTCCATCCTTGCTTCAATAGCGCGAGCGAGTTGGATCCTGTTCGTCCATCCCCAGCGCCAATATCGACGAGTGTCCGACTGTGGTTTTTAGGGAGTAGTTCGCGCAGGTAGGTGTTCAGCAGTTGTTCTTCGTTAAAGGACGAGAATCCGCGGCGACGGAATGGCAAGGTCCCTCGACGAACCTGATAGCGCAGATGCTTGAAGAAGCGTTTTAGTCTTTGCGTATCTATCATCAGTGAGTGCGCTGTTTGCGCGGCGATGGATAAGTCAGTACCGCAACGCGGCAAGCGTCGGGTCAACGATTCGTCACCACTCATCGTTGTCTGTTATCCACCGTTGACCCGATGCTAGCGCGTTACGGTACTGACTTCTGCCCCGCGAACAGGTGTATTAGATCAGGAAGCCTGCAATCTGAACCGGTTCGACAATCGTGCCAATGAAAAGTAGCAACGGAGCCATCGCAGCCAGCCCCTTTTCATCGGTAGGAGTGAGCCTAATTCTACGAATCCGGCGCTTTTCTACTCGTTCGGCTCTAAAGCGAAAGCCTTCGTATTCGACGATGTCGCCTTCCTGTAACAGCCGGCCCGCCTGGGCCAACAGAAATCCGGCGAGCGTCGTATAGCCTCCATCTTCAGGCAGTTTAAGTTTCAGCGTGCGGTTGGCATCGCGCACTGAGAGCATGCCGCTCAATAGATAGGCGCCATCTGCTTCCTTCTGAATTTGTGATCGTACTTCTTCATCGTACTCGTCATTTATCTCACCGACGATCTCTTCCAGCAGGTCTTCAAGCGTGACTATGCCTTCCATGCCGCCGTGTTCGTCAATCACGATTGAGAGATGGACACGCGAGGACTGCATATGTCGAAGCGCGGCGCCCAACCGCGCAGTCGCCGGAATGAACTGAGGAGGGTGCAGCATCTTCTCAAGGTCGAAGTTGTCTGTATTTGCGTGTTCGAGGTAAGGTTCCAGATCTCTCCTGAACAGCACGCCGACTATGTCATCAACCCGCTGGCGATAAACAGGCAGCCGTGAATAGCCCAGAGTGCGAAATGCTTTCTTGATCTCTTCCAGCGTAGCCGTTACGGGAATAGCATCGACGGAAGGACGAGGAATCATGGCTTCGCGAACTTCAGCGTCGGAGAATTCGAAGACGCTGTTAATCAGCTCGCGTTCCTCTTGCTTCAAATGCCCGCTGTGATGAGAGATATCGATCAGCTGGCGCAACTCGCCTTCGGTGTAGATTGATGCGTGTTCGCTTGACGGGTGCAGACCGAACAGGCGCACCGTCCGCGTGCCCGCCCAATCGAGCAGCCGGATCGGATAATAGAAAACCTTATAGAAGATCTGCATGGGCACTGCGATCGCCAAAGCAGTCTTCTCCGCGCGTTCCAGGGCGATGGTTTTTGGCGCCAACTCACCAAGTACAATGTGCAGAAAAGTGATAATGCTGAAAGCGACGGTGAAAGCGATGGTGTGCAGGACCGTCTCTGACACGCGACCTTTCAACGGCATCTCGAGCAGATGCGCGACTGCCGGTTCGCCAATCCATCCCAGTGCCAGCGAAGACAACGTGATCCCGAGCTGCGTAGCGGAAATATAAGCGGTGAGATTATCAACCAATCCCAGCAGCAGTTTCGCCCGTTGGTTGCCGGCCTCAGCGAGAGTGGCGATGCGCGAGCGACGGACACCGACAAGCGCAAACTCCGAGGCCACAAAGAAACCGTTGGAGAGGACGAGGAGGAGTACGATAACCAGGTTCAGCGTTTCAGACATACTTAATGGTAGAGGTTTGAGTCACAGCGAAGCAAGCGGGCCGAAGGGTCGACACTGTCCCCTTCTACTTCCACAACCACTTACCGGCAGCCGACCTTTCACGTCTGAAACTCTCACAGTCAGGAAGGTGGCTGTCCCCGCTGCAAGTTTAGAAAGCGCTTACTCCAGCTCAGTTCTCTCCAGCTTGATGGGTTGACTTGAAGGTCAGTGACTATGAGAGAGCGGGGGACAGGGTCCACCTTCCTGACAGTGAGACTCTTAAACTTGATTGGTTGAATTAGATGTCCCAATCTCTCAGCGCTCCTTCTCGATGAGTTGATAAGTAAAGACGGGAAAACCAAGGAAGCGCTTGCTCGGAGTGTCCTTCACCAAAGTGAGTCCGTTCGCTTCATAGTAGTTCGCGAGCCGCCGCCGAGATTGATAGATCGTGTCGCCCATAAAACCCGGCAAGCGCCGTCCCGTAATTCGCCAGACGGGAGTGTTGAGGAGTACGCGCAGACCGTGAAAGCGATATTTCCATGTAGTCGCCAGGAAAAGGTATTTGAGGTAGTAGCCCGCTCCATGACCGATGAGATGGCATCGTCCTCCTGGTTTCAGCAGCCGACTAAACTCACTTATTACCTGCTCTTCACGCGTGTAGGGAAGTACGACTTTGCAAAGAATGCCATCCAGGCAAGCATCCGTTACCGGCACCTGTTCAGCGGACCCACGCAAGACTGAAAGGCCCTGGCTGCGGCAATGAACCAAAGCAGAAAAGTCAGGATCAAGGCCGAACACCGAGCTTCCGCCCGCGCCGATCTCTTTCATCTGGTCGCCTTCACCGCAGCCGACGTCCAGCACGACGGTTTCCGGATCGAAGTAGAACTTGTAGTCCGCAAGAATGTAGGGGTCCCAATCTGACATTGTTAGTTTGTGATTCCGATCTCGGTTGCAGCGACAGAATAAGCCGTCATGAAAAGATTCGTCCAAATAGTAAAGCTGAAGAAGCGGAGCGCCAGCTGTGCCATCGCGCTTACCTTGGCTCAGTGACTAGACTCCGCACTCATTCATTCTCGCCCGCAAGGGACGCCTTGCGATCCTCGATCGGCGTTACCTCGGACTCCCACTTTAGCTTGTCCGACACGACTACGGTGCCGGCGAGTAGATCACCAATTCGCTGGTTTTGCTTAGACGACATTATCGCGATGCCGGCAGGTAGCCCGCCAAGTAACAGGGGATTGACCTCGACGATCCGCAGCAAGCTTCTGATCAATGCGGCCTTGCCATCCAGGCGACTGCCGTCGAGCTTGCGAACCATGAGTCCCTGAAAGAATTTGCCCAACGTGCGGGACCACAGTGCCTCGAGCAGAAAGAAATAGGTGAGATAGACAAGAAAGAAGAGTACTGCTTTCACCACTGGCAGATTGTCGGAGATGAGAGCGACGACGAACAGCATCAGCGCGAACGCAATCAGGTGGTCTATAAAAGCTGCCAACACGCGCGCTTTGGATGCATCACCGGTGATCATTGATTTTGAGTTGTCCCTCCTGGTCCATCATTGGAGGTGTTGGCAAAAGCCACAGACGATCCCAATCCTCTCGTACGCCAGCTTGCCGCCGAGTACGAATCAGGGTTCGGAGGCGAGCTGGAGACCACGAGCAACTGAGCCGTCTACCACATGAACCAACGCCGGGCCGACTATTTGATCCGGGATCACCGACGCTACGAGCAGCTACTCAAGTTCGCGAGTGGCTCGCTCAAGGTTTCCGGCATTTCCGATAAGCCCGCCCGAATCCTTGATGAGTTCGGCGATGGAGGCGCGAGGTGGTGGCAAGTCAGCTTTCGCGCAGTCGCTATCCAACTCCTGCAGTTTAAGCCTGCGACGAATCTGTTTGGCATGCAGGACATCCGCAAAGCCTTTGCCGAAACAGAAAAATGCCGGAATCAGCAGCAACAGCCACAAGAGACTGCTGACCGGGGCGTTCGTCGCGCTCAGCAGAACCGCCACCATGAAAAAGCCGTCACCGATAATCACACTCCCGATGCCGTTGCCGATCAACTCGTCAGGATCTTTGTAAGAAGGATTAGCCGGCGTCTTGTCGGTAGCCCGCTGCAGAGTTGTATAAGTTCCAGTTCGCATCACAGTCTCCCGCTCCGTTCCGCATCTCCGGCAGAATCTGGCATCCTCGTCATTGTTGTTTCCGCATTTTGAGCAGCGCATAAGTCTCAATTGTCTTTACGAGCAAACTCAGGAAAATGTGCCATGAAAATTGTGGCAGCAATCCGAAACCCTAAGCGACAGGGTCGGTTCCACAGAAGACTCTCTTGAA
>JBGTLE010000063.1:0-4602 GCA_041744295.1 Pyrinomonadaceae bacterium | reverse complement strand
GGTATCCAAGCGCTCGTTGATACCAGCCGATACTGATCGTTGAGAACGTGCCACTGCTCCTGCTCATCACTTTCAGCTTGTCGTAGGAAAAAACATACCAGCTCCAGTAGTGATAGACGACCACGAACTGAAAGATCAGCGGAAACGGATAGCCCGCATTTCCCGAACTCTTCAATACTGACTGGGTGACGGCGAATGCACCCGCCAGGACCAGCATATAAATCCAGAGTTGAGAGTTGTGACCCGCCCGTGGCAGCAGCCGCCATATAACCAACGCGGCCAACAAGACAATCAAGATCAGCCGCAGCGTCGACAAACCGGATGGGTAAGGCAGCAGCGGCGGCGAAGCCAGGTGCAGAACAAACTGCGTGTTCTGTGATTGATCTTCCAGGGGATCGATTCGGAACCATATTCCCGAAAGGTCGTTGCCCTCGGCCCTGAAGGTTTGGCCCACGCGATGACCGCCTGTTAGCAACACTGGAACGTGGCCGGTCTCATCGGGTTCCGCGGGCGGAGTTCCATTGCTGCCATAGTTCGGTTGAAAGACAAGATCTTTCGCAGACGGCCAGGAGAGATCGTTTACCAGGAGCTCGCCATCACTACGCGACTCAGCAGCAGTCCCTTGAGAGGCAAAGCCGCGCAAGCCTTCAGTTCGCGGTGCTTGTAGATAGAAGTAGAAATCGCGGCCGCGTGAGTTCGGCACGGTTCGGAAGCTGATCAACCGCCAACCGCCATTGCTGGAGAAAGTTGGTTGCGATGAGAATTCGATTCGTCGCAGATCCTGCCGGAAAGCCTGCTGTTGCGGAATCAACAGCATTAAGAGAATCAATGGGCCGAGACCGGCGATACTGAACAGATTTCGATTGCCACGATGACGCCCGCGTGTTTGCAAGTAGACGAAAACCTCGTCACGAAAAGCGTGATAGAGGAAGAATAGATATATCAAACCGGTGATTGCGTAGTGATAGTGAACAATCCAAAGGACAATCGTAACGAGGGACAGCAGTAGAAATGAGAAACGTGAATTCGACTCGCCACGCAGAACCCGGCCAAAGTAGAAAGCGAAGCCGAGAATTACGTGTGGCCAGCCCATCGCCACGATCAGCATTTCGTAGCCGACTTCAGCCCAAAGATAACCAGTTGCCGCGAGGGTGACGATCGTGAGGGAAAGCGTTAGCGCGATGTTGCGCAAGGGCACGAACATTGGCGCCTGGGCCGAGGGGATGTGGCTTTCGACTACTGACGAAGCCATATGAAGGGATTACCTGCGAACGATTCCTTTTTTTAGTTCAAAACCAACTCAAGAGGGTGCGGCACTCGTTCGAGTTTCAAGGTGAGACCGCTGGGATTTTCCACCGCACCTTTTGTGGGTGACTGGAAGAACAGAAAGCCATGACGGCTTCGATCCGCAGTTGTCAGTGGCGCTTTTAGATCGAGGCCATAGGAACCAAACTCTTCCTCAAAGCGCTTGCGCGAGTGAGGATTGTAGAGAGTGACGCCATTCGCCTTGAGTATCCGCGAGACCGCCTGTTTGGGAGCCAGCATTTTCCACTCACGGCCCTGATGGTCTGTCAGCTTTACGCGCGCCTTCTTTAACTCGACGGGAACATCGTTCTCGTAATTCAAAGCGACGCGCAAGGGCAGGACTCCACTGAGCGGAAGGTTGGCTTCGAAGAGATCCTGACTTTCTTCGTCAGATAAAAGTGGCGCCACGCGGATGGTGATACCGCCGGCGCTGGCAGACTTAACCGAGCCAGCCATTGGCGGCAGATCAGCGACCGGCTTCACTCTATACAGAGAGCCACCGCAACCGCTGGCAATAATGGTCAGCAGTGTCATCGCGAGCAGAATCAGTTGGAGTGTTTTACGTTCGGAGTGCCGAGTCACGCGCGCAATCTCTCATGGTGGTCTACAGACTGTCAATAAGAGGTTGTAGGGGCGGCACTCCGTGGCCGCCCCTCGTTACATTTCCCAAGGCGCCTTAAGGAACTGAGGAACGGCCACGGAGTGCCGCCCCTACAATGAGCCGCAACGTCTTCGATTTCGGAACTCAGTACTCAGCACTCAGTACTTTCGTCCCGTGTTAGTATTCTCGAAATGATTAGACCATTTCGCGGGGCGCACCCGCAGATACACTCAACCGCTTTCGTTGAAGAGAGTGCGCATGTGATTGGCGATGTGCATCTGGGCGAAGAATCTTCTATTTGGTTCAACTCAGTCGTCCGTGGTGACGTGCATTTCATTCGCATCGGCAACCGCACGAACATCCAGGACAACTCGGTGATCCACGTTCGGCACCACTCGCATCCGACGATTTTGGAAGATCAGGTGACGGTCGGACACAGCGTCACCCTGCACGGATGTTACGTTGAGCGCGGGGCGCTGATCGGCATCGGATCGATAATCCTCGACGACGCGCGCATCGGGGCTTATTCGATCATTGCCGCGGGGGCGCTGGTTTCGCCGGGAACAATCATTCCACCGCATTCGCTCGTGATGGGTATTCCGGCGAAAGTGAAACGCACACTAACGGAGGCGGAAGTGAAAGGTCTCGACGTGTTCTGGCAGAATTATGTGGAGTACACGAAGATGTATCGGGAAGAAAGAGAACTTAGAACTTAGTGCTTTGGCTCTGGACTTGGTCTTTGATCTTTGGACTTTGGAACCTTGGTAGTGGACCGCGCGCCACAGTGGAAAATAGTTGACATTAAGAACCAGGTATCGAGTACTAAAAGCACAAAGCAAAAAGCAAAAAGCAAAAAGCAAAAAGCAAAAAGCAAAAAGCAAAAAGCACAAAGCACAAAGCACAAGAAAAGACCAAAGACCAAGCTCTCAAATGTCCAAACCTAAAACCCAACCGGCCCGCGGCATGCGCGACTTTCTTCCCGCCGATGTGCGGCGGCGCGAGCACGTCATCGGCATCATCAAGGAAGTCTACGAGCGCTACGGGTTCGAGCCGTTAGAGACGCCGGCGGTTGAGAACATCGAGACGCTGACCGGCAAGTATGGCGAAGAGGGTAATCAGCTAATTTTCAAGATTCTCAAACGCGGCGTTCACGAGAGCACCGGCGAAGCAGATCTCGCGTTGCGTTACGACTTGACCGTGCCGCTCGCGCGGGTCGTGGCGGAATACAAAGACAAGCTCCCGAAGTTCTTCAAACGCTATCAGATTCAGCCGGTCTGGCGTGCGGACCGCCCAGCGCGCGGTAGGTTTCGAGAGTTCTACCAGTGCGACGTCGATATTCTTGGTTCGCGCTCGATGGTGGTGGAAGCAGAGATTTGTGCTGCGGCAGGCGAAGCTCTAACCAGGTTGGGGTTTCGAGATTTTGCTATTCGCATCAACCATCGCCAGGCGCTGGCGGGAATCTTGATTGCCGCCGGAGTGCCGCTCGAGAAACACGACTCCACGCTGGTAGCGTTGGACAAGCTCGACAAGATTGGACGAGAAGGAATTGAGAGGGAGTTTATTGAACGCGGTATCTCGGTCGAATCTGGAAAGGCGTTGCTGGATTTCTTCGGTGCCTTGAATTCGCTGGACCATGCTGCCGAAATCGCGGTCGGTGATGAGGCGGGGAAGAAGCAGGAAGCTTTAAACCTCGCTATCCTGGGGCGCTTGGTGGAATTCGTCGGGGACAACGAGTTAGGCGCGCGGGGAGTGCAAGAGCTGCAAGCAATCATGAAGTTTGCCGAAGCTGCAGGAATAGGCAAGCGGCTCAAGATCGATCCAAGTCTGGCGCGCGGTCTGTCTTACTACACTGGCGCAATTATCGAAATCAACGTCAAGGATTTGGCGGGCAGCCTGGGAGGTGGCGGACGATACGATCATCTCGTGGGGATGTTTCTCGGACAGGACCTTCCGGCGTGCGGCTTCTCGCTCGGACTTGAGCGGATAATCGTGGTGATGACGGAGCGCGAGATGTTTCCACCGGAACTCGCGAGTTCACCGGCGGATGTGATGGTCAGCGTCTGGAACGAAGAGTCCATCGCGGATTCGCTCGCGCTCGCGCAGGAGTTGCGCAGTGCCGGTCTTCGGGTTGACCTTTATCCGGAAGCAGACAAGCTGGGAAAGCAGTTCAAGTATGCTGCGGAGCGGCTGATCCCTTTTGTGGTGGTGATGGGTGACGACGAAAAAGGTCAGCACGAGGTTTCGATCAAGGATATGCGGTCAGGCGAACAGCGTAGAGTTAAGCGTCAGGATGCGGGCGCGAGCTTAAGACAATCCGGATAGTCGATGGAAAAGACACTCCGAGTCCTAAACAGAATGGTGAAGGATGGCGTGATTGAGCGATACGCCATCGGAGGAGCGGTCGCTGCAATATTCTACATCGAGCCGATCAATACAAACGACCTGGATATTTTTTTTCACGTTACGGAGGAAGGTGCCGGACTGGATATCTTATCTCCCTTGTATGAGTACCTTTCCAGCTTAGGCTACAAAGCACAAGGTGAAGCAGTAGAAATTGAAGGTTGGCCAGTTCAGTTTCTTCCAGTCTTCAATCCGCTTTTAGAGGAAGCAGTCGAACGGGCGAAGGTCGTTCGTTTTCAACGCACCAAAACGCGGGTAATGCAGCCGGAGCACCTTGTCGCAATCATGCTGCAAAC
>JBGTLE010000062.1:0-14964 GCA_041744295.1 Pyrinomonadaceae bacterium | reverse complement strand
TGCGAGCAAGAGGGCAGATGTTAATTGCGCAACCGGGCCCGGTATCTGCCATTCAAGGCCACTTATGCGAAACACGAAAGCCACGCCATAGACGGTGATCACTGTTAGCAAGTATGCAATACCGGCTAAAGTTGATTTCCTCATGAGACTCCTTCTTCATTGCGAGGTTTCTCTTTTGAAGTTCGCGTATCGCCCGTGACTTTTGCCGGCACGCCGCTGACGATGGCAAAGTCAGGAACGTCTCTGGTTACCACTGCGCCGGCGCCGACGAGCGCGCCTGCGCCGATCGTGAGGCCAGGCAGAATCGTTGCGTTGCTGCCGATAGAAGCACCGCGTTTGACGTGGGTTTCGATCACTTTCCAATCGGAGTCCGTTTGCAGCGAGCCGTCTTCGTTCACAGCACGAGGATAGGGATCGTTAGTGAACATGACGCCGTGGCCCACGAACACTCCATCTTCAATCTTCACTCCTTCGCAAACAAAGGTGTGTGATGAGATCTTGCAGCGAGCGCCGACAACGGCGTTCTTCTGAATCTCAACGAACGCCCCGATCTTCGTTTCCGCGCCAATGGTGCAACCGTAAAGATTGACCAGCGCGGCGTGAAAGATGACTACGCCTTCTCCGAGTAAAACATTAGACGCGATCGGCAATTAAGGCTCCTTCAGACCAATCTCGTGCGCGCTCTTCCAACAGTCGCGCCAACCCGTACAGCATCCACGCCTGGCTCCAGCGCATGAAAGGAGTTCGGATCGTGTAAAACCGCCGCCGCTGGTAATAGAAATATCCGCTTTGGTCGCGAAGATTCCCGATTGACCAGTCAGCGACCTTTTTGGCCAGATCGAGCGAATCCTCAGACAATTGATTTAGATCGGCAAAAGTAACGATCGCGGTGGCAGCAGCATGTGTATCTGCTGGATAGAGCGCGTCATCGTAGTATTTCGGCCACCCGTCCGCAAGAAAGAACCGCGAACGCCAAAATTCATATCCGCGAGTCAGCGAGAGGGAAAACTCATGCGCCTCGTTGGACTTGCTGTACCTGACAATTTGGCACAAGGAACTCAACAGGAACGCCGTGTGGAAATTGTCTACCCAGTTTTGCGCGGCATCGGATCCGTAGACCCACGAACCGTCTGCTCGTTGCCGGTTTACTACAAAGCGAGTGGCCCGCATTGCCAGATCGACAAGCTCTGATTCGCCCGTTAATGAACCAACCCTCGCGAGCGTCTCCGCAGCGAGCAGGCTCGCATTGTAAACGCGTGTGTGGCTCTCCGGAGAATAGCTAAAGCAAACCTCTTCGGCGGTTTCCACCGTTCGCGGGAGATCTTTGACGATGAAATCGCAAACGCTGCGTGCGATTGACAAGTCGTGGGCCTCGCCGAATATCTGATGAGCTTCCAGAAATGCTCTGGCTACGAACGCGGTAGGAACAATTGTAGGAGTTCCACGGCGAGCAAACAAAACACGCGATTGCCAATCGAAGTTATAGCCCCACGCAGCACCGCTCAGCTTACCGATTTGCAGCGGCAAAAGTTCGCGCAACATTGAGCGTGCGGTTGTTTCGGTTTCTTCTGTTTGCAAGCGGCGGTGTTCCGCCAGAGCAGCCAGTGAAAAGAGGGCCATCCCCTTCGAGTTCCTCTGTCGCGGAATAAGCGACAGAGAACGAAGATTGATCGGGGAACGTTTTGAGAGTTGGGTCCAGCCGAGGCGAAGCGCGCGCGAGTGCTTGCAGGGGGTACTTTGAAAGATTCGACTGTTCAGAGCATCGAAGGGATCGTAACCGGCAAAGTCACGCTCACGGCACCAGTTGAAGAGTTCCGTGTACGCCTGCTGAAGAGTTGGTGTGTTCAAGTCGGATCAGCTTAGAGAGAGGGGATCTTACAATTAGAAAAGTAGGTTTAGATAATTGGCAGGTCAGGAAGGGTGGTTTACACCCGCTGCACAGCAACCATTGCTGTTAAAAAGTAAGGAGCGGGGGTAAACCACCCTTCCTGACCTGCAATTATCCGATCACCTTACCTGCTCACTGATGTTTCGATTCGCTTTGCTGTCTCAATAAAGCTCTCATGCCAAAGCTCAAACATCAGCAAAGTCCAGAGCAACTTGCGATGGTTTGCCACGCCTCGCTCGTGTTCGTCCTGCAACCTCGCTACATAATCGGGATTGAAAACACCCGCGCGGCGCACTCGTTCCGGCGACAGTAGATCTCGTGCGAGGGGCCGGAGTTTTCCTTTCAACCACTCTGCGACGGGAACTCCAAACCCTTTTTTCGGCCGGCGGATGACAAACCGCGGCACGAGATCGGCGACTGCGCGCTTGAGAATATACTTTGTTGTGCTGCCTCGCAGTTTGTAACTCGAAGGTAAGGAAGCCGCGAACTCGGCTACGCGCGTATCGAGAAACGGCGCTCGCACTTCGAGAGAAACAGCCATACTCGCGCGATCGACTTTCGTCAGAATGTCTTCCGCAAGATAAAGCCGCGTATCCAGATTCTGCATACTCTCTACCAGATCCGTGGCATCGCATTCGTCTCGCATCTGGCGTGCCGCTGCATAAATATCGCCGTCGGTTGCGCGCAGGACTTCGTTCGTAAGCAGCGATTCCTGATCTTCAGGCGTGAAAGCGCCGAACCAAACGTGGTGCCGCGCAACCGCGTCGTACTTACTTCCCATCACAAACCGCGTTGCCTTGTAATCAAACGAAAGGTTCTTCGTCTTTTTTGGCAGCAGCCGTACCGCCGGTTCGACCAACCCGCGGCGAACAAAACCCGGTACGCGTTGATAGATCTCGGCCCAGTAGTGACCGCGGTACATCGGATATCCGGCAAAAAGTTCATCGCCGCCATCGCCGCCGAGCGCCACCGTAACGTGCTTGCGCGTAAACCGAGAGAGCAGGTAAGTAGGCACGAGCGAGGGATCACTAAACGGTTCATCCATCCACGCACCAATCTCACCCACGAGATTAGCCGCGAGATTGGCGCTGAGCCTTTCTTCGTGATGGTCCGTGCCGAGGAACTTTGCCACACCGCGCGCATACGACGACTCGTCAAAGGACGACTCGGCGAACGAAATTGAGAAGGTCTTTACCGGCTCGGGTGACGCTTGCACCGCCAGCGCGGCCACCGTTGACGAATCGAGTCCGCCGGAAAGCAGTATCCCAAGGGGCACATCGGACACCAGGCGCAACCGTACGGAGTCGGCCATCAAGCGCAGCAACTCTGCTGCGGCTTCCTGCTCAGTGGGCACGGGCTGCTTTGTCTGATAACTCAAACTCCAATAACGCTCGACTTGAACACGACCATTTTCGAGGGTGAGCGTGTGGGCTGCTGGAAGTTTATTCACACCCTCGTAGATCGTTAGCGGAGCCGGAATGTAGTCGTATGACAGATACTGTCGCAGCGCCTGCAGATTCAGAGAGGCGTGAACGGAAGGGTGGGCCAGCAAAACCTTTGGCTCAGAGGCGAACAGCAGGGTTTTATCGAACACACCCCAGTAGAGAGGTTTTTCTCCAAAGCGATCGCGCGCGATGAACAGTCGGCGCTTCCGTGCGTCCCATAAAGCAAACGCAAACATTCCGTTCAAGTGCTCGACCATCTGCTTGCCGTATTCCTCGTAAAGATGCGGCAGAACTTCTGTATCGGAAGCACTAGCGAAGGAATGGCCGCGCTCTTCAAGCTGCGCGCGCAGTTCGCGATAGTCATAAATTTCGCCGTTGAGAACTACGGCGACGCTCTTGTCTTCATTGAAAGCAGGTTGCTCGCCGGTGATGAGATCTATGATGGCCAGCCGGCGCATGCCGAGTGCTACGCCGCCGGTGACGAGGAGGCCTTCTGAATCGGGTCCGCGGTGGACCATGCGCTCGCACATTGCGTGAAGCAACTCTCGCGCACCATCTGCAGGGAACGCTCGCGGGTCAAATTCGGCCCAACCGGTTATGCCACACATGCTTTAAAGAATCTCGGATCTAATATTTCAGGTATTTCAGATCTCAAAGTGAAACGGAAAACAAACCTTCTCGCGCGATCCAGCTACGGGATTAAGCACCGGGGAATCCGATCTTCTCGCGCACGGCGTAGATCGATTTCGCCTGTGACTCGTGATACGTACGCACGAGCATCTCTGCAAGTAAGCCCATCAGGAAAAGTTGCACGCCCAGCACCAGCGTCACCAACGCCATGATCGGCAGTGGGGTCTGCACGAAATCGGCGTGATGGGGCCAACTTAGGAACTTCATCGAAAACGCCAGCAGGGTCGACAACATTGATACAGCGAAAGTGAGCAAGCCAGCCCAGCCGAATAGATAGAGCGGCTTAGTCTGATACGAGGCCATGAACTTGATCGTAATCAGGTCGAAAACCACCTTCACCGTTCGGGACAAGCCATACTTTGATTTCCCCATCGTGCGCGGATGATGCTCGACGGGAATCTCTGAAACACGCGCGCCGGCCCATGACGCATAGATGGGAATGAACCGGTGCATCTCGCCATACAAGCGCACGTCCTCGAGCGACTCGCGTCGATAAGCTTTCAATGAACAACCGTAGTCATGCAGTGGAACGCCGCCAATCCAGGAGATCAACCGATTGGCAATCATCGACGGGATCTTCCGCGTAAACAGTTTGTCCTTGCGGTCTTTTCGCCAACCCGAGACGACGTCATAACCTTCGTCAAGCTTGTCCAACAAACGAATTATGTCAGCCGGGTCGTTCTGCAGGTCGGCGTCCATCGGTATCAGAACACGCCCCGTCGCTGCGTCGATGCCGGCGGCCATGGCGGCGGTTTGACCGTAGTTCCGTCGCAAGGCAACCACTCGGATTCGCGGATCTTTAGCAGCCAGTTCTCGTAACACTCTTAGACTGTCATCAGTTGAACCGTCGTCGACATAAATGATTTCCGCCGTGCGACCGAGCGCGCTCAATGCCTGGTCCAGTTTCGCCTGAAGTGGCGGCAAGTTGGGTTCTTCGTTGTAGACCGGGAGAAATACCGAGATCTCGGGCGCGTTGGCTTCGCGTTCTATTGCAGCGTCAGTTTTTGCCAGCAGTTCTTCTTGTTCGTAGACTTTCATTTGATCCTGGCTTTACTGGGAGCGCGGACGGCCTCGTCCGCAACAAGCAACGCCTCCAATTATGTTAAATGAATCTTCTATCTCCAACTATTTGGCATTCAACGTTGGCGGGCGGGGCCGCCCGCGGTTCCAGTGAGCTGCTTGCGTGCGACACAAATTGCCGAGACGCCAAACGGAAAACTCAAATGCCGCAACAGCGGGGCCTCTGCGGCTAAGATTTTGCCGAGGAATCCATTCATAAACCCAAGCGTGAGATTATTCTCCGACTCGGGTCGAAATCCTGTCACCCGCATCATCACTCTTCCAAGGAGGATCGGCAGAAAGAAGGTGATGTTCACATAACTCGCTCGTTCAACTTTGAAACCGGCGCGTCGTATGACGTCCTGAAGACTCGGCAACCTGTAGCGCCTTCGATGATGGCTGATGTTGTCCTGAACGCCCCACAGAAAATTGAATGCCGGCACGAACAACAATGCGCTGCCGCCTGGTTTCAGAACTCGATACATTTCACGAAGACCGCCGAGGTCATCATCGAGATGCTCGACCACGTCCAGACCGGTCACCAGATCAAACGAACTGTCGTCGTAGGGGAGCTTTTCAGCCTCGCCTTGCTTTACATCTTTCAGCCCGCGACTGCGGCAGAACTCGAGCGCGTCCACTGAAACGTCGACTCCCTCAGCGGTTCCAAACTCGCCAAGCATCTCGAGATTTGCGCCGGTACCACAGCCAACATCAAGGATCCGGGGCGCGTCAATCCCTGCAACCAGCGGTTTAACGAAAGTCGATAGAATCCGGCGCCGACCGACAAACCACCAGTGACTCTCCTCGACCGCAAACATGATCGGATAAGTGTGCGCCTGCATCTCTTGCGGCAGGGGCTGGTCGATGGTGGTGGAACTGGCCATTACGGTGAGGCATTGTAAAGCAAATGGTCGGATAGCGCAGGTTGGTGCGGGAACCAGATTTCAATGCTCGGTAATTTGCAGTAAGGAAGGGTGGTTTACCCCCGCAACTTTCGAGCAAGTAGCCTTTGAATGAGCAAGCGGGGGTAAACCACCCTTCCTGACCTGCAAATTAATCAACCACGCTTCTAATCTGAAAATTGTCGTGATTTAAACCACTCAACAAACCGCCGGATCCCCTCTTCAATTTGTGTTTGCGGATTGTAGTTGAGTAGCCGCCGCGCCTTCGCGATATTGGCAAATGTCTGCGGCACATCGCCCGGCTGCAATGGTTGCCGGTCGATGATGGCAGAAATCCCCAGCTCGTTTTCCAACAACGAGATCAGCTCGCGAAGTTTCACGGTGCGTGACTCGCCCAGGTTGATGACTTCGTAGGTTGTCTTGTCATAGTCAATCGCCGCGCGCACACCGGAAATGATGTCGTCAACGTACGTGTAGTCGCGCTGCGTCGTCCCATCGCCAAATACAGGTATCGGCTTTCCTTCGCTGATCAGTCTCGCAAATTTATGAATCGCGAGATCCGGTCGTTGTCGCGCGCCATACACGGTGAAGAAGCGCAGGCAGATGCAACGCACTCCGAAGAGATGTGAATAGGTGTGACAGAGGAGTTCGCCGGCTGCTTTGGTGGCGGCGTAAGGCGAGATTGGACGAGAGACGGGGTCGGCTTCGCTAAACGGGACTTTACTGTTCTCGCCGTACACCGAAGAAGACGAGCCGAAGACGAACTGCTCAATTCCCGTTTCGCGAGCGAGTTCGAGAAGATTGAGCGTCCCGTTGATGTTTGTTTCCGCATACAACTGCGGCTGGGTGAGCGAAGGTCGCACGCCGGCTCGCGCGGCCAGGTGGACCAGGCAGTCGAACTTCTGCTCGTGAAAGATGGGCCGTAACGCTCCCGGATCGCGGATATCAGCTTCATAAACTCTGAATTGCGGATTGCTATCGTAGAGACGAATGTTGGCGCGCTTGAGGGAGGGATCGTAAAAATCGTTGAAGTCGTCGACAACGGCGACGTTCCAGTCGCCTTCGCTGAGCAGCCGGGCGACCAGATGCGATCCGATGAAGCCGGCGCCACCAGTGATCAGAGCGTTTTTCATAACCAATCAATCATGAATTGAGCTTGGTGCTTTGTAGTTTGTGCTTTGATTTTTCGAGCCTGATGCAAAGTTCAAGACACCAAATTTCAAAGCTCAAAGTACTAAGCACTAAGCTCAAAGCACTAAGTTCTAAAGTTCATTTCGTTGCATAGACCCAAAGATGCCAACCCCAACGCGCTGCCAGTTTTGACTCGGCCCCGCGCGACAGCAGACGGCCGACAATCGGCAGCCACTTCTTATTCAGAAAATATGTCTTCACTTCCACTTTGCTGAAACGTTGGAAAAGCGCGCGCGCTTCCTCACGAGAATAAACCCGCGCCAACGGATTTCCTGCGCCGTCGGTATTCTGGCTAAGAAACTCATCCGGTTTGAGATAGTTCTCCTCTTGCGTATTCAAGAGCTGCGCGTGTTCCCGCAGCGATGCAACCGGTTCTCCGGTAAGCCTATGGACCAGGCCAATGCCTTTCTCTGATTTCAGCAACCGCGCGCCGGCACGACGAAGCAGAGAAATATTGACGCGATAGTTATATGAGTCGCGGTGATAAAGCATCACCATCGCCCGCCCGCCCGGCTTCAGCACTCGATGAATTTCATTCACGGCGCCGGCAGTGTCGGGAGTGTGGTGTAGCACTCCGTGCGAATAAACGAGGTCGAATGAGTTTTCAGCGAAGTCGAGATGCTCAGCATCAGCAGTGCGGAAAGTCCCCGGCAGATTGAAAATCTCGAAACGTCTCCTGGCTAGCTCAACGGCAGCAGCGGTTAGATCCACGCCGGTGTATTCCGCCCCGGCTTGAGCGAACTGCGCGCCGTCTGTTCCGAGTCCGCAGCCAATCTCGAGCACTTTCAATCCGCTCGCGTTCTTAAAATCTGCGGCGATCGGTATATGCCACTCTTTTGTGTAGCGGTGCTCCTCAACCAATTCATAGAACCGCTGCGTACCAGGCGCCGCATCGGCGAACTTCGTGCCGCAGGGATTCTCTTGCCAGAAAGCCCGCACGCGTTCCTTCAAATTCGCATTCGCCTGAGACACTCTCGCCTACTTAACCGAAAGAATTCGCTCGATTAACTTCGCATCGTCAGGCAACAAACCTGATTTCGGCAAACGAGGCGTCAGCGTCGCCCAGTTCGGATCCATCTTGAAAACTTTGCGAAACAACGGCAGTGAATCGTCCACGCGTCCCATGTTGACCAACGCTACTGCATGCCAGTAGATCATCTCGGCATTGTCAGGGACCAAGCGTCCCGCCGCTGAATACTCGCGCAACGCTCCTTCGTTGTCCTTCTTCTCCACGGCGAGATCGCCGGCATTCATGTGGTTGTAAGCGCGTTGGAGAGTTACGAGACGTCGCAGCTCCTGCAAAGGCTCAGCACTATCGTCTACGCGAAGATCGAAAGTGCGATCCTTCCATGCCTGCCCTGTCGGTTTGCCCGTGACCACAATCAAAGCTGCAGATTGGCGGCCGCGAATGTCACCACCGGCCGCTTGCGCAGCATCGAGGGCCGCCAACATCCGATCCGCGAGGTCCCCTTTCGTGTTGTCGAACGCCCGAGACATGGCTGGCCAAATCGTATCGTTCATCATCAGATTCGCCTGGACCGAGTAGTTGGTACCGACGATGTGTCCGGCAGCCTGAATGTCGTTCTTACCGGTCCAGGCATCTACACGGCCCTGTGTGTCGATCATCGCCACCTGTCGCACGTCACGACCTTCATCACCGGCGAGCAGTGCCTTCAGGGTTTCAGGGGCACTCTTACCCAAACGCATCATCTCCAAACCAAGTTTTCCATAACTTGGATCGACGAATGACTGCGTTGCGACGGCGCCGACTCCTGCTTCCGCCCAGGCTACGATTGGCCCTACGGAAAACCAGTGCGACTGCACTGCCACACCCAACTCACCAGTGACCGGATCACGCGCGACGATTGAGTATGTATGAACAGGTCGATGGGGAATCTTACGAGCGGGGTGAGACTGTTGGAGCGGCCCTCCGGGGGCGCCCCTCGGCGCGTGGTTTGGGCGTCCACGGAGAGAGGCTGCGACAACGCCACCAGTGAACGTCAGAAGTAAAAGGCCGATTAGGATCCGACGCATCGTCTGTAGACCTCCGTTAATTTAAGTGAGCGTACTTTGAGCGTACCTAAAACTGGAATTCTACTTTCCACGAGAGCCACTCTCAAGATTGACCGTAAAGTCAGGTGTGAACGCAAGTAGGCGCGGCGACACATACGTGCGCCGCGCCAGACCGCGTTTAGCAATTGATCTCGGACTGCTAGAACCAGCCCTTCTTGTTCTGAATGTAGGTCCTCACGAAATCCTCGTCGGACTTTGTCAGGTAGATGATCCCTTCGATTAGGCCAACAATCGAGCCGGCACCACAAGTCACAAGGGTGATCACAATTTGGATGATCCCTTCAGTGGTGTAACCAAGTACGAACTTATGCACGCCGAATCCACCCAGCAGAATGCCGCAGATGCCGGCGACAAGTTTCTTATCAGCTCCCAAGGCCTTCCAATCAGTCATCTGACCTCCCGGGTTAACCGACTGCATTGGTTGATAGCCCCCGGTAGGCGAGAGAGGAGCCTGGCAGCTGGTGCAATAAGTCGCCGACTCGTCATTAGTCGCGCCACACTTCGTGCAATATCTTGTCATGTTAATCAATCGCGTTCGAGAACGCTTTCTCCATTCGTTTTGAAATTGTTTCTGAGTTCTTACTAACCGACAGATTCGCCGCGAAAACTAAATACTAGACAGGATCACACTGAACACCCCGAAAAAGAACCAGGCTGCCAATCCGATAAGGGCAACGATGATAGAAATTATTCCCCACATCTTCGCCTGCTTGGCAGCGTTTATCGCGCCGGGCAAGTCACCCATGGCAGCCTTCTTGTTCACCTGCGTCGCATAGAGAAGCGATATCAGGCCGTGCGGAATGCAACAGAACGACACCGAAACCACCGTGGCAATTATGCCAATGACCAGATTGTTACCCGGTGTCTGGCCATACACACCTGGAGGAGGGGGCGCAGTCCAAGGTTGCGACATTAATCCAACTCTCCTCTGGCTGAGAACTCGGTCATTTACATCACCGGTGGCGGCGGTGGCGGCACATCGTTTTTGCGCTTTTCAAAAATCGGTACCGCGATCAGACCACCAATGACCGAGAGGATAACCAGGCATAGCGCGCCAAGGAGTCCGGCAACGATAAAGAGCAACACGCCGGAAAAGGGAACCGAAACCCCGGATCGCGCGAGCTGTTCTTCCAGAGCACCGCCGCCTGAAATCAGGTATGCGATGGGGACACCGAGCACGAAATAGATGATTCCGCCGATGATTCCTGCCATGCCCCCAACCATCGCGCCTTCTCCAACGCTTACGGGGGTCGGCGAGCCCTTGATGTATAAAAAGCCAGCCAAGGCTCCTCCTCCGATTCCCCAGATACAGCAGCAATAATTAACGAAGGGGATTGCGGATAGCAGACCTACTACTAAACCGCCCAATAGTGCCGGCTTAAGTTTGTTCATCAGAGTGGTGCTCTTTCACGGGAAGATTGAAGAACTAGTTTGATCTTGAAAAAAAGGATGGCCGCTTACGGGGTGAATAACTAACAAAGAGGCGGGTGATTGTCAATAATATTAACGATTTACTGATGGTCGGAGGGTGCCAACGGAGCGACAGCCGTGACGTTCCTCGGGCGCAGCCAGGAGTTTCGCTGGGCGACCTTCTAGTTAACGACTTCGATTCGATCCCCAGGTTTGAGCCTTGGATCCTGCACTTTTCCTGACTTGATGTCCTTCAAACTGATCTTCGCCGTGTCGAGCAGTCCGTTCTCTCCTTCGCGCGACAACTCGATGTTGTTGTCATTGGGCCGTGCAGTCCCACCGGCCGCGAGGATCGCTTGTAGCAGTGTAATGCCGGGTTGGAAAGTTTTCTGACCCGGATAGTTCACGCGGCCGGCGATGTAGTAGAACTCCTGAGGCCGCGAGGTGATGTTGATAACGTCTCCTGGTCTCACCAGATATCCCAGTGAACCTGAGTCATTTAGTTCAATCACTTGGGAAGGAGCGTTGGCCCGCATTATTGAGGCGCGGGCAGCATCAAGTCTGGGTTGAGCTTCGGCAAGAATGACGTAGAGCGGTACGGCTTCCCGACGCAAAATCTTTGTGCCGGAACTACTGACAAGGCCCGTGATTATTATCGTGTGACTGCCGTAGTGACGCACGCCGACAGATATCTGGGCGTTCTGTTCCACCGCTCGGCGTTTGAGTTCAGCGGCAATCCGCGCTTGCACTTCTTCGGTGGTCAATCCGGCCACTGACATCGCTCCGCCGGCAACTGGAATATCGATTATGCCGCCATCAATAACTGAATACAGGCTCGATCTGTTTACGGTGGTGTTCAGAAAACGAATGTCCAATATGTCCCCTACGCCGACGCGGTAAATGCCTGTCAGAGTAGCTTCATCTACAGCAGTCGCGTTGGTGGTGCGAGCCGGCTGAGGCTGGGTGCCAGTCGTAACTGATGCCGAGACTTTTTCTGCTTCAGCTTTTGCCGGATTTGCGGTCGCGGGTTCGGCAGCAGCGGCACTTGTTGAAGTGACTGCGATCGGTGGTGGAACGGGGAGCGGTTCATCGACTTTTGTTGAAACAAAGTCGCTTGCCACTTTCATTTTTTCGGCATTCTCGACAGCCGAGCCGGAGTCTCTGACGATGCGATAGAGCGTGTTCGCCAAAGGTGAATTGAGTTCCAGCAATCTTCGGTACGCTTCGATCGCCGTGCCGCGCCGACCAAGCACATAAGACATCACGCCTAATCTAAAGTGCGCTTCCGGCCAGTCGGGCCGGTAGCGGGCCGCGCGCTTGAACGACTCCGCGGCGTCCTTGTAAGACTTCGCTTGCGAGTAAGCCATCCCAAGAAGAAATTGGCTCTGCGAATCGTCTGGTCGCAACTTGGTCGACGCTTTCAAGGCGACGATTGCTTCGTCCAGCTTTCCGGAATCGTACAGCGCCAATCCACTGTCGTAGCTTTTCTGAGCCGCTTCTGCTGAATCGCTTGAGCGGAGGTTGTCGGACGCTTCCTTACCATTGGTCGACTTGGCGGAAGTGTTTGCGGCCGAGGTCTCCGGTGCCTGAGAAGGAATGCTATTTCCGTCCTGGGCTGACAGGTGAACTGCTGGGGAGATCAATAGAAACGCGAGAGTGATGCAAGGGGCTATCTTCATTTCAACACCAGGAGGTTTTGGGTCTTTAACTTTCTTCAGGTAAGCGTGCTTGAAGTGCGGAACGCCGCGGCTACTTCTAAGTGCGCCGGATTATACACCATGTATGGCAAAGGTTAAGCTGGCTGTGCGGTTCCGCGAAAAAACGCGAATCCTTTGTGTCCAGAGTGTAAATACGCCTAATTCTTGCTCTTTTTCAGGTCCCGTTTTCAGATTGCCGCTTTGCGGTAAATTGCGCCCAAACCGAGCGCGACTCACCAAAAGCCAACCACCTTTGTTATAGTTTGAGTTTCGCGACTCCCACAAATTGCTCGCTGTGACTTATCAAACTGTTTTGGTTTTAGGAAGTTGTTTTATGTACGAATTCGCTGTTGCTCCTGCTGTTTCCCAGATTCGACGTCGAGGCGTCGAGATCTATGAGGTTGCTCCGCTAAGCCTGGGCGCTGAATTGGATTTAGAAGCGGGCGATCGAATCGTAAAAGTTAACGGCAGACTGGTAAGAGACTACCTCGATTTTCGCTTTCATAGCGCCGGCGAGACTGAATTAATTATCGAAGTCCGCAAGCACTCAGGTGAGGACTGGGAACTGCAAGTTGAACGGATGGAAAGCGAAGACTTCGGTCTCAGCTTCGAACAGATCGTTCCTCGTCAATGTGCCAACGAATGCATTTTCTGCTTTTGTAATGGGAATCCAACTGACGCGCGTCCGTCGCTTTTTATTAAGGACGAGGATGTGCGGTTGTCGTTTTTATACGGTAACTACACCACGCTCACTTCCCTCAGCGATGATGAGCTCAAGCGAATAATCGAGCAGCGACTCTCACCTCAGTATGTCTCGGTTCATGCCACCGATTTGGATGTGCGCGCTTACATGTTGGGCGTGAGGAAAGAGCGCGCTGACATAAGCACTAGATTCAAACAACTACTTGACGCGGGTATTGAGATTCATGCTCAAGTCGTACTTTGCCCGAACGTCAACGACGGTGAAGTTTTGCAACGAACTATCGCCGACCTTGCGCGAGAGTTTCCGCGCGTCAGCAGCGTGGCTATTGTCCCGCTCGGCCTCACGCGCTACAACACGGACAAGCGACTCGCGCAAGTCACTTCCGAATTCTGTCGTGAGATCATCAAAGAGTTGACTCCGATCCAGCGCGAAATGCGAAAGCAACTCGGCACCACGTTCGCGTTCCTAGGAGATGAGATCTACTTGAAGGCAGGCCTCAAAGTGCCGGGGCGAGCGCATTATGGTGACTATCCCCAGATTGAAGATGGCATAGGCATGGTGCGCTCATTCGAGAATGCGTTTGAGCGTTTGCTAAAGAACGTGGAGCGCCAGCCGCTCAAAAAGCCAGAGCTGCTTAACGGCACCATTTTGACGGGCACACTTTTCGCTCCGGTGTTGCAATTGAAGATTAAGGAGCTTAACACTCGCACCGGTACAAAATTGCGAGTTGCAGGAGTCTCGAATCAGTATTTTGGTGGCGATGTTTCCGTCGCCGGTCTTCTGACTGGCGGCGATCTTGTAAACGTTCGTGATCAAATCGATGGCGACTTTGTAGTTATCCCCAAGTCTGTTCTCAAGAGCGACGAGGAGATCATGTTGGATGGCATGACGCTCGAAAAGCTGCGTGAGCAAATTGGTCGACCGATTCATCCTCTCGACACGAAGAGTTTGCAGAGTTTCCTTCGCGCGTGGAGCAATTAGTGGAACTCATGTCCGTCTCCTCCATAGAACCCAACTCTCAATCAGAAGTAACATTGAAAACACTTGATGTCGGTTGCGGTCAGAATAAGTATCCCGGGGCCGTTGGTATCGATTCAAATCCACGAAGCCACGCCGATGTGATCCACGATCTTGGCGTAATACCTTACCCATTCGAAACCGATGAGTTTGATCAGATTATTTGTCGTCATGTGATCGAGCATGTCCCGGACGTGATGGAATTTGTGTCGGAACTGCATCGCATAACTAGACCGGGTGGATTGATTAAGATCATCACGCCGCACTACACAAACCCCGACTGGCCCACCGACCCAACTCATCGCAATCATTTCAACAGCTATTCGTTCACCTGCTTCATGCCGGATGAGACACCGTTCCCCTTCTACACGACGGTTGAGCTGAAGCCAATCCACACCTATGTGAGTTTGGCGAACCTCTGGCGAGCGATCGGAATGGAGTTCATTGCCAACCTTGATCAGCGCTGGCCAGGCTGGCGGTTCACACGAAAGTTTTGGGAGTTTTATCTCTCTACAATATGCCGAGGGAAGGAACTTCGCTTCGAGTTTGAAGTGGTGAAGCAGGACTAGGATCGATTCGGTAGTCTTTACACGGCTCACAGGAACTACTATCTTCTGGAGCACCGCGCTGGCTCAGTCGAATACGGAAGATCCCTAGTTGATGGCCAATTGCGGGCATTAGTCTTGCAGGCCATTGCGCTGAAGGAAGTTATCGCTTTTCGGGAGAACAGTTACGCCATTGAAAAAGGCCGTTCAGTCCACCTTCTCTTTTACAATGCCTTCCCCGCCCCCGGCTCCACCGGCATTTCGGTGAACGGACAGAGGGCACGCAATAACAACTTCACGATTGACGGGACAGACAACAACGATATCAGCGTCACTCTTTCCAC
>JBGTLE010000061.1:0-28001 GCA_041744295.1 Pyrinomonadaceae bacterium | reverse complement strand
GTCGATCAAGCAGCACGAACTGGCGGAGCAAGCGCAGAAGGTTGACGCCGTGGTGCGAGAGAGCGAGGAACGCTATCGTGCTCTGTTTGACTCCGCGCCCATGGCGGTTTTCGTATGCGACCCCAACGCGGTGATTCAGCGTTACAACGCGCAGGCCGTGGAACTCTGGGGGCGCGAGCCGGTCTGCGGCGTAGAGCAGCACTGCGGCTCGCTGAAGTTATGGCTTCCCGATGGCTCGCATTTGCCACATACTCAAAGCCCGCTCGTGGAGGTGCTGCGCACCGGTGTTCCCGTGCACAATGTAGAACTCTTTATCGAACGGCCCGACGGCGACCGCCTGCCTGTCCTGGTGAACTTTGCGGCGCTCAAGAACGCGCAGGGGGAGATCACCGGTGCGGTCACTTCGTTTATCGACATCGCCGAACGCAGCCGCCTGGAGCGGCAAACCCAGAAGCAAGCGGAGGCGTTGGCGAACCTTCACCAGCGCAAGGACGAATTCCTCGCGATGCTCTCTCATGAGTTGCGCAATCCCCTGTCAGCGATCTTCAACGCCCTTCATATCCTGCGTCTTGGGGACACGGGAAACCCAATCCAACAGAAAGCCAAGAGCGTTATCGAGCGTCAGGTGGGACAACTGGCGCATCTCGTTGATGATTTGCTGGAGGTCTCTCGCGTAATCACAGGAGGCATTAATCTTCATCAGGAACGCCTGGCGATGCGGGGCATCGTGGAACGAGCTATAGAATCGACTCGCCCGCTGATTGATCAACGCAAGCATGAGCTTTCAGTGTCGCTTCCCTCTGAACCGATCTGGTTACAAGGCGACCCGACCCGACTCGAACAAGTCGTCGTAAACCTGCTAAACAACGCTGCCAAGTACACCGACGAAAGCGGGCAGATACACCTCAGCGCTCTGCAAGAAGATAGTGAGGTTGTACTACGTGTGCGGGATAACGGCATCGGCATCGCGCCCCAACTACTGACCCGCATCTTCGACCTATTCACGCAGGCGGATCGCACGCTTGCTCGCTCGGAAGGCGGCTTGGGCATCGGCTTGAGCCTCGTGCACAAACTTGTGGAATTGCACGGAGGAACAGTTGCTGCTTTCAGTGCGGGATTGGGGCAAGGAAGCGAGTTCGTCGTACGTCTCCCTACCCTCTCTCCGGGAAGAGGGCCAGTGGCTCCCGCTGTAACGGTCAAGCCAGCGCAATCATCGCGGGTGCTGGTGATTGATGACAACGTGGATGCCGCAGATATGCTCGCCATGATGCTGCAGATGTTCGGGCATGAGGTGCAAACGGCTTACACTGGTAAGGCCGCTCTGGAAATGATGGTCGAGTATCAACCGGACATCTTGTTGCTGGATATTGGTTTGCAGGATATGAACGGCTATGAGGTAGCGCGGCGCGTGCGTCAGGGACCGCGAGGTGAGAGTGTAACGTTGATTGCCATGACCGGGTACGGACAAGACTCCGACCGGAAACTCTCTCAAGAAGCAGGCTTCGACCATCACTTAGTCAAGCCCGTTGAGCCGCAGAAACTTCAAGACCTGCTGGCGTCGATCGCGACGCAGCACTAAGTTTAAAAGAGGCACTTGATCTGCGATCAGAATGCAAATGGGGTGTTGGGTATAGGGTGTAGGGTATTGGGTGTAGGGATTAGGGTGTAGGGTGTAGTTAAACAGCCACTGGCAACGGTGGCTGTTTTGTTGAGAAGTAACGTGTGACGAGTGAGACCTATCCACAGATTTCACAGCGCGGCTTAGGCTGCAAAAAATTCCTGGCTCCGGAGGAGCCAAATGTTTATAGACAGTGCTCTTGACCGTTGGCCGCGCTCCAGCGGAGCGCAATGTTTCCGCCGATGAATGAGCGACTCGAGCAGGTTTCGCCCCTCCGGAGCGAGGACAATCCTTATGACCTGTGCGTTCTATAAACATTACGTCCCTGCGGGACGAGGAACTTGCTGGAAGAACGTTGTCAGGAAAACAAGAAGTTGACAGTTTGTTTCACAGATTCAAGCCTTAGCCGGAATCAATAAGCGACTTTTACTCTGCTGCTCGTCTTGAATCTGTGTCTTCGTGGATACGTCTTACCCGTC
The DNA here is from genome assembly GCA_041744295.1 of Pyrinomonadaceae bacterium. GTDB lineage: Bacteria > Acidobacteriota > Blastocatellia > Pyrinomonadales > Pyrinomonadaceae > PSRF01. Next base: position 25,904 of record JBGTLE010000061.1, on the reverse strand, counting down.
ACTAGTCACCTGTCACTGTTAACCAGTACCGAAGAGTCGAATGGAGCAGCAGCTATGAAAGATCTAACAATCGCCCTGGATAACCGTCCGGGTACTTTGGCTGACATGGGTGATGCACTCGGTCGGGCTGGTGTGAGTATCGAGGGCGGTGGCGCTTTTGTAGTGAACGGTGAAGGCCTTGGGCATTTTCTTTTCGAGGATGGAGCGGCAGCTCGCAGGGCTCTCGAAGCGGCAGGAATCCGCGTTTTAGACGAACGGGAAGTCCTCGTCCAAAAACTGAATCAGAGTGAGCCCCGTCAACTGGGGTCTCTCGGGTCATGAGGGCTGGGTGCACGAGTCGAATTCGCAGATCGGGACCGATGGTTTACCTCCGCGCGTCTCGACCTGCAATTTGAGCTGGGTTCGATTCCGCTATGACCGAGATCAGTCGCGGAAGATCTTCGCGCGTGAAGATCGGCAGGCTGCCAAGACCGAAATCAATCGGCAGCGTGGACTGCCATTCTCTGAATTGTTCTCGTGCGGTGAAACTATCTGCATTGAGCGAGGAAATATAAAGCAGATCGCTTTTCTTGAGCCCCCTACGCGCCGATGGTTTGATCTTGCCGCCGTCGGACCGAGCGCACATCACGGCCAGATCCGGTGTCACGTAATTGAGAAAGCTGTTGCCTTCGATGAGCACCGCCCCGCTCTTCACGCGAGCTAATGCTTCTTTGAGTCCCTGCTCAACCTGATCGTCATTGACAATTACCCAATGCACATTCGAAGCGCCCGCGTCCCAAAACTTCCCGGTGTCCTTTCCAGCTTCATAGTTGGCTTCCCGGCCGGACCGAACCACCGGTTCATCGCGAAGTAGATCGCTCACGCAACAGGCGGCCGGATCTTTTCCGCACGAACGATAGTGACCGCGCGTCAACTTGATGGCTTCCCATCCCGGCAGGCGACGCAACAGTTCACACACGAGCGTCGTTTTGCCAACGTTCGATGAAAAACCGCTAACGGCGACTATCTTCAGTCGTTGAGAATTCAAGTTGATCTAATACTCAGGTGGCCCGCGATTCGAATCGAGCACGAATGCTGGCAGATCATGCACATAACAACACCAAGAGTAAACGCACTCTTAGTCCACTTCGCGGCCGCGACTCGCGACCAGCAATCCGAACCGCAAGCGAATAGCGACCGGGCCGTCAACGGAGACCCAACTCTGGATCTGATGACTTTTCGCTTGCTTCTGTATCGCAAATAATCCTCTTTCGAATCGCCCCGGTCGCTATCGCATGCGGTTCTGATTAGTCTGAAGCGGCCTCACACGCTTCCCTTGTGTTTCCTTCTGGTTCGGTTCTTGTCCTCCTACGATACGCAAATTCCACATCCATCACACCACACCGCCACACTCTGACGTGGCCTTTTAGTTGCTCCTGCTCCTCCAACCTGTGAAGGTTCAGACGCACATACTACACGGGTCTCCCGTGGGGAGCGTCGCGAGCGAAGATTCGAAACCAGCCGAAGCGGCGAAGTAGCCGACGTCTGATTCAAAACTAATCAACGTAGTCGAGGAGAGCAGAGGAGAGCATCGTGAAAAAACAATTCGTATTGCTAACCATGGCAATCGCGGCAAGCTGTGTGTTGGCTTACGCCAGCGTCCAGGAACCCGACGTTGTGGTGGACTTGAAGAATGCCCAGGGCGAAAGCGTGGGCAGTGCCACGTTATCAACAGATAAAAAAGGGGTGACGGTCAAGCTTGATCTAAAAAACCTGCCACCGGGGTCGCACGCAATTCATTTTCATCAGATGGCAAAGTGTGAAGCGCCAAAGTTCGAATCTGCTGGTTCTCATTTCAACCCTGACGGTAAACAACACGGACTAAAAAATCCGCAGGGACCACACGCCGGCGACATGAAGAATTTCGTCGTGAAGGCGAATGGGACAGCAACTGCAACGGTAACGGATTCGATGGTAAACCTGGGAACAGACAGTCATTCACTTTTCAGCAATGGCGGGACTTCTCTTGTGATTCACGCCCACGCGGATGACATGAAAACGGATCCCTCCGGCAACTCAGGCGATCGGATCGCGTGCGGTGTGATTGCGAAACCGTAACGACGTACGGGAAGTAACTGCCGAGTTCGCTACCGAAGAGGGTCGGAGCGTGGACTCGATCGAGAACTCAGCGGCGATCGTTGAAATATGCAATTGGCAGTACTCTGGTTATGATCGCGACTGCAAGCCCGCCTTTAACTTTTCTCGGTCAGATTATGAGTGAAGAAGTACGACTTAAACCGGTCCGCTCGAGTCCGGTACCGCAGCGCATCATCGTTTATGCCGGCATAGTGCTGGCCATCTTCCTGATCGGTTTCGTGCCGATGTGGCTAAAGGCTCGTGCATCGAATCGTAAACTCGCCGAGACTGCCCATCAACTAACCCTTGTCAAGATGCAGAGTAATCTGGCCTCAGCGGTAATCGACGCGCGAAGAGGCGACTATGAACCTGCCCGGCAGGCAGCCAGCCAGTTCTTTATATCCTTGGGCGCAGAGATTGATGAGAGCGAGGCTTCGGACTTTACCAAGCCCCAGAGAGAAGGCATGCAGCCGTTGCTTGTCGGCCGCGATGACATTATTACGTTGCTGGCCCGCAGTGATCCGGCCGCCGCCGATCGACTTTCAGATTTATTTGTCGCCTATCGCAAGGTAATGACAGGTTGATCATGCATCAGGTGTGGCAGTCGAAAGCGCCGTTTCGCGGGCGCAGCTCTATCCGGGAGGCGAACGGTGAACAAAAGCGACCTCAACCAGCTGGCGCAACTCATCAGGAACAATCGTGATGAGCTGCTCCTCCACTGGCGCAATGAGGTCTGCCTGCTTCCGAACGCGAAGCATCTCGATGCGCCGACCCTTAACGATCATATGCCCGATCTCATTGAGGAACTCGCGCGCGAACTGGAGGCGAGTTGCGATGAGACGCTGGTTGAAGCCTATTTGAAAGAGAACCCGGTCATTCATGGGCTGGACCGGCTGCGCATCGGGTTCGATGTAGAAGAGGTGGTGACCGAATACAACGTGCTGCGCGAGGGCATTCAGACCCTCGCTGAACGACACGGTCTAAGTCTTCACGGTTGGGGGGCGCGTATCGTCAACCGTGTGCTTGACCGGGCAATCGGACTAGCAGTCAAAACTTACGCGACGCAGAAAGCTCTGGAGGTGCAGCAACGACGCGAGGAGCACCTCTCCTTCGTCGTGCATGATCTCAGGACCCCGCTCAATGCAATCTCAATCGCCACATCATTACTCGAACGCAAATTTCCCGACGAGGCTAAAGATGAAGAAGCCGTAATTATGCTGGGCACTATGCATCGCAATGCCAAGCACCTGAGCGCGCTCATCGTTAAAGTTCTCCGTGAAGAGGCTAATCTCGAGATGATCACTTCCCTCCAATTGCAGCCTCGGGAGGTTGAGCTTTGGGCACTCGTCGAAGCGTTGGTAAACGACCTGCAACCGTTAACGCAAAATGCTGGTACGCGCATCGCAAACAAGATTGCTAAAGATCTGATCGTTTTTGCCGATGCTCACCTGCTTACCCGAGTTTTTCAGAACTTGCTTTCCAACGCGATTGAGTACACGCCGGGCGGGACAATCGAGATCAACGCTCGGGCTGACGCCGATGGGGTTGAATGTTGGATACGTGATGACGGCGCGGGCATTCCTGAGGACCTCATTGAGAAGGTGTTCGAAAGGTTGGAGACCGACCCCGAAAAGGAGGGTGGCACGGGACTCGGATTAGCGATCGTGAAAGAGGTCGTCGAAGCGCATGGTGGACGGGTGATTGTCGAAAGCCGGCTAAACGAGGGCACAACATTCCGGTTCACCCTTCCTGAGAAAGCTCCGTTGCACGAAGAAACTAACAGAGAAAGTTAGATTTTGTGCGGCACTTGATACGGGAAGAAAGGGCATTCATTCATCCAGTACCCAAGGAATAGCGGGACCACATGGCTGAAGAAACCTGCGATCACATCGCTGCGATTACGACACTCAACTTGGCAAAGCGGAGGGAGTGCGACGAGTGTGTGAAGATCGGCGCCGCATGGCTTCATCTGCGCACCTGTCAAACGTGCGGCGCAACGCTTTGTTGTGACAACTCGCCGTTGCGACACGCCACGAAGCACGCCAAGGCGAGCGGACATCCCGTCATCGCTTCTGCCGAGCCAGGTGAGCGCTGGTTATACTGCTATCCCGATGATGCGTTTGCGGAGTACTGATTTCTTTGAAGGAGGGCGGCAACCGACTCTCTCACTAATTCGATAGTCCAGTCGCCGTTGGCAGAGCTGAGTGCAGGGGTAGAACTGAATCGTGGTCGCGGACTTACTCCATGTAGTGCTCGCCTAACTTCGCCTGTAATTCTTCCGGCACGCCTTTCCAACTTGCGACGTTAAGGTAACTGAAATTCAGGTCGGCGTTTTGCAGACGAAACCCATGCCAACGACCGGACTTCTCTTCGAACCGCCAGCAGTAGTAAGGTCCATTCTCGCGGCGGCTATAGAAAACTCCGCGCCCACTAATTTTGTTTGCAGGGGCCGGATCCGTATAGAGACGTAGCCCGTTCATTTTTTCCACACGTTACTTTCCGTTCAAGAAGCTTGGCCGACCACTCGTAATCCGGATTCGAGCTAGGAGTTGTTCGGTTGTCGCCTGTGCGACCGATGCGATCAAACCTTTTCAGGGATCGCGGGTTGTTCCCAAGTGATGAGCCCTCGCTTCAATTCTTCGAGAGCAATGCTGGTATTCTTTTTCCGTAGTGGATTAGCAACAACTCTCGGAGTGGAACCAAGCAAAAGCTGCTTACTTCTAAGGCCGGCCAGGATGACCAGGCGAAACCTTGAGTCAATTCCCGGCCAATCGTCATTGCCAAGATCATTAAGTCCACTGGTGTTAACTGGTATTTCAGACATGAATTCTCCTACTCTCGGTTCCCAGCATCGAGTCAGGCCGCAAATTAACGGACCCGTCATAAGTCAGATTGTTAGTGGTGTTGGTTGTTGGCATCAGGATTCCGCGTGCAAGTGGCGATGGGAAAAACACCGACGGCACAAGGAGGACGACGCTACTCGAATCCCAATGTCGAGAGTAGATTTTCTAAAGAACCGCTAAAAAACTACTAAGGGAGTGTAACACACAGTGGCTGAAACCGTGGGGCTGGAGCAGTGACATGTGCTGGAGGACAGAATGTGTAACTATTTACCCATTGATCATTTGAGATCGATCATTTTTCAGTTCAGACCCTGGTGCCCCGACGAGAGTTAAGTCGTGCGCTGATTCATGAATTCTGTTTAGCGCTATTAGAAGGTCCCTTTAGTAATGGAGAGCAACTGATGATGAGATTCGCTGGTGGTCTACTCTTACTATTGCTCGTCAACGGCGCCATTTGCGCTCAAACGAAAGCCCGCCCAACGTCCTGGCTGAACGGCACGTGGGAAGGCATTGGCTATCAGATGGACGACGGCTCCACCTGGACCATTCTGCTAAAAGTTTCGCGCGGAAAATATTCGATCGAATATCCGTCGTTGCAGTGCGGCGGACAATGGCACCGACTGCGGTTAACGAACTGGGTGGGCCAGTTTAGAGAGACTATAAGTTTCGGACTGGAGGATTGTGTGAATGGAGGTCGCGTAGTTATTCAGCGGTTAAATGGGCGACAAGCAGCCTATCGATTCTCGTACCGGGGAACGAACCAGGTGTCAGCTTCGGCAATTCTTACTCGGAAGTGACGACACTCGTCGCGGTGGCCGCTAACAGCCGGTAACTCTCTTCTCGCGTCGCCATCTGTCTTACTTTTTTTAGTTCGGTGCCCTTCATTCCGAAGTACGTCGCCATCTGGACCACCTGACCCGAGTCAACGAAGTCAGCCGGATTTGAACAGAACCGATCGATGCTCGGGGCAAACTCCCGACAACTCATGCTCTTGGGTATCTTCATCCCCACTTTGCATTCGCCGTCGAGGCGGAAATACAGACATAGGTCACAAGCTATCATTCACAGTTCTCCGCGATTTTAGATATCAGGTAGCCGATTCGTCCGAGTTGGCCTACCTTAAATAAACTTGAGGAGCAAGAAGACCGCTGGAACCCCGACGGCCATGACGACCACAAAATGAAGCCAGCTAAAGGCCGATTTCGAGCAATTGGGACACTTGACCTTCCATAGTCGCAATATCGTTCCGCAGTGATCACAAGACCAGATCATCGAGACCTCACCTTCATTCCAGTTCACTGGACAGCCGCATCAGGACGGGCCGGATAAGTGGCACACTTCAAGCGAACGCTGCTGAGGCATAACGATGAGTGTTCGTAGATTTGACGATGGTTTCGTTTGCGAGCATCAGGAGTCCTGGAAAAGCGTTTCAGTAAAAACACAGACGGCACGAGGAGAAGAGCGCTGCGCGCAAATCCTGATGTCGAGAGTAGGTTTTGAAAGAGCAACGCAAATTCAGCCTTCAGTGTAGCACACATCGTGCCGAAGCTCGGGAAACGAACTCATGGCCGCAAGCCTGCCCTGGTGAGCAGATTCTGGTATCGCGAGTCCGATCGCAGTTTTGCAAACACCGGATCCACTTTCAGGTTCATCAACCAAACGTCACGTTCCTCGTAAGCTTTCTCCAGCCACCTGAACGCTTCGTCCTTATCGCCAAGACCCGTGTAGATCGCCGCCACCGTATACGACGACACGTAACGCTGGTTCTGAAGCTCTCGAAGCTCGGCCAGCACTTTTTTCGCGTCTGCGGTCTTTCCAGCGATCGCGTACGAGTGACCCAAAAGCGCCAGCATTAACGGACTACCTGAAAGTTGCAGTCCTCGTTGAAACTCCGCGATAGCTTTGTCGTGCCTTCCCTTCTGCTGATATGCCAACCCCAGATATCTGCGTGCCGGGAAGAAGTTGGCATCGCGATGCAGCATCTTGTTGCATTGTTCGATTGACTGATCTGTCTTGCCTGACAAATAAAGGATCCACGCCAGGTGTGAACTGGCGATAAACGAAAGCGGCTCAAGTTCCTCTGCCCGCTTCGCCGCTGCGATGGCTTCGTCAAAACGTTCATAGGCAGCGAGGTAAGAGCTGTACCACTGGTGCGCGGGCGCGTAAGTCGGCTTGTGTTGAATCGCCAGTCGAAACTCTCGTTCAGCTTCGACGCGATCGCGATCCCAACGAAACTTGGTGAACGCGAGTGAAGTATGCGCCTCCGCCAGCGTGCTATCGATCTCTAGCGCTTTCAGCGCGGCCTCTTTCGCTCTTGGAAACGCATCCTTCGGCTGGCGCACGCCGTAGATCACCTGCATGTTGTAACAGTCGGCCAGCCCTGCATAAGCGGCAGCGTAGGTAGGATCGATATCGATCGCTTTTTGAAAGTTCTCAATCGCGTCCTGCATCGCTTCGCGCGTGCGCTTGTTCCAGGAGTTGCGACCCTTCAAATACAGTCGATATGCTTCCAACTGCTTCTGCTCTTCGACATTCAGTTTCAGACGCAGGTTCTCAAAGATGTCGCGCGAAATCTCCTCCTGCACGAGCAGAATGTCAGCGAGCCGGCGGTCGTAATGCTGTCCCCAGATCTGGGAAACACTATCGAGGTCGATTAGGTCCGCCTGGATGCTGATGGTGTCACCGTGACGATGAACCCTGCCGGTGACCACGGCACGAACGTTCAACTCTTTGCCTACTTGTCTCGGGTCGATGTTTCTCCCCTTGTAGTTGGTCATCACACTTCGCGGTACCACGCGGAGCTTTGGAAGTTTCGAAAGACTGTTGACGAGACTTGCCGCTATTTCATCGTCAAGGAACTCCAGATCCTGGCCGGCGCTATCATCAACAAATGGCAAAATAGCTATTGATTGAATCGCGTTTGGGTTGACGCCCTCAACCGTTCGGCCGCGGCCGCTGAAGAAGGAGACGCCACCAACTATTAGAATCAGCGCCACGAGCGTGGCCGCAAATGCCGCAACACGTCGCGGAACTCCCAGGAACCTCGGAGCCGGACTCGAAACGGTAACCAGTTCACCCTCAACGTTCCCCGCTTGCCCCGACAGCAAAACCTTCGAGTGGCTGCCATTCAGCGAGGCCGCCGGGGTTAATGTCTTCTCCGCACGACCGTTTGTCTCGTTTGCGATTCCCTCGGTAACGCTGGCGACAAAGCGATATCCACGACGGGGGACGGTCTCGATAAACTGCGGGCCGCTGGCGCTCTCACCCAGCGCCTTCCGCAGAAGCGAAACGTTCTGCGTCAGATTGCCTTCCTCTACAAACGTGTTCGGCCAGACCCGTTTCATCAAATCGTCCTTCTCGACGATTCGTCCGTAGTTCTCGACCAAAATGAGAAGGATGTCTAAAGCCTTCGGCGTGAGCGGAACGTTTTCGTGATCGCGTAAGAGCACGCGGTCAGCAGTCTTCAAGCTAAACCGGCCAAATTCGTACGAATGACTCGCGATTTCGCTCATTTACTTCGCCTTGAGAACTATCATTGAGGGTTTTTTGAGAGCTTTCTGAGGACTTGTCGAAACAACACGACCATACTCGCGGACAAATTAGTCGTTCATCTCTTCGACAGGTCGGGCCAATTGTAGTCTAAGCAAAGAAGCCCGGCAAACGAGACCAAAGACCAAGCTCGGCCACTGCCTGGAAGGCGCTCTCCGCAATCAACGCGCAGTGGCTTTCGCTGATAAATCCTGGAGGACTCTCCCCATGACCTTCTCAAATAAGCTCAAAGAAAGATTTGAGTTCCCAATTACTTTCATACTTAGCACAATCGCCGGTTTGCTCGCGTTTCTCTTCGTTTGGCTGGTAGGCGGGATGCTGGATGCCAGGCTCGGTAGTTGTGTCAATTGAGTATGAGTATTGAGTATTGAGTGCCGGGTTCCGTGGAGTGGAAAGAATTTTCCATTTCTCATTTGAGATAATTTGAGATTTCTCATATTTCTCATTCTTCATTTCCGACCTGCGGATTTGCCGACCGAGTCTAGCTGTTACATAGCAGCTAAAATTCAAATCTCTAATCCATAAACATTTTAGGCCGCTGGCTCCTCTGGAAAAATGACAAATGGTCAACGTCAAATGATCAATGGTAAATAGCTCCTGATGGAGTGATTAGTTTGAAAGGGAAAGCTCAGAGATCCCTTCAGTCATTTAGATCCTCACCTCACTTGTTGCGGCGGGCTCTCCGGTCACGGCGGGCCCGCCGCAAGGTTTCGACCGACGTTAGTGTGAATGCCAGCCACGCTAAACCCTCAACCATCGCTCCGATTACGTCGCTAAGGTAGTGCGCGCCCAGATAGATTCGACTGAACCCCACCAGCACAATCATCAGCAAACAGAACAAACCCGCCAGCACTCGTCCGAGGAGTGACTTGATCCGGGCCACGGCAAATGCCGCCAACAATCCCCAGAAGCAGGTCGCCGCCATCGTGTGTCCACTCGGAAAGCCATAGCTGGTAACGGTGAGGATAGGATTTCCAAGACTAGGGCGAGTACGTTGAAAGATGTTCTTCAACAGCACGTTCAACAACATCCCGCCGCCCACAGCCAGCGCCAACGCGAGCATCCACCGCTGATGTCTTTTCCAGATGAGCGCTGCGCCAATTGCGAACACCACTAACAAAACGGGAACCGTGTCATGAGCATGGGTGACAACCAGCATCGCACTCGTGAACCACTCCGGACCTCGCAGGTAAACCAGATTTGAAAAGTGGGTGTCGAATGCCGTCAGGCGCTCGCGATTCTGCACGTCATCGGCAATACTCCCGAAAACCCAGGTAGCAAAGAGAATGACTAGCAACCCGATCGTGAGATGTAATCCGAGATAGCCCTCGGGTGAGAGCCGCGCTTGGAGGAAGGAGGCTAGTCTGGCGTTACGTTTCGACAAGGCTGGCGAGAGTCTCAGGTTTCAGGCTCCGAATTCATTGTCCATTCATCGTTTGACAGTGATCATCTGTCAACTATTTCAAACCTGTACTAGCTCATGTTCCGTCGTGTCGTTGGGGAGAAATAAAGAATGAGCTCTCAAACAACCTAAAGAACCTCAACGGTGACGCCGCAGGTCGAAAATGAAAAATGAGAAATCTCAAATGATGTAGGGAAAATATTTGTGACGTCCTACACTCATGCACGCCAACTATGAACTCTCAACCGGCACCCATCCCGACGCCGAATGACGAAATTCTTCCGTGGTGCTGATAGCAAAGCGCAACCGGTCGGGCTGCCACTCAAACCTCTCTACGACAATGTCCGGATGCGAGAGTCGCAACACGTTGAAGGAGTTTGCTTCGCCCCGGCCGCGCGTTGATGACGCCGTTCCAGCCTGCACTACTAACGCCGAGTGGCCGTGGATCTTATACCGACTGGCCGTGTGACCGGTGTGACTAACGTGTAAATGGCCGGCAAGAAACAGATCGGCGCCGCAACTCGCAAGCGCTTCCATCGCCATGCGAGCACGACCAACCAGATTCCGTTCCTTATGCCCTACCGGCAAATCGAACGGGTGATGTGAAACCAGCACCTTCACAGCACACTCTTCGTGCGCACACAATTTGTCACGCAGCCAATGGACCTGATCTTCGTTGATGCGGCCGCCTTTGAACGTCAGCGCCCGAGCGGTGTTAATGCCGCAAATCACGATCTCCTCGTCGGAATAGCAAGGGCGCAGGTCAGCTGAAATATAGCGACGATATTTCGCCAACCGATCAAAGAAGCGTGAAAACGGGTTGTAGAGCGGGACGTCATGATTTCCGGGAACGACAATTTGAGGTTTTGGCAAAAGGTCGAGAAAGGAACGGGCCGCGACGAATTCATGCGAACGCGCGCGTTGCGTTAGGTCACCGGACACGGCAACGACGTGTGGCTTGATCTCATTGACGGCACGCACCAGGGGATCGATCAAAGCGTGATCGATGCGGCCGAAATGAAGATCTGAAAGGTGGACTATGGTTCGCATGGGAAAGAAAGTTTCAAGTTTCAAGTTTCTTGTTTCTAGTTTCGAGTTGGACTCAAGTATCAAAGTCTCAGGTCTCAAGTCTCAGATCTCAAGTCTCAGGTCTCAAGTCTCAGGTCTCAGGGCCTTTGGGTTTGGGTTTGGTCTTTGACTTCAGACTCTTTCCGATCTCAGAACTCAATTTCAGATTTCAGGTTTGAGACCTGAGACCAACTTGAAACTTGAAACTAGAAACTAGAAACTTCTATTCCATTGAAACTAGAAACTTCTATTCCATTGAAACTAGAAACTCTCCTCTTCGCCTTTCGGCGTTAGCACCCGCAGCGCGCGGGGTCGTACTTGATAGTGCAGCGGCGGGTCCATGACTCGTACTTCTCCGTCCAATGCCACGTTCAAAGTCTTGCGCTGAGTCTCAATCCAAACCTCTCGCGAGCAAAGCGCTGTAAAATCTCGTTCCTGACGCAAACCGCCAAAGAGAGCTCGCAGCGCCAGTCTTAACAGACCCCATCGCGAGAGCCGATGAGATATGTACAGGCTCAACAAACCCGCATCGAGACACGCGCGACTGCCGATTTGAAAAGTCTCCATCTGGTATTCGTTGTTCCCGATAAAAACAAAAGGTGTCCGGCTGACAATCTCCTGATCAGCAGCACTCAGCCTAACAGCAAGAAATGGATAACGCTTTACAACGGTGATGGCGGCCCACAGGAACGCGGGCCACTTGCGATACCCAAGCCGTTGCTTCTTTTCGCGTTCACGGACAATGCTCGGATAAAGCCCGAGGCTCGAATTGTTAACAAAGAAATGGCCGTTCACTTCTCCGACATCGACCTCCTGCACGCGTCCGTCGATGATATTGCGCACGGCAGACTCCCAATCCAGGGGAATCTTCAAGTCTTTTGCAAAATGGTTCAGGGTGCCGAGCGGCAACACGCCGAGCGTCTTGTCTGTTCCTATTAACGCTCCGGCAACTGTACTGACCGTGCCGTCACCACCACCGGCAACTACAATCTCACTGTCGCCCGCGGCAGCTTGCCGCGCCAACGCGCTGACGTCTTCCCCTTTCTTTGCAATACGAATGTGAACCGTGAGTTCATTCTCTTTGAAGACTTGCGAGAGCAGGCCGAGGACTTCAGACTTATCGTTGAGGCCGGAGTGGGCGTTGATGATTATCTCCACCAACGCGGATGGACTGTTCGAGGTTAAAGATTCGTTAGGCTCGACCTCTGACTTCAAGCGCAACACGGCCCTCAGATCTGGAGCAACTTTAGAATTTTACTTTGGGGGTGTTGCTAGACTAGCGCGTGAATGAGTATTTGTCAGCATGAGGCGGTGAAAAGTTTCGAATTTCGAGTCTGTAAGCTCTGAGATCTAAAATCTGAAATCTCAGATCTCAGACCTGAGACTTGCGATCAACTTGAAACTAGAAACTAGAAACTTAAAACTCGAAACTAGAAACTTGAAACTTGAAACTTGAATGAAACTAGAAACTAGAAACTTTCTTAGTTGCCTGCCGCCGCTTTTGCTTTCCGGGGCTTGTTGAATGGCGAAGTCGTTTTCCACGCCGGCATCGCCTCCGCATTCGCAACGCGCAAACCAATTACCAGTCCAACTTGCGCCAGCGTCTGTGGCCCAGTCCAGTTCCAGTCGGGTTTCACAGTGTCGCTCGGCGAATGGTAATCCGTGTTCAACCACCTTCGTGAGCGGGCAATCCAGGTTGAGATATCACCTTCCGGTCCACCGAGCAGCATCAACGCTGGTACGCCATGCTTAACAAACGCGTAGTGATCCGAGCGCACGAACGCATTCTCCTCGGGCATGGGATCAGGACTGACTATGACGCCCGAGGCGGCTGACACTTCATCGAACACCGTGCCCAGATCTGAATGCTCGGCGCCAAATCCGACCACGCGTTTCACCGGCCCATACACCTCTGTGCCAATACCATCGAAGTTAATATCTGCAGCCACTTTCTCAAGCGGCCAGGTCGGATTCTGGACCCAGTACTCGGCGCCCAACAATCCATATTCTTCCCCGGTCACTGCAAGAAAAAGTATCGAACGGCGCGGTCGCGAGGTTGGTTTTGGGAATGCTTTCGCGAACGCCTCGGCGATACCGGCGATCGTGGCGGTGCCAAGCGCGTTGTCGGCGGCGCCGGGAAAGATCTGGCCCGCGCCGTTGATCCCGTAGGCGTCATAGTGCGCAGTGTAAACAACCACTTCCTCTTTCAACTTTGGATCAGAACCTTCAAGTACAGCGGCCACATTACTACTGGTCGCTTCGCCGAGTTTGACACGCAACGCGAGCGTCGCGGTCTTTCCGAGATCGCTTGATACCACTTCACCGCTCAGTGCTTTTTCCAGCGTTTGCGCGAATGTCATTGGCGAGCCTGCAAAGAACTTTTCCATCGCCGGATTGCTCAGCAACAATACCGGCGGGATCTTGAACGGCGGCGCCGGAGTGGAAGCAAGGCTGACACGACGGCGCGAGAGATAGTTTGCGATGGTTGAGAACGGCTGCTGGGCAGTTCCGGCATTGCCAATAACCAGTGCCGCGGCGCCTTTTCCAAAAATATTCAGGGCGCGTGCCTGTGGCGCAACCGCGCGCTTCCAGGCAGTAGCATCGACACCGGCTGGTTGTCCGCCAACGATGATCACGATCTTGTCTTTGAGATCGAGGCCGGCAAGGTCGTCACGCTTCAGTTCGGGTGATACCACGCCAAAGCCGGCGAACACCACGCCGTTTACCGAGTCAACTTTCTCATAGGTGTAAGGCGGCAGCACCACATAGTCTTCGGCGTGCTTCAAGACCGCCTCACCGATCGTCACTGACGAGTCCGGCATCACTTCGGCCGTCCGGAACTTGATCTGTTGCAGGTAAGTGCCATTGTCGCCGGCGGGTTTCAATCCCAGCTTCGCAAATCTGTCAGCCAGATAAGCGGCAGCTTTGTCGGCGCCGGGTTGTGCGGTGCCTCGGCCTTCAAACTCGTTTGAACTCAATCTGGTCGTGACTTCACGAATAGTTTCGAGTTTGACCTGTGCGGATGCCTTCCGCTCTTCGCTGGTAAGAGTTGTGGTTTTCGCGGCGGCTGCAGTGCCGGTCGCCGTTCCCTGTTGAGGAATGAATGCGAAGGTGGCCGGCGCTAACAGGGCAACGATGAGTAACGCAGACAAGAATCCGGCGTTATGGAAAAGTTTACGAGAAAGTGAATCCATTAAATTGATCTCCTGACACGATGCTTGGATGCGGTTGTGTATACGGCATGAGGGAGGAGAATGTTTAGCTGGGAAGTGAAGACGGAACATTTGCCATGATTTGCCAGATATCATTTGAGATTGATCATTTTTCATTTCGGAAATATGACCTAAGGGTCTTGTTTACCGGTTGGGATCAAGATCCTCTGAAGCCGGAGGTCCGAAAATTGGGAAATGATCAATCTCAAATAATCTCAAATGATGAATGGCAAATGATTACTCGGTCTTGTCGAAATCTGGCCGGGTTGTTCGTTATAAAGGTGACACTGCACTAACTTAAGGAGAACCCCAATGCCAAACTACCTACTCTTCCTGCACGAAGATCCCTCGGCCTTCGCACACGTCAGCCCGGAAGAGATGCAATCAATCATTCAGAAATACACTGCGTGGAAAAACCGGATGCAAACGGCCGGCATTCTAAGCCGCGGAGAGAAACTTCAGGACGGGACCGGACGAGTATTGCGCAAAGGCGCGGGTAGCATCTCGGTGACGGACGGCCCGTACACCGAAAGCAAAGAAGTGATCGGTGGCCTGTTCGAGATCACGGCGGACAACTACGACGCGGCGCAGGCAGCAGCCGGCGATTGCCCGCATCTCGAATATGGAGCAATCGAGATTCGTGAGATAGAGGTTCATTGAGAGTAGATGTCAGCTGCTGGATGTTAGATGTTAGTACCGGCTAGTCTTTGGACTTTGGACTTTGGGCCTTTGGCCTTTGACTTCTAAGCCAGAGAACTGGGAGCAAACATGAAATCAAAACTCGTATTTAGCGCGCTTCTACTCGTCATCTCCTGCAGCGAAGCCTTTCCGCAAACCAAGCCTGAGCCCTTCCTGAAACGTTTGGTGGGTACGTGGCGAGGAGAGGGGGAATCATTCGGGCTGGACGCTCGCTTACAACTCAAGATTGAAGACGTGCTCGGCAACAAGTTCGTGCGGCTGAGCGTGAAGAACGATATGCGCACGCCTAACGGTCAAACGCAGAGTTTCGAAGGACACGCTTACTATCAATTGAACAAGGAGGGCACATATGTCGCAACCTGGTTCGACTCGCGAGGAATTTCATTTCCTATCAAGGGCCAAGTCGATGGCAACGCGCTCATCGCGTTCTGGGGGACGCCGGAGCAGGAGCAGGGTAAGTCTGTATATCGCCTCCTTGAATCGGGAAAACTCGAGGTGACGGATGCAGTGCTGCAGAAGGACGGATCGTGGAAAGAGTTTGGCCGGTTTGTGGTAACGCGTGAACAATAGGGACAACACTAATCGGTTCCTGCTTAAAGCGGTTATGAGAAATGTGGGTTTATCGAAGTACACCGAAGGTGTTGGCGAATTCGGCGTATTAATCCGAGGGCTCTTTCGCGTGCAAACCTTGCTAATCAGTCAGATGATGTTTGACCAGTACACTGCTAACAATTGATAGCACCAATGCCAACAAACGAAGACACGCAAGAACTCGTCGCGCATCTCTTTCGTCATCAGGCGGCAAAAATCGTGGCCTCTTTGACTCGTGTGTTCGGTGCGCACAATCTCGATCTCGCTGAAGACGTCGTGCAAGATGCGCTCGTCAAGGCTCTGCAACAGTGGCCCTTCAAGGGCACTCCAGAAAATCCCGCCGGCTGGTTGACAGTGGTGGCAAAGAATAAGGCACTCGATCGGCTGCGTCGCGATTCGTCACTTGCGCACAAGATTGCCGAACTCGAGAGATCTTTCTCACCTGCGGACAACCACGACAATTCTGCCGCCGGGGAAACAGACGATCAGCTCGCGCTAATCCTGATGTGTGCGCATCCGGGGTTGCCAGTTGAAGGTCAGATCGCGTTGACCTTGAAAGCTGCTTGTGCGTTCAGCACTGCGGAGATTGCCCGCGCGTTTCTGACTCCGGAGGCCACCATCGCGCAACGATTGGTGCGGGTGAAGCGATTGATTCGGGATCGCGGCATCGATATCGAGCTGCCGGGTGCGAAGGATCTGTCAGAAAGGCTCGCTGGCGTCTTCCGTGTTCTTTACCTGCTGTTCAACGAAGGCTATGGCGCCACGCACGGGGACGAGTTGGTGCGTTCTGATTTATGCGCCGAAGCAATACGACTGGGACGCTTGTTGGCGAACACCTTGCCCTCGCCCGCGCTTCACGCTTTGCTCGCGCTTATGATGCTGCAAGCGGCACGGCTTCCGGCCCGAACGCAAGCCGACGGTTCGCTCGTGGTGCTGCAGGAACAGGACCGCACTTTATGGGACCAGCGTCTGATTGCGACGGGGCTGCGTCATCTCGGACAGTCTGCGGCGGGCGAAAAACTAACCGCGTATCACCTGCAAGCGGAGATCGCCGCAATCCATGTCACTGCGTTGAGTGATGCTGAAACTGATTGGGCGCGCGTGGTGAGTCTTTACGAAGAGCTTCAGGAACTGGAACCAACACCTATCGTGGCACTCAACGGAGCAATTGCCCTTGCGCGCTGGCAAGGACCAGAGGCGGGACTGCGAGCACTGGAGCGGATCTCGGACCATCCGGCGTTGCGCCGGTATCACCTGTTGCCGGCAGTGAAGGCAGAGTTGTGGAAACAAGCAGGTAAGTTGGAACGCGCGGCGGAAGCATACGGCGCAGCTTTGGAATGCGAATGCTCAGAACCTGAGCGACGATTCCTTGAGTCCGGGCTGAAATCAATTCGCGAAGCACCTTGAACGTTCTGCCTGGGCAAGACATGGGCCGCGGATTAACGCGGATGACAGGGATCTGAGGAGGAAACAAAACAAATCGCATCACACACTTCTCTTTCAGATCCGTATCATCCGCGTTAATCCGCGGCTAATTACGTTCGTGGTCCTTCAGTCGACCACCGAAAGTCTGACTTCTTCACCGTTCGTCCGAATCTCCGGGACATACATCGCATGGCCCAGCACCGGCAACGCATGGAAAGTACCCGGTGCCTCCGCGCGCAGTTGATATCGCAACTGCCAGACGCCTTCCGGCAACTTGTCGATAAAGAGCGCTACCTTGCGATCGCGCAGTTCCTGATAGACCCAACGCGTCTGGCCGGTAAAGTGGGTGTTCGCGGTGTAGTTCATCAGCGTCGATTTCTTGCCCGCGAGCGCCCCTGATTTTAGTTGTTTCACATAAAGAGCTTCGCCGCTGCGAATCTGCACTGCCTCCAATCCGCCGGGCTTCAGGTCTTCGAAAAGCAAATACTCGTAGTTGTTCTTGGCCTCGATCGTGATCACAGCTTCAACACGATCGCCACTCTTCACTGTTTCGCCGTCGTTCAAAGGCACGCGTTCCGCCACGAATCCCTTGAGCAGCGTCGGATGATTCACCAGCTTGAAATACTGACGACGCACAAAGATCTCGTTGCCCGCTGCTTTCACTGGCTCTTCCAGACTGAAGAACTTCGCCTCTGCCGCAAAGTAGATCGCGCCCGCGCCACTCGTACGACGAACAACGATTTCGTTGTGGCCGTCTTTGATCAACTCGCGCGGCACCGCGAATTTCAAAGGCGCCCCAAGCGCATCTTCAGCCGAGATCTGCTTAGTCGCGATCGACTTACCATTAACAACCAACTCGTAGGCGAGTTGCGCCTGCACTTCCCCACTGGTCCGCAGATATTCGTTCAACGTCATCACAACGATGGCTGTATCGCGGGTGTTGCTCCACTGGCTGCCGCGGCGGTTCTTGATGAGCCAGTTTGTTACCGGCTCGATCAACTTGTTCTGGGGATCGATTGCCAGCAACGCGCGCAATGCAAACGAGGTCGCTTCGACGCCTCCATCCGACCAGCGCCAGTAGACTCCATCCTCACCCCAATGCGCCGTGCCAATCACTGAAGGGTCAGACGCATTTGCACCACGTTGGACGATTGAAATGTCAGGACGCGAATCAACCTTCACGCCATTCTCCAAATTCTGAACCAGCGTCCTGGCCTTGTCCGTGTAGCCAAAGCCATGGGCTGCCAGCGCCAGCAACGAGCGCGTGTAAGCATTAAGCTTGTCGCGATTGGTCCAAAGGTTATCGAAAGCCTTGTTCTGAAACGCGCTCGCCTCCAGCTTCTTTTGCGAAGCGTGATCAGCCGCCAAGGCGTGAAGCATCCACGCTTGCGCGTCGTAGTTCAGTTCTTCCTCGACCAGTTCACTGTCGAGAAAGGCCGCACCGCGAGCCAACGCATCCGTCTTCACTTCGATTCCAGCCTGACGAGCCAGCGTCATCCCCCAGACAACATAAGCCGTCATGAAGTGATCGCTCTCGCCTTCTTTCCACCAGCCCCAACCGCCGTCGGAGTGCTGAAAATTGTAGAGCCGCTCGAGACTCAAGCGCGTGATCTCGTTGAGTTCTCGCAAGTCACGCTTTCCTCGCGGATGAGTCGCAGCGGCACTCTCTGCTTCAATGCCGCCAAAGATCTTAGACATCGCTGCCTCAGGTTTGAGCCCGAGATCGCGCAGAGTCTTTGCCGTAATCGCGGCCGGCAAAAAGCGACTCATCGTCTGCTCAGTGCAACCGTAGGGATAGTCAACGAGATAAGGCAATGCATCGAGCATGGTCGTGGCCATACTCGGTGCAACCTGAACGGTGAGCGTCGTTGTGTCGATCTTTCGTTGGGCCGGGATATCGAGGGAGAGGGCCACGCTATCACTGCGCATCTTTCCTGAACGCGACAGGAATTTCTCGATCCCATGTTCGTAGATCGCGAAAGTCTTCTCCATTGCATCGGCGTATTCGCCGCCGCGGCCCTGAACTTTTAGCTTCGCTTCACTGGCGTGCGTGACGGTAACTCGCCAATCAACCCGCGCTTCGCCGTTTGCTTTCACGTTAACCGGCGCGTGATCGCCTTTCACCATTTGGCCCGCGACGGCTTGACCCGCGACGGTTACTCCCTCGGCGTTCAGCGTAGGAGTAACGCGCATGTCCTGGTCGGTGTTGTTGTTGATAACGGCCGAGATGGTCACCTGATCGCCTACGACGAAGAATCGTGGGGCCTGCAAACGAACAATCAGCGGCTGCTTGGTTCTGGCCGATGCATTGCCGATGCCGAACTCGTTGCCTGCGCTCGAGACTCGCGCCGTGGCCTGCCAGGTCGTCAGCGATTCGGGGAACTTCACTTTCACGGAAGCGACACCGTTTGCGTCTGTCTTCAAATCAGGAACCCAGATTGCGGTTGAACGAAAGTCACTGCGAACCTGGACGGCGGGTTCCTGGTTAGGCTCGCTGGCGGGCGGCGGCGGCGCGGCGACTCCCGGTGAAATCATGGCGAGACTCTGAGGAACTCTCCCGTTAACCGGGAGATTCGAGATCCGGCTTTCGCTGATCATACCTGCGGCGGCTCCGTATTCCGCCTTGTAATTAAAGCGACCAGCACCATCGCTGGCGAAGTTTGAGGATTGATCTCGACGACCCCGGTCGTCTGCTTCCTTCTTTTCCTCTTCGTCCTTGCCCAGGTTGCGACTGTCAGTTAGTTGCCCTTTTCCGGTGTCAACCAGCCGCGCAAAGGTCTTAAAGGAAAACGTGCTTTGCGTCTGAATCGTCTGCTGCCGTTTGCCGCCGTAATAGAACTGACGTGGATCGCCAGCGTAATCGCCCTGGATATAGCTGACGGATTCATCTATCAAGCCGAGCGCGACTTCGGTTGCCACTGGACGTCCGTTGGAATCTCTTGTCGTGATAGACACCGTTCCTTCATCACGCGGTTGATACTGGTCCCGATCGGTCTTCACGTCGACGCTAAGAAAACGATCTGCAGGCGGCACGACGATCTGTTTCGTGTCCACCGATAGTTGCAGCTCACTCACCATCGCCGCACTCAGGAAGATGTTCGGCACATGCTTCTGCTCGATTGGTAATTCGATGAGCTTGGCGGTGCCAGTGATGTGGACGAGCTGATAGTTGTAGAGATCCTCGCCTTCAACCGTGAACAGCACGTAGCGATCATTCGTCGGCACGCTCAACATCACCGGCGCCACCTGGCCAGCACGAACTGTGTCCTTGTCGAAGATGATCTCGACGCCATTATTGCGATAGCCGAGATCGGTCGAGGCATTCGTAGCAACGAAGACATAGGCCTGAGCTTTGACGGGAGGAAGAAACTTGTCCCGTTTAGCCACGTTTTGACTACTCTGCCACTCCAGGCGATAGTAGCCATCGCGAACCGGCGTGAAACTGAGTTCAGCTTTGCCATCAGCATCAGTCTTCACCGCTCTGGTCAGTATTTCTTCATGCTGGTAGCCCCGAAACTTTAAGCGCCAGCCACGCTGGCCCGGCTTCACCACGGGCGGGAACCCACCTTTTTGCTGCAAGAGACGCAGCTCTTCGCCTTTGACTTCTCGGCCAGACGGATCGAGCCAGATCTCGTACCAGTAATCGCGCGTGATCTTTACTGATCCTTCAGTGCTTACCGGTTGGTTATTCGCGTCGAGCGCTGTGATATCCACGCTGACCTTGTCTTGCGGACGATAGATATTGCGTTTTGGCCGGGCGTAGACGTAGTAACGCTGCCGGGTGACGCGAACTGTGTCGGTGGAGACAATCTCACGCCGCGAGGAATCGGTGACCCGCGCTTCGATTCGATACTCATAATCCTGGTTGTAGTTTTCGCGCGGAGTGTCGAAGGACAGCTTCGCTTTTCCGGTCGAGTCAGTCTTCAGCGTTTCTCGTTTGATTACCTGGCCCTGACCGCCATAGTAGTTACGACGGTGCTGGTTGAGATCATCGTAGTACCAGCCGTAATCACGGTACGGAAACCAGTAGTGATAAAACGGATTCTGATAGACCACGACTTCCACAGACGCGTTGGCGACAGACCCGCCAAAGTAATAGTCAGCACCGATATCTACTGAGACCTGGTCACCGAGTCGGAAGGATTTCTTTTTGCCATTCTCTTCCGGGGTTTTCACCGTCACCTTGAACTCCGGCAACTTGAACTCTTCGAGTCGGAAAAGCTTCGCGCTGCCGATGCCATTCTGCTGCCCCTGGTCCCAGAACTGAATGTTGTACTCGCCGAGCGGCAGTTGCTCTGTTAGTTCCAGCGAGCCCCAGGCACTGCCGAATCCGTTTAGCGTAGCCTTGCCCTCAGTCACTTTCGTTCCCTTGGGATCGGTGATTCGGTATTCAACGATCTGGTTCGCCGGCGTCGAATACACACCATCCGCAAAACGACGCGCGAGAAACTTCCACTGCACTGTTTCCTTGGGCCGATAAGCAGGACGATCAGTAAAGGCATAGATCCGCCACGGCTGATCGTTGCGACCATAGGAGTACGAATAGCCGGTTGAGAATGCCTGGCGTTCGTTGCTGTTGGCGGCGACGAAGAGGTTTCGATGCTCATTCGTCGATTTCAGATCGAAAACAGTAAGGCCGTCGTTGTTGGTAACCTTGCTGAGCTTGCGCCAGCGCCACTTTCCGAGAGCATAGAAACTCTCCCACAGAGTGATTCCCGCGGTCGGAATTGGCGCCCCGCTAACGGCGTTACTGAAGTAGACAAGTGCCTGTTTTCCAGAGGTCTTCAAAACCAGTGACGCATCTGTTACCAAAACGAGATCGCGAACTGACTGCGCGCCACTCTTTGCTTCCAGGAGGTAAGCGCCAACGGGCAGCTTGCCTTCGATGCGCGATTCTTTGTTGATGGGCCGATGATCACCCTTGTCGTTCAAGTTTTCCGACCAGACTCTTACCGCCGGTCGTCCGGCCAGTCGAACAGCGCGCATTGCATCGTTGCCGCCGTCTCCTTCGCCTTCGTCCTCTTCGATATTGCGTGTGAAGCGCACGTCGCGCGTTAGGTCGATCTTGTACAACGCGAAATCGATCCGCTTTAGATTACGGGCATTGAATACAAACTGTAGCTCGGAGTCTGGCAGGAATATGTTTGCCACAGCGATGCTCAACTGCGACTCCTTGATTGTGCGGATCTGGCCGAGGGCCTGGTCGTAATAACGTGTCTCACCTTTGGCAAACTCGCGCGTGAGGCGCCGATAGAGTTCGAGCGCTTTTGGATAGTCGGGTTCTTGTACCCACTGGCCGCCCTCGTTCTGTCGAATCACGCCGGTGTTGTTCATCCATTCGGCGTAGTGGAAGAGCGCGTCGTCGTACCAGTCGGTTTTGCTGCCTACCGCTAAAGCCGCTTCAAACTCTTCGGAGACCCGTTGTCGGGATTCCCAATCACCTCCGGTCGCACGCATGGTCATGGCAATGAGAAAGTGCAGATGTATCTTCTGATTACCTTGCTGACTAATCTTTAAGGCGTTCTCGAGAATGTCGAGTGGAATGTAGTTGCCGTAGTAGGTGTAGAAGTAATACTCGTTCGGTCGCGGTGGGTCGGCGGCTTTGAAGACTATCTTCAGATAACGTTCGCGGGCCTGGTTGATAGCGCGCTGACCGGCCCACCAACCAAGCGCCTGTTGATACTGCGGCCAGGCGCCGCCCCAGTTCATCTGGTCCTTTCTCGTCCAGAAAAAATCTCCTAGTGACTCGCGGGCTTCGGCCCAAACCAAATCGCGCTCGTCTTCCTTATCGGTCGCCCGAATTAGATCCTCGAGTTGTTTCTGTGCCTGCTCGAATTTGGTGGTGTCCGCGGTTTGAGTGGCAGCCTGCGAACGCCACTGCGTGTCGGCAATGCGAAACTCGACCCAGCGAACGTCTGCCGGTGACAAGCCGGCGCGGTTGATCTGCGAGTACAACTCGTTGGCTTTTGCATAGGAGCCAGCCGCGTACAGTTGTTCGGCTTGTGTTCTTAAGAGCGAGTAGTCGGTCTGCTGGCTCGTGGCTCGGTAAGTAACGATGAGACAGCAAATGATTACGAGGAGAACGACTCCGGAGGTCTTTGTGATCGGGTGCATTGTTAAGACTCCTAAACCGCAAGGCTATGCGATGGCGGCCGAAGGACCAGGCCACCTCTGTTAACCATTGATTCAATTGTTCGACGGGTGGGAGACTCGGTTGTTTGGAGCGTGAAGAACTACGCCCACTGTCGTGGTAGTGCTGTTGCTTAGAACTGACATTTTCGTCGAGCGTTGCCCCTCCTTCCCTCAAAAAGAACGGGTAGGCGAGATGAGACTTGCGTAGGGCGCTTGTTTTTTGGTCCACCATCAGAACAGCAAGGGCAGCAGATCAGAACCGCAAGCGCAGCGACCGGGTCCGACTCCAAAGAAGCGCTTGCAAAGACAGCGAGGTTTCGAGCATGCCTTGCGATGTACCTTGAGTCTGCCGCACCGACCGGTCGCCGCCATTTAAGCCAGCCGGTTTCCGAGCATCCCTTTTCAAATGTACCTTGAGTCGCCCCACGACCCGGTCGCTGCCGCTTGCGGTTCTGATTTGCCCGGTCACAACCTTTTCGAGTCAGTGTGCATCGCAAGAGCCGTCCGCCTGCCCTCTCCCGCTTGCAAAAGGGTTCGACTCTTGCTAAACCTCGTGTCTGGAATGCCCCCAGGGAGAATAGTCATGAAGAAGTTTTTCTACACGCTTGCCGCAGTAACACTTGTCACAGCTCTCGCCGTTCCCGTAGTCGCGGACACTATTCGTCTGAAGGACGGAACCGTGATTCGCGGCGATGTTGTTGGCTTTAAGGATCAACAGTTCACGGTGCTGATGGGATCCGGAAGCAAAGGCCGGCGCAGTCGTACGATGATCTATGTCGAAGACATCGAGTCAATCGAATTCGACTCAACCAGTGGCGCAGCTCCCTCATCGGACAATAACCCTCCCGACAACCCGAGAACAGAAACGGTCTCGCAGCCTGCCAGACCCGCTCCCGACACCGTCCCCTCCACTCCTGCAAGAACGCCAATTTCCACCACTCCGACGTTCTTCACGATCAAGATTTCGGTTCGTGCCGATAATTCCAGCAATGGCTGGACAAATAGTGGGTTGGTAGTTCGAAAGGGTCAGCGATTGCGTATCAGCGCCTCGGGCCGTATTTCACTGGGCAACACCCGCTTTGCCACCCCAATCGGTGTTTCCACAATCTCCGATAACGAAAAATTGATGCGTAACGAAGCGACCGGCGCCTTGATCGCTGTGATCGGCGACGACAACGACGATTTTATCCTGATCGGAACCAGGCGGGACTTTGTTGCCCAGCGCGATGGGGTGCTGTTTTTAGGCGTAAACGAGGGGAATCTGGCGGACAACACTGGAACCTATGACACGGTGGTCGAGGCAGAAGCCGGAGGCGGCCCGCGCTAGCATTATCCGCGGGCAAACCAGGCTTGTTTCAGGGCATCTGACAAATCAAACTCGCTTCGAATAAGTCGGGAATTTGTTGTCATCGACTCAGGCTTCCTGAAGTTAGGGATAAGACTATGAAACTCTCCAAGTTCGACTATCTTCTACTGGCTCTGGCCCTGGTGGCCTCTGTGCTGATCGTTCCAACCAGTCAGATCACTCTCGCGCAATCTCGCCGCCAACCACCCGCGACCAACGAGAAGAAGAACAAGCGACCAACTCAAACGCCGGAATCGGGAGAGAAGCAGGAAGAACCCCTGCCGCAAGATATTGTCGGCAAACCGCAGGATGCGGAAAAGCTCACCATCACCACGCAGATTGTGAACATCGACGCGGTTGTCTACACAAAAAAGGGCGGCCAGATCGTCAACAATCTTAACAAAGAGAATTTTGCGTTGTTCGTCGATGGAGTAAAACAGCCGATTACCAACTTCTCAACACCAGAAGCGCCAATCACGGTGGTCATGGTCGTGGAGTACAGCAAGTGGTCGGAAGTTTTCGGATATGCCGCGAGCGGCGGATACGATCCGGGAACCTACGAAGTCATTCGACCAATGGCGATGTTCTTGACTCGCTTCATTAAGCCACCCGACGATTATGTGTCGGTCGTGGCCTTCGATATGCGACCTACTCCTTTGACAGACTTCACGAACGATCCTGGCCGGATTAATCAGGTGATAAGTCTGCTCTTGAGGAATCAGCCCGCCTTTCGTGAAACTAATTTATTCGATGCGTTGAAGTTTACCCTTGTAGGCGGTCGCGGTGATTCAGTGGTGCTCGAAGCATCTAAGGAAGCCAGGCGAGAGTACGATGGTCTGGTGTCAGTTCAGGGGCGACGTCGCGCCGTGGTTTTAGTGGCCTCCGGCATCGACACGTTCAGCAAGATCAACTACGGCGAAGCGCGCAAGGTGCTGCAGAACGCCGGCATTCCTGTCTACATCATTGGCACCGGAAATCTGTTTTTCAAGAAGTATGGAGATCAACTCGGCGCAGTCGATCAGCTTGATGGAATGCCGGGGCGCATGACGTTCCTGCAGGCTGACAACACGCTAAAGACTTTCGCCAAGGAAACTGGTGGCGCTTACTATCCGGTGACGTTTGAAGGTGAACTGCCAAAAGTACTCGACTCGATTAACTCGCTCCTCCGCAGCCAGTACAGTCTCGCGTTCAATCCCGGCGACGTGCGCGATGGCAAACAACACAAGATTAAGTTGAGCATCGATATTGACGGTGACGGAGTCTACGACGACAAGAACTACGTCATTCAGGCAAGACAGTTCTACATCGCTCCGAAACCTGAGGCTGAGAAAAAACCTGACGGTGAAAAGTAAGCCACGGCAGATGTAATGCGACGAGTGTGATGGCGGCCAACCGGATACGGTGGCCGCCTTTTTACTGCGCGACAAGCACGCAGCGTGAGATTGCAGGGTGTGCATGGCATTTCACTCAACGTAGTGGGTCGCAGTCAGTACCGTCACGCGATAGCGTCGGGTCAACTGTTG
>JBGTLE010000060.1:0-12353 GCA_041744295.1 Pyrinomonadaceae bacterium | reverse complement strand
CGTAAAAGTCAGACGGGGATCGACGCTCGAAGAGATTACGTCGGCATAAATCTCGTCACCATTCGCGAGTACTACGCCCTTGGCTTCGCCGTTCTTGACTATGATCTTCGCAATTGGCGCTTCCGTGTGAATCTCCGCCCCGGCTTCACGAGCGGCATCACCAATCGCGTTTGAGATGGCGCCGGTCCCGCCCCGAGAAAGTCCCCACGAACGGAACGCGCCGTCAATCTCACCCATGTAGTGATGCAGCAAAACGTAAGCAGTGCCGGGCGAACGCACGCCGAGAAAAGTGCCGATGATTCCCGACGCAGACATTGTCGCCTTGAGCGCATCGGTCTCAAACCATTGATCGAGAAAGTCGACGGCACTCATGGTCATCAACTGGACCTGGTTATACTTGTCTTCATCGGGCAGGGCCTGAAACCGCCGGCCCATCGTCAAAAGATCGAGCAGGCCTTTCACTTTGAGCGACGTCGGATCGGGCGGCGTCATGCTCATGATCGGTTTGACGAAGTGGGCCATCTCAACCATCGCCTTGCCATATTCGTCGTAGGCTTCGGCATCCAGCTTTGAGTGGCGCGCGATCTCGCGACGCGTCGTTGCATGGTCATTGACCCGCCAGAGATAGTCGCCATTCAGCATCGGCGTGAACGTACCGTCGAGCGGAAGAATTTCGAGACCGTGGCGTGGCAGATCGAGTTCGCGAATGATCTCCGGGCGCAGCAGTGAGACTACGTACGAGCAGACTGAGAATTTGAAACCGGGAAAGATCTCTTCGGTTACGGCCGCGCCGCCGAGCACGTGACGGCGCTCGAGCACGAGCACCTTCTTTCCGGCGCGCGCGAGATAGGCGGCGTTGACCAGTCCGTTGTGGCCCCCGCCGATGACGATGACGTCGAATTTATTGTTCATACTCGTGAAAAGGCGAAAGGCTGCCGTTACACAACACCGATCGTGAACAGAACGCAACGTTCCACCGGGGCTAATGCTAACCCGCTCAACAATCCCAATCGGTGTTTCAAGCGCGATTTGTCCAGAACCCTCAACTGATGACAGAGCGCCACTGAATCTTTGGCCAATCCACCTTCGCCTTCAGGAAGGAATACACAGGTAGGTAATGAAGCTCTTCGCAGATTCGTGGTTAAGTGGATAGCAAGAAAGGTGGTTGTAAATCGATTGATAGAATTGTTCAGCAGAATCAATACCGGTCTCGTTCCGGCCTGTTCCGAACCGCGGGTTGGATTAGGCTCCGCGAGCCAAATCTCACCGCGCGCTATTAACATTCAGCATCCTCGGACGCCAACCCTCTTTCGTAACTGCCCATTCCTTCTTCCGCCAATTCGCGGTCAGTCTCGGTAAACTGCGAATAAACAGCAGCCAGTTGAGCATCATCCAACTGGGTGCTCGAGGAATATGTCCTACGAAGGATTTCGCTGGCCACCTCGTGTCGTTCGGGCTCAGTCAAGAGGTCGAATGATTTCAGAAGTGCATCTCCCGCTGTGCTCATGATGTCTCCTCGAGTTCATTTTACACTTGACAGTTCACGTTTATCAAAACGACTGCCAATCTCTCGGACGACGCTACCTGGAGATCACGATTAGAAAGATCCCAACCGGGGGGTTGCGTCCTGGACGATGCGAATGATCGATTCTTTTCTTTGCTCCGAAGGAGCTACGCCCTTCAGCCCAAGGTTGACGCTTCGGCTACCTTGGGATCGACACGTCAAACGGATTTACCCGGAACGGGTTGCGGCAGGCACGTTGTTTTGAAGCTTTTGGGAATTCAGCCGCAACCCGTCCCGGCTTGGAATATTCGGTTCTTGGCTACCCAAGGTAGCCGCAGCGGCAACCTTGGGGTGGAGGCCGTAGCTCCTTCGGAGCAAAGAAAAAGGCAAACCAAGAGATCTTTCACTTTGACATCCGACGTCGGTGCTTCGCCGCATGGTCCTCCTTCGTTCAACGGACTTCATTACTTGCCATTAACAATCTTTGGCGAAGCTGGTTGGCGCAGGTATTATTAGTCGATGCTGAACGCGGGCGTTCTAACTTTTAAGGAGTTTGCCATGCGCGAACCGTTGCCGCTGGCGATGATTCATGACGCCGTGCTGGAATTCTTGCGCGGGCGTGACGATGTCGTTGTATTCGGCGCCACTGCAGTGAACGCGTATGTCGACGAGCCTCGCATGACTCAGGATATCGATCTGATGTCGACACGCGCGGCCGATCTTGCAGAAGAAGTGCGCTTAAACCTTAGCGAGCGTTTTCACATAGCCGTTCGCGTGCGGGTGATTGGAGATGACAGAGGGTATCGAGTGTTTCAGATGCAGAAAGGCGGCAATCGACATTTGGTTGATGTACGCGCCGTCGAATCGCTGCCTGAATCGCAACGAGTAGACGGCATTCTTATCCTTTCTCCCGCTGAACTTATCGCGCGCAAGGTGATCTCTTACAACTCGAGACGTGGGCAGCCAAAAGCCGGAACTGACTGGCGGGACATGGCAATGCTCCTGCTAGCATTCCCTGAACTCAAGACTGATTCAGGTGAAGTTACCAAGATTCTGCAGACCCTCGGATCTAACGATGACGTACTGAAAGAATGGAAAGCCCTGGTTGATCAGGAAATCATCGTTCCCAACGAGGAAGACGAGTTTAGCTGAACTTTCGCACTACTTACCCAGCCGCATAGCAACTTAATCGAACTCAATGCCCATCGGAACCGCATTTCACCAACGAACACTGCAACTCTGCGAGAGCCTGAACTATCGCGAATGGTCCGGCTTTTACGCGGTCAGTTCCTACGAGCCGCATCACGAACACGAATACAACGCAATTCGCAATGCTGCCGCACTGATCGACATCTCGCCGTTGTTCAAATACCGACTCACTGGTCGTGATGCTACGCGACTGGTCGATCGCATCATCACGCGAGACATGCGCAAAGTTTCCGTGGGCCAGGTCGTTTACACGCCCTGGTGCGACGAGCACGGCAAGGTGATCGACGACGGCACGGTTTCGCGCCTGGAAGAAAACATTTACCGTTGGACGGCTGCTGACCCGAGCCTGCGTTGGTTTACTCAAAACGCCAGCGGCCTTGAAGTGCAGATCGAAGACATTTCCGAAAGCGTCGTCGCGCTGGCACTGCAAGGCCCAACTTCAGGACGACTCTTAAAAAGCGTGGCGGAAGCTGACGTCGAGAACCTGAAATACTTCCGGGTCACTTCAGGAAAAATTGGCGGTGTGCCGGTGGATATTTCGCGCACCGGCTACACGGGCGATTTAGGTTACGAGATCTGGATGCCGGCCGAGGAGGCAGTGCGAGTTTGGGACGCTTTTATGACAGGTGGTCGGGCGTTTGATATACAGCCGGCCGGAATGCTCGCACTTGACGTGTCGCGCATCGAGGCGGGACTACTTTTAATTGATGTCGATTTCAATAGCAGTAAGAAGTCTTTGATTGAAGAACAAAAGTATTCGCCATACGAGATGGGTCTGGGTCGTCTGGTGAATCTCGATAAGAACCGGTTCGTGGGCCAGCACGCGCTCGTCGCAGAAAAGAAACGCGGATCAAGTCGCGAGATTGTTGGGATCGAAATTGATTGGCCTGAGGTCGAGGCGCTTTACGAGGAAGTTGGATTGCCCCCTTCGGTTTCACCGATTGCTTCTCGGGTTGCGGTGCCTGTCTTTGCCGATGGCGTGCAAGTGGGCAAGGCCACTTCGAGCACCTGGTCGCCAACTTTAAAGAAGATGATTGCGTTGGCGACGGTCAAGCGGAGTCACACGAAGCTGGGAACGCAAGTGCAGTTTGAGATCACGGTCGAAGCAGTAAGGCATCGTGTCAGCGCGACGGTTGTGAAGACGCCGTTCTTCAATCCAAAGCGAAAGACGGCAACGCCGATTATTTGAGAGCCGTTGGTTTGTGACTCTCAACTCTGAATGACTCGTGGTCAGGAAGGGTGGTTTACCCCCCGCGGCACCTGCTAAGCAAAGTTGTCTACTGGATCCGCAACCAGCGGGGGTAAACCACCCTTTCTGACTGCAGCTAGCCCTCGTTGAACTGTTCCATGATTAAGTCCCTGGCAAAGCTAATCGACGACTACAATCCTTCCGCTCCTCTTGCAGAGGCCTTCACCATTCCCGCTTCGTGGTACACAAATCGAGAACTCTACGATCTTGAAATGCAAACAGTCTTTGCCAATTCATGGCAGTTTGCGGGACGAACAGATCAGTTAAGCAATGCGGGACAGTATGTGACCAACGAGATCGCCGGTGAGCCGATTGTTGTCGTGCACGGCGAAGATGGCGAACTGAGAGGCTTCTTCAACGTTTGTCGCCATCATGCTGCGGCAGTGTTGACCGAAGCGCAGGGTCAGGCGCACCAACTGCGCTGTCCCTATCACGGTTGGACCTACGCGCTGGACGGTAAACTGAAAGGCACGCCAGACTTTGCTGGTGTCTGTAGCTTCGAACGATCGCAGAACGGATTGATGCCGGTGGAAACCACGACTTGGGAGAATTGGGTTTTCGTCAGAACAAACCAGAATGGGTCGCAGGGACTCGATGCTTTCCTCACACCAACTCTGATCGATGAGATCCGTCCTTTGGGTTTGGAGAATCTGCGTTGGTTCGAGCGCCGTCACTATGCTTTCGATTGCAATTGGAAAGTCTTCGTCGATAACTACCTCGACGGCGGATATCACGTGCCGCATCTGCACAAAGGGTTGGACAGCGTGCTCGATTACCGCAACTACATGATCGAGAACGGCGAACGACACTGTTTGCAATGGAGTCCGCTGGTGAGCAAAGGCGCTGAATCCGAAACCGGCGCGGTGCGAAAAGGCGAGCGCGCGCTCTACTACTGGATCTATCCCAACTTCATGATCAACTTATACGACGGCGTGATGGACACGAACCTGGTGATTCCGCGCGGTGTGGACAAGACGGAAGTTATTTTTGATTTTTACTTTCCAGATGTGTCCGAGGCAGCGCTCGAGCACAATCGCGCGAGCATCGAAGTGGGCCAACGCATCCAGGATGAAGATGTTGAGATCTGTAAGTCTGTGCAGCGCGGTTTAACTTCACGCGCATACAACGCAGGCCGACTATCAGTCAGACGCGAAGCTGGTGAGCACTTGTTTCATCGATTGCTGCACGCGGATCTAATAAGCGGCCTGAAATAGATTGTAGGGGCGTCCCTCCGTGGGCGCCCCTCGTTCCCTTAATCGTATTCGTTGTTCGAAAAAGGGGGTGCCCACGGAGGGACACCCCTACCAACTCGACTACCGGTGTTCGCGCAAACTTGAGGATTCCTCCACAAACAACCTCGCATACCGGTCGACTGTTAAAGGTTCTCGGCGTCGGCTTTGGTCTGGCCGTGATCATCGGCAACACGATCGGCGGCGGTATCTTTCGCACGCCGGGCGTGATTGCGGCACAGCTTCCAAACGTCTGGCTGTTTCTTGGCGTGTGGGTGCTCGGCGGACTCTACGCGTTGCTCGGCGCCGTTTCGTTGGCTGAACTCGGCACGATGTTGCCGCGCTCCGGCGGGCAGTATGTCTTCGTTCGTCACGCGCTGGGTGAGTATGCGGGCTTCGTTGCGGGGTGGAGCGACTGGATTTCAACTTGTGGCAGCACCGCGGCGATCTCGTTGGTCATTGCGGGCTTTGCGGGTGTGCTTTTCCCCGCGTTCAGCGGTATACCGCAAGTGATTGCGGCGATGGTCGCAATCTCGTTCGCGCTTCTGCAGTGGCGCGGTATCAGTTGGGGCAGTTCCGTCCAGAATCTCACGAGCTTGCTGAAGGCCGTCGCTTTTCTCGTTTTGATCGGCGCTGCGTTCCTGCTCGGAGGTGGAAACCAAAACGCATTCTCATCTCCAGTTGCAGAATCTTTTTCAGTTAGTGCCAGCGCCTTGCTCGTCGCATTGGTGCTATCGCTTCAATCCGTGATCTACACCTACGATGGCTGGACCGGCGTCATCTATTTTTCTGAGGAGGTTAAGCAGCCCGCGAAGGACATCCCGCGATCGATGTTTGGCGGCGTGCTCCTCGTGATCGCGATCTACCTGCTGGTTAATATTGCGCTGCTTTATGTGTTGCCACTATCGCAACTTGCAGGACAGGATTTCGCGGCCGGCGCGGCTGCCCAGGTCATTTTCGGTAGACATGGAGACACAGTGTTCCGTTGGCTGACAATTGTTTCGATGTTGAGCGCGGTCAACGCCTTTCACCTGATGGCAACGCGCGTACTGTTCGCGATGAGCCGCGACGGATTATTCGCGCGCCGGGCCGCGACAGTCAACGCCGGTGGTACGCCCGCGCTCGCATTGTTTATCAGCGCCGCCGTCGCGGTTCTTTTCATTCTGCTTGCACAAACCTTCGAACGCGTAGTTACGGTGCTGGCGTTCTTTTTTGTCGGCAACTACGCGCTTTCTTTTATCTCGCTGTTTGTCTTGCGGCGACGCGAACCCGAGCGCGAGCGGCCGTACCGGGCGTGGGGTTATCCCTGGACGACCGCGTTGGGACTATTGGGATCGATACTCTTCTTGCTGGGCGCCGTTTGGAGCGATCGCGAGAATAGTCTGTACGCACTGTTGCTATTGGCGCTGAGTTATCCGGTGTTTCGACTAATTAGAGGGATCACGGTTCTCAAATGAAAAATGAAAAATCTCAAATGATGAATGGAAAACGATCTTTTTCTGTCGCGTCAGCCCTTTGACTCGCTTGATCTGAAACCTTATCCTCAACTCAGTTTCTGAAGTCTCTTTTGTAACAGCGAATTCCCCTTATGGCCCCACGAGTGGATGACGTTACTTCTCTACTGATTGCTTCCAGCAGCGGCGATCAGGAAGCACTAAATCTTTTACTCCCGCTTGTTTACGATGAGCTACGCCGCCTCGCCGACCGCTACCTGCATCGCGAACGTTCGGATCACACTCTGCAAGCAACCGCACTCGTTCATGAAGCGTACTTAAGACTGATTGACCAGAAAGTTTCCTGGGCAAACCGCGCCCATTTCTTCGGAGTCGCCGCGGAAATGATGAGGCGCATTCTGATCGACCACGCGCGCAGTCGGCAGGCAGCCAAGCGGGGTAGTGGCGGAATCAAATTGTCACTCGACGACGTAGTAGAAATCACCGATGAACGTGCCGCCGACCTCATTGCCCTCGATGATGCCCTAAAAGCTTTAGCAGATTTTGACGCTCAGAAGGCGCGGGTGGTTGAGCTGCGCTTTTTTGGCGGTCTGTCGATTGAAGAAACTGCCGCGGTGATGGGCTTGGGCACGGCGACAATTACGAGGCAATGGCGGCTGGCAAAAGCCTGGCTGTATCACGAGTTGAGCAAGACAAGCGACCAGCAGTGAATCCTGAGCATTGGAAAAAAGTAGAAGAAGTTTTTGAGTCGGCGCTGCAGCGACCCCCAGCGGAGCGATCTGCGTTCCTTGAGGAAGCGTGCGAAGGCGACGAGTCTCTGCGTAATCAGGTGGAGACTTTGCTGCACTCACTCGACCGTGCCGGAAATTTCATGGAGGCCTCGGCCTTTGGCGTCAATCTCTCCGATACCGTTGTAGAAGACACACCCACCGTAATCGGCATGCGATTGGGCGCCTATCGCATCGTCAAGGAAATAGGACGAGGCGGAATGGGTTCGGTGTATCTTGCGATTCGCGCCGACGACGAGTTTCAAAAACGAGTAGCCATCAAGCTGATCAAGCGCGGGATGGACACGGACTTCATCGTCAAGCGCTTTCGTAACGAACGACAGATCCTTGCCAGTCTCGATCACCCGCACATCGCGCGCCTGCTGGATGGCGGCACCACGGAAGACGGCCTGCCATATTTCGTCATGGAGTATGTCGAAGGCGAGCCGCTGTACCAGTACTGTGACACGCGCCGGCTTAGCATCGGGCAACGCCTCGAACTATTTCGGAAGGTCTGTGCGGCGGTCCACTACGCGCACCAGAACCTGGTCATTCATCGCGATTTAAAGCCGAGCAACATTCTCGTCAATGCGGACAGCACGCCGAAGCTGCTCGACTTTGGTATCGCGAAATTGCTGAATCCAGATCTCGCTTACTATCCGCTTGAACCAACTACCGCCGCGATACGTCTGATGACGCCTGAATATGCGAGCCCGGAGCAAGTGCGTGGCGAAGTATTGACGGCCGGCAGCGATGTCTACGCGCTCGGTGTGATGCTTTATGAACTGCTGACGGATCATCGGCCGTACAAACTAAAGAGCCATCTGGCGCACGAGCTGGCGCGCGTGATCTGCGAACAAGAGCCGGATCTCCCAAGTGTCGCTGTGAATATCATCGAAGTGGTGGGCGATGATGGAGACGACTTGCTCGAGATTACGCCCGCAACTGTCAGCCAAGCGCGCAGCACAACTCCCGAGCAACTTAAGCGAGAACTGGCGGGCAGCCTCGACAACATCGTTGCCAAGGCGATGCACAAGAACGTCGCGCGCCGTTACAGTTCGGTAGAGGAATTGTCGGAAGACCTGCGCCGCTACCTTGACGGCCATCCGGTGGCGGCGCCTTCTCACTTCCCGTCTCCAACCAGGTCCACGCTTATTAATGCCGACCCCGCGACGGATTCCCGTTCGATCGCCGTGCTGCCATTTCAAGTGTTGCGCGTGGAAGAGAAGGCCGAAGAGTTTCTCGGCATGGGCCTGGCGGATGCAATCATTACCAAGCTGAGTAACATTCAACGCATCATCGTTCGCCCGACCAGCGCGGTGATCAAATACTTCGACGGTACACACAATGTACTGGCTGCCGGACAAGAGTTGAACGTCGGTTTTGTGCTCGACGGACGGATTCAGCGGGCCGGCGTTCGCATTCGCGTGACCGTGCAGTTGATCAGCGTGCGCGATGGCCAGCCGGTTTGGGCGGCAAAGTTCGACGAAAACTACACCGACATCTTTTCCGTCGAAGACTCGATCTCGGAACAGGTTGCGCACGCGCTGGTGCCGCATCTCTCGGGTGAAGAGCGAGAGTTGTTGCTGCGACGCGAGACGGAGAACGCCAACGCTTACCAGGCATTTCTCAAGGGCCGCTATCTCTGGACGCGTTTTACTCCGGAAGACTTTACCAGAGCGGTTGAGCAGTTCCGCGAAGCGATTCGCCTCGATCCAAACTACGCGCAGGCACATGTTGGCATCGCGGACTATTACAACTGGGCCGCAATCTTTGGCCTGGGTTCGCCGGATGACAATTTTCCCCTCGCAAAAGCCGCTGCGATTCGCGCCCTCGAAATAGATGAGTCGCTTGCCGAAGCCCACGCTGCGCTCGCTTTCACAAATCTCTGCTACGAGTGGGATTGGTTTGGCGCCGAACAGCGTTTTCGTCGCGCGATCGAGTTGAATTCGAATTACGGTCCCGCGCACCAGTGGTACTCGAACCTGCTCGCCGGCCAGGGTCGCTTTGCGGAAGCGATCTCCGAGATCAATCACGCACTCGAGATAAATCCGCTTTCGATGATGGACAAGTCGATGGCGGGTTGGACCTACTATCACGCGCGGCAATACGAGCGAGCTGAGCAGGAACTACGCGCGGCACTGGAAGTCGATCGCAATTTCAGTAATTGCTATCTCATGCTCGGTTTTGTTTACGAGCGTTTGGGTAGGTATGACGAGTCGATCGGTGCGCTTCACAAAGCCTTGGAATTGATGACTGGATCGGTCGTGCCGCTGTATCCGCTGGCTTACACGCTGGCGTCCCGGGGCCAGCAGCAGGAGGCGCGGGAGATAATCGCCAGGCTTAAAGAGCATAGCCAGAAGCAGTATGTTTCACCCTACTTCTTCGCGCTGATTCACACCGGCTTGGGTGACACGGACGACGCGTTCAAATGGTTGGAAAAGGCAGTAGACAACCACGACGAGTGGTTAATTTGGTTGGGAGTTGAGCCGAAACTCGATCCCCTTCGCTCCGACCCTCGTTTCGGAGCGTTGTTGAAGCGCGTAGGACTGAAAGGCGACGAAGCCAATCGCGCTATCCACTACTCAGCCGATCATTCGTCCGTTGATTTTTCTTCAAGCACTGGTGACGAACGAGTGCGCACCGGTGATGTCCTCAAAGCGACGCCGACGCTCTCCGACAACGTGTTCGCAGTCCCTAAGGATCATCGTCGCGAGCGCCGTTGGATTGTTGGCTTGGTGGCTCTGGCGATCGTCGTCTCACTCGCCGTCTTTGCCTACTACAAGTTTGGACGAACCACGCCGTCGCGATTCATGTCCCCGCAGATCGACAAGCTTACGGCAGCCGGAAACGTCGTCGACGCAGCGATTTCACCCGATGGCAAATATCTCGCTTTCGTGATGGATGAGGCCGGCAAGCAAGGTCTTTGGGTCGGACAAACGGCAATCGCCAACCGAACTCGGCTGGTGCCCGCGACTGGCGCCACTTTTCGCGGCCTGTCTTTTTCGAAAGACGGAAATTACGTTTATTACGTTTCGTACGAGCCGGATGCAAAGCACGGCGCGCTCTACCGGATTCCAACTTTTGGCGGCTCGGTGCGAAGGGTGAATGACGACGTTGACGGCCCGGTTAGCTTTTCGCCCGACGGGAAGCAGTTTGCTTTTATTCGCAATCATGCTGAGCGGGGCGAGGATCTCCTATTGATCGTCAACGAAGATGGCAGCGGAGAACAACAGATTGCTTCGATGAAGTTCCCTGGTCACTTCTCTCTGCGTTCCTCGCCGGCGTGGTCGCCTGATGGTAAGTCGATTGCAGCAGTGGCTGAGACGGCTGACGAGAATGGCTTCTACTCTAAGCTGAGCGCTATCGATATAGCTTCGAAGAAAGAGACCACTGTAAGCAGTCTTCGCTGGCTCGAAATAAGTGATGTTGGTTGGTTGCCGGACGGCACTGGTTTGATTCTCAGCGGTCAGGAAGCATCGTCGCCTTTTTACCGCCTCTGGTTTATCGATCCGGTGAATCGAAAAGAAAGGAGAATCACCACGGATCTGAACGATTATCTGGCAGTCAGTCTTTCAGCAAATCCGCTGTTGCTGATGACTGTGCAAAGACAGACGCTGACGAACATCTGGATCGAACATAAAGATAATCCGAGTCAGGCGACGCCGCTGACTTCCGGCGCGGGCCGGTTTTTTGATCTTCGTTGGACCAACGATAACAAGATCATTTACGCCTCGGACGCCAGTGGCAACGCCGACATCTGGGAGATGGCCGCGGACGGATCGAACCAGACACAGTTGACCGCGGCAGCCGGTCGCAACTATGCGCCGGTGGCATCCGCGGACGGTAAGTATGTCGTGTTTCATTCGAACCGCAGAGGAAACTGGCAGATTTGGCGCATGGGTCGCGACGGGAGCAATCCGACCCAACTGACCACCGGAAAAGAGGAAAGCAACTGGCCTGATATTTCTCCTGACAGTCGCTGGGTCTACTTCGAACACATCGACGGCGGGACGCCCAAGCTTTGGAAAGTTTCGATTGATGGAGGTGAGCCGGCGCGAGTAGCCGATAGGTTGGCGCTGCGGCCATCGATCGCGCCGAACGGGAAGGCAATCGCGTACTGGGAAAAAGATGACGCACCAACCGCGCCGTGGCGCATTGCTGTTGCTTCACTCGATGGCTCTGAGCCGACGAAATTTCTGAATGTGCCTCAGAGCGAAGCGAACGGACAGAGTGCGATTCAATTTAGTCCCAGTGGCGACACGGTGACATTCATCGATTTCAATAATGGAGTTTCGAAGCTCGTCTCGCAGCCAGTGGACGGCAGTGCGCCGAGGATTCTGACGAGCGTCAACAAGGATCTTTTCTATTCAT
This sequence comes from Pyrinomonadaceae bacterium, assembly GCA_041744295.1. Taxonomy (GTDB): domain Bacteria; phylum Acidobacteriota; class Blastocatellia; order Pyrinomonadales; family Pyrinomonadaceae; genus PSRF01. The sequence continues at coordinate 567 of JBGTLE010000060.1, read as the reverse complement.
TTAACCAGGCGGCTGACGGCCGGTTGGTAATGGCGCGGGGGATCCGGACGAGTGATGCGGCGTTAATTAGTGAGCGGAAGCAATAGGAAGAGTTTCGAGTTTCAAGTCTTGTCTTGCTTGAATCGCGTTCGGTTAATCTGAGACATCTGTTTTGAACTCGAAACTAGAAACTTGAAACTTGAAACTTACCTCCGGAACTCAGTACTCATTACTCAGCACTTTCTTTTACTTAGAGTAATAAAACCCACCCCTACCTTCCCAGCTTCTCAAGTCGAAACGCTTGTGTGCTCCACAGCCGAGACAAGTGCGATAGGTTTGCCCCTGGCGTGTGAACGGCCGGCTCACTTCGCGGTGCCAGCAACCGAAAATGCTCGCCAGGAAACTCACTAGCCATTCCAGTATCCCCAAAGGCTCTCTCGGGGCGTTGTATACAAATACTTTTTCTGCGGTAGCCATCACTAAACTCCTTCGGACGCTTCGGGAATCAAAAAAATTGCCTCCACATTGAGTAACGCGCAAAGAAAACGGAAAACCAATCATTTGCGATGAAAATGTCTCAGGAGTCAG
>JBGTLE010000059.1:0-8975 GCA_041744295.1 Pyrinomonadaceae bacterium | reverse complement strand
CGGGAAGGGAAATAGTTTGCGTGGGAAACTTCTCGCCAGTGCTGCGGAACGAGCATCGATTGGGATTGCCGCGGGCTGGGGAATATCGGTTGTTGCTGAATAGCGATGATGAGAAATATGCGGGAAGTGGTGTTGAAGTGCTGGCGACAGTTGCCGCCGAAGAACTGCCGCATCACGGACAGCAATATTCAACGAGCATTACGCTGCCGCCACTCGCAACGCTCTGGTTTGAAGCGCCTCTCGTTCGCGAAGTAGAGTGAGATGGCATTATTCGAGCTGAACTTACGAAACTTTCATGAGTTTGGAGAGGTTTTCGAAGTAGCGGCGATGAGTGCGGCGCAGTGCTGCTTCGCTTGCTGCTTCCAAGAGAACAACTTCGTGTTCGGTTCCCAGGCGATTGAGCTTGAGTTCCATGTCGAGTCGGACGTTCTCGGCATCCTCTCTCTCCGAGTCCTCGAACTCTTGTAGTGTCACAATCTCACCCAGATTGCGATCGTATTCAATCAGAAACAGCATTTATTCCTCCTCTCGTTGGATCTGATCTATCGTACGCTTAAGAACCTGTAGGCTCTCTTCTCTAATCGATACCAAGCTTTCCTGACTCTCGCTAATTGTTCTCCGAATGTCTATCACTCGGCGGTCCTGCGAGAGATTGCCTTGCGCCAACCGAAATGATAGGTCGGTTTCTAGTTTTGCTAGCTTGGCTTCCGACTCTTCTTCGCGAGCAACTACTACGGATGCCATCAAGAGGGATTGGACAATCGCTTGATCGCCTCCGCCATATTTTTATCGCGGGGCCCTTGATATCCGAGAGCTTCTCTGACAGTTCCGCCCAAGCCTGTTGCAGGTGAGTTCTTACCTGGATCTCAACTAATTTGGTTTCATGTTTTATGATCACATGAACCGCTCTATAACCGTGGCTTGGACGCTCCCTCCGATCCACGACTATGGGATTTTCAAACAGTCTTTTGAGAGATTCAACCACTCGCTCTTGCTCGGCCATTTCCGAGACAATTAGCCTACATCCTGCGATATCCTGGATCTGGGTAAGGCGAATGCTCTCCCTAAACAGCTTATCAGAAATAGAAAGTGTCGATTTGGCGGGTCTTCCGGTTGGCTCAAGCCCTAGCTTGGTTCTTATGGATCCTACGACGAACTCGTAAGCCGCAGAGAATGAGCGTCGATACTCGTCGAGTAGTCGCAGATCGGCGTCGGTGACTTCACCTTTCTTCAGACGATCTCCGAGTTTATCGATTTGTGTCTTGCTGATTTCTGTCGCCACGCAGCAGGACCCTTTTCAACCGATAGTATTGACAGCATAAGAGTACTTCAAATCGAAATGCTTGATCGGAACCAACCGATGACCAAGCATGTCAACACTGGCGAGACTCTGTTCCAGAAGGATGTAGCCGATCAAAGGCTCATACTCGCCATTGGCTGGTTTCATATCTACAAAGGCCACTTCGTTGAAGATGGGGCGGAAGCCTTCTATTTGAATCCGCACCGGCCCATAAACTTCAGCAATCACCTTTTCCTGGGTGGCGGTCTCAACTTCAATTTCGGTTCCTGCTTCCAGCTTACCAAAACGATCCTTCCACGCTTTGGGCAACACCATTAAAGACGCACCGGTATCCACAAGGGCGTCACACCTCAAACCCTTTGAGAGATCGATGGCGTTTTCTATGGTGACTGAAGCGACTATTCTGCCCACATTCATACCCTTTACCTCCCTAAGGTACCTATGCGGTTCATAAAAATGCCAGCGAACCTGCTGACGTCACCAGCCGCAGTTGATGAAAGACTCTTTGCTGGCGAGTCTGGGCCAACGCACGATGCAGCTTTTGCTGATTAGAAAAATCATTCCCTCTCAATCCACCGAAAAACTGATCGTCTGCGACGCATTGCTGTTCGCCGCTCGATCCGTAGCCGAGACCTCCAACGTATAGCGACCCGCCGGGAGTTGCTCAAGCGAGATCTCGGTCCAGTAGGGCAGCCGCGCTGCATCCGCTGATACGTCGGGAGGAATCTTGTTCGGGGCCACGGCAACTACTTCAGTATTGGTCCTGACAACATCGTCGACTGACCGAGGAGTCGGCGGTGGGTTCTGGCCTTGAATGTTCGGGCAGAACGCGAAGGCGAATGGACCAAGGACCGCCGCGGCGATGAGATCGCGAAGCGAGATAGAAAGAGAGGGTTGCATCTGGACCTCGTGCTGAACTTAATCGTTTCGGCAGCTGAGCAATAGCGTAGCTTCCCAGCAAGGAATCCACAATGGCTTCATCGAACATGTCTGAGGGCTTAACACTATTTCGGCGGGTTCTCGTGCAGTTTGCAGCGGGGTGTTGAGAGTGCAAACTTTAGTTGCGTTGCCTTCGGTGCAAAACCGCAGCCTAAAAGGCCGAACTCTGAACACCTGCTTCAAACTGCACCGGTACCTGGGATGGCGTCTGTTTCTGAATCATTCACCGAATGAGGTATCTTCGTGCTCTATGATCGATTGGGAAGAAATTCGAAAGCAGTTTCCGGTCACGGAAAACCTTTCTTACTTAAACACGGCTGCGGCCGGTCCGTTGGCGAGTGCGACGGTCGCGGCGGCGTCTGAGTATTACGAACAGATGAGCGCGGAGGGCGATGCGCGTTGGGATGAGTGGTTGGAACGGCGGGAGATTGTGCGGCGAAAAGTAGCTTCATTCATCAATGCCGAACCAGATGAGATTGGACTGACGACCAACACTTCGTCAGGAATGAATGTGATCGTCGATGCGCTCGAGACTCGCGGCGAAGTCGTTTCTTGCGATCTCGAGTTTCCCGTTTCAACAATTCCCTGGATGCATCGTCGCATTCCGCTGCATCTGGTGAAATCTATCGCGGGCGAGATCCGATTGGAGGATCTGCGCCGGACGATGACCGGGAAGACCGCAATTCTTTCCCTTAGTCAGGTTCAGTTTTCCAATGGCTTTCGCATGGATCTGGAAGAGCTTGGAAAGAACAAAGACGATCACGCGCTGGTTGTGAACGCGAGCCAGTCCGCAGGGGTTTTTCAAATCGATGTGAAACGGATGGGCATTGATGCGCTATGCGCAACCGGACACAAGTGGATGTTGTCAGGCTACGGTTCCGGGTTTGTCTATCTCAGCCGCGAGTTGCAAGCGCAAACAAAGCCGCGCGCAATTGGCTGGCTGAGCGTGGTCGAGCCTTATGACATGCGGAACAATGAGATTCAGTTGAGACACGATGCAGCAGCGCGCGCAGAACTCGGCTGTCCACATTTTGCGGGGATGTTTGCGCTTGGAGCGTCGGTGGATTTATTCGCTGAGATTGGGATAACGAGAATTCAGGAACGCGCGCTTGAGCTTAATCAGTTGTTAACGAATCGTTTGAATGAAATCGGGTGGCAGGTGTTATCGCCGCTCAAGGAAGAGAAGTTCAGATCAGCGCAGACACTCGTCGCGGCCGACAATCCTGCCGCGGTGGTTGCCTATTTGAAGTCGCGCGGAGTCGCGGTGACTGAAAAGCCGCAAGGCATCCGAGTAGCAACGGACTTCTTCAATAACGAGGACGATGTCGAGCGGCTGATTGAAGCATTGAGAACCTTTCAAAGTGATGTTTAAGGGCTTGGTTCGTAGTCCCCAACGGGGTTGCGGCGAGATCTTTCCGATGGTTGCATGATGGGTCGTTGCCGGTGGGTTAAGCGGTATCGATTCGAGCAGACGCAACCCCGCTGGGGTTGGAACAATGTCTCCGCGTGTCCCAGGGTAGCGCCAAAGCGCGCAACCCTGGGCTGGAGGTCGCAACGCCTTCGGCGTAGAGGGCGGGGACAGGGTCCACCTTCCTGACTGTGAGACGACCAGAACGCTTGATCCTTCCGCCAGACTCCCAATCTACTTTCGTGACTTCCTCTTTGATTTCGCGCGCACTGGGATCACCTTCACCTCTTTGCCTCCATCACTTTCAAACTGCTTCCGCGCCAGCCGAATGAACGTCTGCATGATTGGTGACTCGTAGCCGCCGCTCAGTCTCGCCAGGCCCAACTCCCAATTGATCTGGGCGCCTTCGATCCACCAACGAACCAGCTTTCCGTTTGCGACATCTTCATGAACTGTGTGCAGCGGCACGATCCCCACACCCATATCTTCTTCAACCATTCGCCGGATCGCTGCCTGCCGGCTTAATTCCATCGCGACTGTCAGCGTGACGCCCGCCTGCGCAAAAAACTGATCGATCAAGCGCCGAGTATTCCCTCCACGCTCGCCGAGAATCAATCGCTCGCCGGCAAGGGTGTATGGACTGATGGTCCCTTGTTTCGCCAGGCGATGGTTTGGTGAAGCAATCGCCACGAGCTGATCTTCGCTTAGCCGTTCAGTTTGAATACCCCGCGCATCCACCGGCAGCGAAACAAAAGCTATATCCAGTTCGCCGGCGAGAATGTGTTCGACTAACGACTCGCTGGTTCCCGAGTGGACAGTGATTTCGGCGCTCGCGTGCTGCTTGCGAACGGCCTTCAAAACCTTTGGCAAAGTGTCGGTCGTGACCATTGCTGAAGCAGTTCCGATTCTTAGCCGACCGCGCTCGGCGCCCGCGAGTTCAGCGATCTCATCCAGCGCCGCATCGTGTTCTCGCAAGATCAGTCTTGCTCGTACCAGCAGGTGCTCTCCCGCTTCGGTGAGTATCACGCGGCGCGGCGCACGAATGAACAATCGCGCACCGGATTCATTCTCCAGCTGCCGAATCTGCATGCTGATCGCGGCTTGGGTAACATTCACTCGATGGGCCCCAGCGGTGAAAGTGCCAGAATCGGCAATGGCCACAAAGGCTCGCAGTTGACGTATTTCCACTATAAAAGCTCCTAGTATCAATCGGTTTTATTGGAATAATAAATTCTTTTAGTTTCCATTATAAATCCCGCTTGCCTAGAATGCGCAACAAGAAAATTATTAAGCCCGAACCCGACGACTATGGTCAGCGCTGAACGCAGGTCTGCAAATATACGCACTGAGCGGCGTCTTCGTTCTCAGGACGCGGTGGTTGGCGTAGATGGCGGTGGGACAAAAACCCACGCGGTAATCACTGACGTCAATAATCGTGTGCTGGGTGAAGGCACTTCCGGACCATCAAATCCGTTGCGCGTTGGTATCACCAAGGCGGCGGCGGCGGTGCTGGAAGCAGTGGACCGTGCGTGTGAAGCGGCCGAAGTGCGACGTGCGGATTTGATAGCGGCAGAGATTGGCCTGGCGGGCGCGCGGCGAGTTGAATTACGCGAGCGCATGCATGAGGCGCTCAGTATCCTCGAGATTGAAGACATTGAAGTCGTTGGGGATTCAGATATCGCGTTGTACGGCGCCACCGATGGTGAGCCGGGTGTGGTTGTCATAGCCGGCACCGGCTCGATCTGCTGCGGCATCAATGCTGCTGGTAAGGAGATCTGCGCCGGTGGTTGGGGGCCGATGATTGGTGACGAAGGCGGCGGTTCATGGATCGCACGCACTGCTTTGCGCGCTATCGCCAAGGCGTCTGATGGGCGCGGACCAAAGACAACGTTGACGCACGACGCTTGCACCTATTTTCATGTCACTACCGCGGAAGATCTATCAACTGCGATCTATGCTCCTTCGATCACGAATGAGCGCCTGGCAGGATTTGGTCGTTTCGTAGTTGATTCTGCGAAAGCGGGAGATCAAGTGGGACTCGGAATCATTACTGAGGCGGGCAGGGAACTGGGACTCGCGGCAGCAGCAGTGATTCGGAATCTCAAGCTGGATCGCCAACGCTTCCAGGTCGCTTACGTCGGTCGAATTTTCAGTGCTGCCGGCGAATTAGTGCTCGGGCCGATGCGCGAAGAGATCAACGAGCTGGCGCCGAAAGCTTATCTTGCCCCGCCTCGATATTCCCCCGCGCTGGCTGCGGCTCGTCTGGCGCGTCATCATGTTAACCAAGTTGCACTTGCGGTCTAACTAACCTATTGAAATGCCTGCTGGTCCGCTTCCAATCACCGAACAAGAAAATCCCCGCACGAAAAATCTCAGTTCTGCTCCGGTAGCGGAGATTCTGCGTCTGATGAATGACGAGGACGCGCTCGTAGCCCCGGCGGTCGCAGAAGTCTTACCGCAGATCGCAAAGGCTGTCGAAGGAATCGTTGCGCGCCTTAGAAATGAGGGTCGGTTGTTCTACATCGGTACGGGAACGTCTGGGCGCTTGGGTGTGCTTGATGCTTCCGAATGTCCGCCGACGTTTGGCGTATCACCTGAGCTCGTGCAGGGAGTCATCGCCGGTGGATACGAAGCATGTCATCGGGCGGTAGAGGCTTCTGAAGACGATGCTGCTGCGGCGGAGAAAGATCTCGAAACACGAAATTTTAGCGAGCGCGACGTGCTGGTCGGGATTGCGGCATCGGGAGGTACGCCATACACCGTTGGGGCTTTGGTGCATGCGAGAGAAAAAGGAGCGCTGACGATAGCACTGACATGCGCGCCGGATTCAGCCATCACACGAGTTGCCGAAGTAAGCATCGTTCCCGTTGTTGGTCCCGAGGTGTTGACGGGCTCGACACGGCTGAAGGCGGGAACGGCACAGAAGCTCGTGCTGAACATGTTGTCGACCGCCACGCTCACAAAGCTGGGTTATGTTTCCGGCAACCGCATGTCGAACCTGCGTACTCGCAATGCAAAGTTGCGCGCGAGGGCGATCCGGATCGTCATGTCTGAAACTGGGTTGGGTGAAGCAGCAGCGACCGCGCTGCTCGACGATGCGGGTGGCGACGTTAGTGTCGCGTTGGTTATTGCTGCCACTGGTTGTGATGCAGCTAAGGCCCGGACGGCATTGGTCGCTGCAAAAGGAGTGGTACGGCTGGCCATCGAAAGCCTGGCGAGCGGCAGCCTTGCGAGTTGAACCAGGATCGTGTTTCATGACTAACGGCGGTCGCCACTTTCCCCGCCGCAAAAAGTCTCCAATCCAAAATCCGTTTTTTAAGTTCGAGTGTTGCTGAACGCACATGAAAGCTCTCGATCTCGCGATTATTTTTGGCTACTTGATTGGCATTACGTTGTTTGGCGTCTGGTTTTCCCGTAAGCAGAAGACCACGCGCGACTATTTCCTCGGAGATCGCACCGTACCCTGGTGGGCCATAGCTGCTTCCATCGTAGCCACCGAAACTTCGACCATTACTTTCATTTCTGTTCCGGGAATCGCGTTTGCGAAAAACGGAAATTTCCAGTTCCTGCAACTTGTATTCGGCTACATGATTGGCCGAGTTGTCATCTCGCTGCTCTTTATTCCTTCGTACTTTCGCGGCGAGCTGATGACCGTGTATCAACTCCTGGAACGACGCTTTGGTACGCGCATAAAGATGCTGGCGGCGTCGCTTTTCGTGGTGATGCGGAATATCGCGGACGGCATCCGCCTGCTCTTGACCGCATTTGTTTTGGCTGCGGTCTACACGGCGTTTCAACCGCAAGCGAGTGCCGAAACCATCGTAATCGCTTCAATCGTGCTGCTTGGCGTCGTAATGATCATCTTCACCTACTTTGGAGGAATGGAAGCGGTCATCTGGGTTGAGGTCGTGCAGCTTGGGATATATCTCGTTGGCGCCGTAATGGCTGCCGTGGTGCTGGTCATGGGCATCCAGGGTGGCTGGAGCCAGGCAATGGCCTTGGGCAACGAGTATCACAAGTTCAGTTTCATTGACCTTGGCTTGAGGGAAACGGCTTACGCCTTCACCGCGCCTTTTACGACTCGCTCATTCAGTTTCACGCTGCCTATAGATTTGACGAAAACCTACACACTTTGGGCCGGGCTTCTTGGCGGGTGCTTCCTGACAATGAGTACGCACGGCACGGATCAGTATCTCGTGCAGCGATATCTTTGTACTGACAAGCCGCGCCACGCCGCCGCGGCACTGCTATCCAGCGGTGGAGTTGTGTTGGGTCAATTTATTGGCTTCCTGTTCATCGGCGTGCTGCTGTTCGTTTTCTATGGACCATACACGGATCCGGCATACGGGTCCCTCGCCTCTGGAGTAGCCACGCTGCCGGTGGGTGAATCGTTTGCGGTGGTGGGTGGTGACCGCGTGTTTCCCGACTTTATCACGAAGTTTATGCCCTCCGGTTTATCAGGGCTGGTGGTCGCAGCTATTTTTGCCGCAGCCCTCTCCTCGTCTCTTAATTCAATTGCGGCCACCGCGGTCAATGATCTTTATAAGCCGTTCCGACCGAAACGCGATGACAAGCACTACCTGCGCGTTTCCCGTTGGTTGACGCTGTTGTGGGGCATAGTGCAAATCGGAGTCGCACTGGTGGTCATGCGCAAGAATCGTTCGGCGCTCGATCAGGCTTTGTCGGTGGCTTCACTGATCAATGGCCCGGTGCTTGGTGTCTTCCTCGTGGGGACGTTTCTGCGAAGAGTGAGTGAACCGCCTGCATTGATCGGAATGCTGACGAGCATTGTTGTGATGTTGTACATCCGTTTCTTTACGCCGCTGGCCTGGACCTGGTACGTGCTCATCGGCAGCGCCGTGACTTTTCTGGTTGCGTGGTTGTCGGCGTTTGCCTTTGCGCCGGCAGCGCGCGAGCGGCGAGACGAACTTTCGCCGAGCGCTTAACCAAATCAAATGAATCAATATCTGATGAAAACAAAATCTATTTTCTCGAGTCGGCACTTCTTGTTGGCTGCTCTGGTCGCCGCACTGGTGGTTACACCATTGGCTCCTTTGCAGGAACTAACATCGGCAGCGTCTGAGGCGTTTGAGGTCAGACCGTACTCCGCGAAACCCAGCAGCGATGCCTTGAAGTGGGCCGACAAAGAACTGAAGCGCATGTCACTCGATCAAAAGATTGGGCAACTAATCTCGGTCGGCGTGAACGCCACATTTTTGAATCAACAAAGCGATGCTTACAAGGCTTTAAAGCGCCAGGTCGAGGAAAACCACATTGGTGGCATCATCCTGTTTCGCGGGCCGGTTTATGAGTCGGTAGTGCTGATGA
>JBGTLE010000058.1:0-9062 GCA_041744295.1 Pyrinomonadaceae bacterium | reverse complement strand
TTTTGGCAGACAGAAATAAGAACTGCGTCCAATTCCCATGAGCCCCATCGTCTCGGCCGAGGTTTCTCCAGTCGTGGCTCGACTGCTAAACGGCAGATCATTCTCAAACAGGACCATTGCCTGACCCAGATCATCCAAACTGGATCGCAACTGCGCAAAAGTTTTAGACGTCATGCGACCGCGTGGCGGCACGCGTTGTGTCCGTGGTCCAAGCAACGTCGCCGCGAGCACATACAATTGAGTCGCCTGATTAATTGACTCGATCGTGTCCCGGCCGAACAACTGGTCGCCCCAGGCGATCAGATTGTCGATGTATTTCATTACCACCGCTTTCTGATAGGCGCTGCGGCGCAGCCTTGCGATCCGATGAGGCTGGAACGGGTTGGCCTGCAGATCGTCCCACTGAGCTATGACGTTCTTGTCCCCGCCATGCAGTGCCTTGAGCATGTCATCGACTCGCTGCGGTTGCGCCTCGCGCAACGGGAGCACATTCCAATAGCGTTTTGTGGTTGTGTCACCGGGCGAGTAGGCGGTCGGATCGAAGATAAAATGGAACCACCACATCGATTCCTCGAAGCGTTGGTTCTGACTCAAACGAGTGGCCAGGAAGAGTGGGACATGGAAGAAGATCTCCCAGTTGTAAAGGCTGTATGCGCCGCGAAAATCGAAGTCGACATTGTGCTCGGGTCGCGGAGTCTTTACTGTCATCGGGTGTGGCGTATACGCTGCAGCGAAGGTTATTACAGGGGGAAGGCTCGCGGGTTGCTGACTCTCAATGTTGAGCAGGCCGGGAACGCCGTACCGATCCAAACGTCGCTGGAACTCAGCCGCATAAGGATGGAAAAACGTCTCAAACCTGAATTCCGCTGGATAAGCCCCCGACAGGAACGCGCCGGGTTTGACCACACTGAGCTCGAAAAGTTGACTGTTTATTGAGATGCCAGACAAGGCTCCTTGCGTGATGACCGACGCAGGGGAGGACAGGGCTTTCGTCTCGGTCGCCAGGAGGCTGGCCCCACCCGACAGCCACGGATTTGCCTTGGCGCTTAATTGGGCAAACGGAGCCTCAACTACCGCACTGGCATTCTTCTCGGTGGCATAGGCCCCCGAGGCCTTGGCCCCGGTGAGATACGGTTGTACCTCCGTAGTAAGGTGGCGCTCGATGTCCGATTGCACAGAACTGTGCGGCATTACTAAGTATGAGCGCGAGCCTTCTTGAAAGAAAAACGGGTCGTTCAAAGTGTAGGACTGAGTTTCCGGAGGATAGAATGAGACCTTAGTACCTAGGGGGAGTTGGTCGAATACCGGGATGGCTGGATCCGTGCCCGCCGGCACAAATTCGAGCAAACCCAGAAAGGATGGATGGAAGCCTTTATACCGCACAAAATCGGGGACGTCGCCGCGAGCCGCCACCAAGCCGTTGCTGTTTTGAAAGGTGAGATTTCCAAAGCGCTGAATACCGGCAGCCACCGGCATCCTGAAGCCGATGGTGAGGTCGTTGCCGTTGCTCACTAGTTCAATTTTAGGCGCTAACTGTGACTTGATTTTCACGGCTTGAGCCGCTGCCGTCACACGCTTCGCGGTCCATTTTCCACTTCGATATTCACTCCAGGCAATGCGAGCCCATATCTCCCTGGCCTTACTATCGGAACTTGCCTTTTCCCCGAGCACAGTCCAAAAGAGAAATAGTCGCCGGTTCCATACAACGGGCAAAACTTCATCAGCCTGGATGTCCAGCGGCACCTTTTCCCACGGCGTCCAGTAGCGATAGTTGGAGTTGACCGTAACCAGTTGCCGATAATAGAAAAGGCGCGGCGTAGCGAAGGTGTGTCCAAAGACATGAAGCACGCTCTCCCGCTTCTCGTCAGCAGCGAAGTCGACTTGCTCGAACATGCCGCAGATTTGCAACTGCGAGACGGTCTCCACTTTCTCCAAATAATTACCAAGAGCGATCTCTGCGGCCTCGGTCGTTACTTCGGCCTGTAGCAATTCCGACTCAAGCTCGCGGAAAAACGGACTCTTGTCATCGCGCAGCTCCGGCTCGATCCAGTTCTCGGGATACAAAAAGACTTTGAGGTTGGCTTCCCAGACGCGATAGTTTTGCATCCACTTCCAGCGCTCGCTGTCGATCAACTTCGGAGACAGGCCAACTTCAAGATTCAGCCGGCAACGTTGTATGAAAAGTTGCACCGAAGAAATGGCCTGCTTGATCCTCGAGGTCTGCATGCACGTGCTCATCTCAGCATCGATTAGGAAGTACTCGAAGAGGTTGTCAGCACTCTCGAATCCCAGTCGCGGCAACAGGAAGTCGACGAGCGCGGCGCGCTGCAACTCGCGCAGCTGGTTCGCGAGCGGACGAGCGACTTCCAGCCAGGTGTCGTTGTCGTACTGCGCCTTGAGAGCGCGCTTCGCCTCCTGTGCCGCTGTTCGCGCCTGTTCGTTGCTGCCGTAAATATTTACGCGAACACCACTCGCCGTGACGGTGGTAGGTTTGCTCAAAGTAATGCTGGTCTCGTTGAGCACCGACAAAATTGTCGTATCCGCAGGAATGCCGGCGCCACTAACCAGTCGGCCCACATCCTTCTCGTTGAATTTCGCACTGGCGGACGAGAGCGAAGTGTCGCTGGCGGTGACCGCATCGGTAACGCTTCGGCTTGAGTTGGAAAGAGGCTTGGCCCAACTGAAGATCTCGGCAACCGGAGCCCCCAACAGGCTCGCGAGTCGCATTGCGTCCGCTAACTTTACGACCGTCTCTGTATCTTGATAGTCAGGATCTTTTAGGCTAAGTCCCAGCGCTATCGCCTCCAGCATCGTCGCATCCCACCCGGTTGCTCGAACCAAAGCCGCTCGAGCCTGCACTTCTGACGCCGAATTAAACACGTCTGTCAGGCCGGAAGGTTCGCGCACGGCCAGCGCACGTAGCACCGCAAAGTCCATCCAGCGAGTCCATGCAATGAAAAGATCGCGCGCATTGGCAGGTTTCTCAGCTACCGGCAGTTCACTCAGATGAAGTGCTTTCGGATCTGCGGGATTTGCGAGGTACTCGAGCTCAGACGGCGTGAGTTTGAAGCCATTTACGAGTACGGCCGCTTTGTGCAGTCGCACATACGTGTGTTCGGCGGTGGTGAAGAAGCCGGTTCGGTTGTTTGGATAAAGTCGATAGGACGGAACGATTTCGGCGGGGGCGGCTGGTCCACTCCAACGCAGCTCGACTTGAGCCGCCGCCTTGTCGTTCGAGTAATCGAGTTTGATGTCGTAGGTCTTGCCGGCCTCCAGATCGATGGCAGCCGAATATTCGGCCGGGCCCGCGTCCTGCGGCTGATCGATTAGTAACTGGCTGTTGATGGTCAACTGCGCGCCGCCACCAACTCGCAAGTGGAATTGATAGCGCTGGGTTTGCGCCGCGAGCAACGCGCCTTCCCACCGCACACTGAAGCCGTGTTTGTCAGTCCAACGAAAGTCGATGGCTGAGTCCAACCGGCTCTCTCTCGCGGGTCCGGTAAAGGTCTTGTTGTCGAAATAGGTGCCTGTTAAGCCGTCACCCGCCAGTGCGAGGAAATCAGAGATCGCCGGGCCCGACCCGGCGTCGCCGGTCATGAAGGGGAGGCCGTCTTTAGTGCCTTCCAACAAGAGAGCGGCGATGGCTGGCTCGAGTGACAGCTCATCGATCAGCGTCTGCTTCACAAGAGCATGACCCAGTACTTTGCTTAGGGGAGGTAGGAGCCCTGTCAGAAGAGCCTTGAACTTGCCGGCAGCGAGCGCCGACGCCAGTTCGCCATCAGACGACTGTGTGATCGCACTAAAGACAAGATTTTCTGTTGACCAGCCCAGCAGTTCCACCAACGATTGCCTCATCAGTTGGCGGGGCAGCTGGTAAAGCGCTTTGACTGCACTTTTGTAATCGTCAATGGCATTGGGAAGTGCCAAAAGGACATCACGCTGCGCTGAGCTCAGCCATCCCACCGCCTTGAGCAAGCGTCCCGTTACGTCATAGGAAATCGCTATTTCGGGAGGCAGTACGAGACCTGTCGGCAGCGCAGGCAGAGGAGCGGAGTAGGTTTGAGTTCCGGCAACCAGCCCCGAGATCTCTGCGCCGGCGATCGACGTAGCCTTCAAGATGCCGGCTTCGGAAGTCCAGCCGAGACTCGTCAGAAATTGTTTGACCAGTTCGCGTTGCTGGTCGTCGATCGATTGCAATGCTTTTCGATAGTCAACAACTTCCGCGAGCGCTAACAAGGCATCCAGCTCAATTTTGTTTACCCACCCGGCAGCCTTTAGGTTATTGCTCGCCGCGTCATAAAAAACTTTTCCTTCAGGCAGTTTCAAACCTGCCGGCAGAGCAGCCAATGGCGCAGTGGTGGTCTGGCGGACGAGCCCGGCGATCTCATCGGAGCTCAGAGATAGCGCCTCAATGACTGAGACGGCCGGCTGCCAACCGAGCTGTTCCACGAGCGTTTGCTCGATCAGAATTCGCGGCTGGCTGTAGAGCGACTGCACGGCCTTTTTGAATTCATCAGCATTCGAAAGCACCAACAAGGCCGCCAACTCTGCTTCCGTTACCCATCCTGAAGCTTTGAGTAGATGGTTAGCGCTGTCGTGGGTTACCTTACCGGCCGGCAATGAAATACCGGCCGGTAAGTTTGCCAGCGGCGCGGAAAGGGTCTGGGGCAGGGAGATGAGATCGGTGATCTGCTGGACCAGGTGAGGTTCGAATACCATCGCGAGCTTGGCCCGACTTGTCTCACCGGTCGGATCGTCGACTGGAACGCTCTCGGAAGCGATCTTGATCAGTCCTTCCCGCAAATTCGCTAACACCTGCTGGATCGAATCTTCACTGGGCGCGGCGTCGGGCGATGCGTCAAGTTCGCTGAATAGATAACGCAGAATGGATGGCTTGAATCCTGATTGCCGCAAGCTTTGGACGAGCCGAATAAAACTCAGGGTCTGCGCGGGCCTTGTAAAACCCTCACCCTTCAAACTCGCGAGAAAAGTCAGATCCGGCACTGCCAGCTTTAACGCACGGGCCAACGTCACGTGACGATATAGAACGGAAGCTGTCTCCAGTGTCAGCAATGCGCTATCAGTCTCAAGACCGGCGTGTTTTCTGATATGGGCCAGATCGGTAGCGCGTGTGCGCAATGCCGCGAGCAACGCCGGTTCGTGGTCACCGATCTTGTGTGCTGCAGAAGTGGGGAGGTACTCACCTTCCTCTGCGGCAAATACAGCATCGATGTCGCGTACTGCCTTATTCAGAAACAGCGTTCGATAGAGAGCGTCGTCGCCAGTCGTCGGGATATCCCTCCAGAAGCTCAGGATCTTTTGAGGAGTGAGTTGCAGCGTTGCCTGAATCTGGACGATGGCGCCGAGCTCTTGCAGGAAACTCGCCGTGATCTCAGAAGGTTCGAAAGCAGCAATTGCTCGATCAGTATCCTGGATGGACCAGCCAAGTTTGCGCCAGAGACGAATGAAACGGTGAAATCGTCCCAGGTCCTCATCGCTCAGCAAATTACTTACGGGATCGACCGATTCAGTATTGAGAGGTCTTAGCCAAGTCAGATTTAGATCGCACGACGAGTCGGGAGCGTCTGACACGATGAGCCGGCTTACGGCGTCAAAGTTTGCTTCGGCCCATTCTTTGAGCTGCGGAACAGTCATCGCAGCCTTGTCGAGGGCCTTTTGAGACTCCGCATCTACTACAGTGAAATTGCTTGTTTTAAGCTTGGCCAGCGTCTTAAAGCTAATCGGTATTCGTTCAAAGAAAGCGAGTGACTTGCCGGTGGGCAGCGCGCGATTGATGTATTGCGTCCGCAGCAGGTCCACTAACTCCACATAGGTTACGCCTGTTCGCTTCAGAAAAGTCGGGACATGTGTCAACGACTCCTGCCACGACGGCGAGCGCTTTCCGGCGCCGCCCCAAGTGGCGGCGCCATCGAACAGCGTAAACGCGATACCAGACAGATTCTTGCCCGCCATCCCAACGAAAGCAGCCGGCACTTCGAGTCGAATCACGGTACCGGCAACCGGCAACGCACCCATGTAGCGCCGACTTGCGGTGCCCTCAACGCCGGCGGCAATCTTGCTTTCGCCCCAATAAGCTCGATGCTCCCAGGATCCATCGTTCCACTGCAGCATCACCTGTCGCGGCAAGTTTGCGGGGTCGATAAGGATTTCGGCGTACAAAAAATCCTCGGCTTCAATCTTCAGTTGGTTCGGCTCTTTCACACCGTCGAAATAATGCTGGTGCAGGCCGGCCGCGACGGCGGAAGCATGAGTCAGCGAGGTGAAAGGAGGCGCCGCGGCCGTGAAAGCCCAGACATCCTGGTTCACGTGCTGGACCGCACCGGGAGGGAAGCCGGTGAGCAGCCAGTTCGTTGTCACCGACTCCATCTTTTTTGAAAAGCCGTAAAAGTTGGACACGCCCCAATCGAGTTCAGGCCAGATCGGATCGGTCTCATCGAATTGCTTCCCGGTTAGGATCGCGAACTCACGTTCCGTCAGTTTCAGTGCTTCAACATCTACCGCCAGACGATTCGCCTTCTGTTCGGCAGCTTCGTCGCTTTTGCTGCCAAACACATCCATCACTTCATGTCGGTTCGTCCCCATCTTTTCCAGCGTCAGTCGCAGGGCTGCGATCGGTTGATTAAAGGGCAAGGTGAAAGGATGGACCGCCGACTCCAACGCCTCGTACGCCTCATCTCTCGTATTCTCCGGATTGGCCGCTAGCTCAGCTGCGGTCACTCCGCTTGAACTCTCATTTGGAACTGGAACGGCAGGCTTAATCGGTTCACCGTCGGCGCCAGTCGCCAGTGGAAGAGTTTGTTGAAACGCGATGTAGCTCTCCAACACCTCATTAACGAGATCGACGTAGGGAATTGTCGTGTTGGTGTTCTCACACGAAAGCTCTATGTGGGCGAGATCGGGACGGCGGGCGACGATATCGGTTTTATCGGGCCACTTCTTGGCAGAGTTGCCGAGCAGCACGTCAAGCGGCGTCACCAGGCTAAGCGGCGAAGTTGTTTTAATGTCGGGACCGAGGAATTGGAGTAAGTCGACGAAGTAAGCCGCCGGGCTGTAGATCGAACGGCAATGTTGGCACTCGCAGAGTTCGACCGAGCCGAATAAGGAAGCGTAATCGGGCCGATTTTTTGCCACCACATTCTGGATTTCGTATTGGTTTGAACTCATAAAGCACCTCCGGGGACTTCGCCATTGATTGCGTCGTTGAGGAGAACGTACTGGTGAACTGCGGCTGCACTAATGTTGCTGGCACGGTTGACGATTATTCGCGCAGTCGCATCGCCCAACTTCGGCGTCAGCATCTCGATCGCGATCTCGGGTGGAAGTGAAGCGACCTCGCGCGCGGAGTTGAAACCTGCGTCGAGTAAGACCTTCATCGACTCCGGCCCGGTGCTCAGTCGGAACAAGCGCTGCAGCCGTTTGACCTGATCAATAACGAGCGCGCGATCCTTCACCGCAATCTCCGACAACAGGGAATCTCCGTGCTTCAATAGCAATTCATCAATGTGACCAGCAACCAAGTCGAAGTTTGCCTGGCGCGCCGCATCGGTCAAGAACTTCGCCACGGCAGGCTGCTGGTTGGCGAGGTGATCTGCTGGAAGTGCCGCAACCATGTTCGCGACGGCGACAGTTGGCTGGGCAATCTGCACCGCTCCGGCCAAACTCGCGGCGTAGTTAGCCTTGCGTTCTTCCGGCTTCCCCGGAACGTCGTCAGGGATCTGCACGCCGTCGGTCAATAACGTTTCCCACTTCTCCTTCGTGTCGAGCTTGAAAGCGAGCTCTTTGGTATTGACTACCGCTGGGTGCTCTGAGCGAATGGCATTGACGAGCGTGAGGTTGTCCTGGGCCAACAGGCCCAATTGAAATGCGTACTGCACTTTCGCGATCTTTTCAGGCTCAGCGAAGCCGGGTTGTGTTTTTAGCTTCTCCCAGAACTCAGCGGTGGTTCCCTGATGGTCCGAGTACGTGCGCCAGAGAGTCGCCTGGTCTTCGATGTTTGGAAGACTGTTACCCAAGACGTCTGACAACGACGGCGCTCCCTCTTCCGAACGATAGTTCGGCAGGTGACTCATGAGAACGTCGCGGATATTAGCAACGGTCCTCTTTAATTGGTCCTCCGAGTCAAAAGCGGGAATGATCGGACGCGCACCTTGGGCCGCCTCAGTCAGAGCCTGGCGCATGTCGTTTGTGCTTAAGCGTGCCAGGGTTTGAACATCCGACGCCGGTCGGCGGCGCGCCAAGCCATAGAAGATGAATGGCCGGAACTGGTTATGAAACGGATCGACAGCAAGCCGGAAAGCAGCAACCAGGGCCGCGATCATGGTCACATCAAAGCCTGTCTCTCGGGCGACAAACGAGATGTCGCGATGCTTCTCTTCGTCAAAGCGCTGAACTGCTGCGCCGACTATTGCTTCGCGCTGAAGGTCATCGGCATCAGCGGGAACGCGATCCGGAAGCAACGGCTCGATCGCTCGAATCAGGCGTTCGTATTCGGATAGCTCTCGTTGAGTCTCCACACCCTCAATGACAATGCGCACCTCTTCGACCTTGCGCGCCTGGATGCCCATAATCAGGTCGTCATCGGAAACCAGGATCTCTTCTATTAACTCATTCCCAACAGGGAGACGGTAGATCTGAAATTTTTCCAACGCCTGACCATCCTTGCTCAAGGCAAAGATCAGATCGGGAATGGTAGTGTTTGCTTTCGGAATATCACCGAGCGCAAAGGTGGGAGTTGCATAGGTGAACTCGAAACAACCGTCTTCATTCTTTGGGGGGAGGTTCCTGGTGATTTCGGTACCGAGGGGCTGACCTCTATTTGCGCCGTCGCGGCGGAAGAACAAATCCCGGTCGTGCACGGTTACCTGAACCTCATTCACCGGCCCGTTTACATCGATGACCTGGCCACGTACCACCCACTCGCCTTGCTGTTCATCAAACGCTCCCGATTCTTTTAGCAGTCGATTCAACTCTTTTGCTGTTGGTTCATCAACCAACTCACCTTCACCGAGTTGAACCTGCCGTCGAAATGCTGCGACCACGAT
>JBGTLE010000057.1:0-7858 GCA_041744295.1 Pyrinomonadaceae bacterium | reverse complement strand
AATCGAGTACAGGAGAAATCTCTCACCGAGCAATATCACGTGCGCCAGTACATGTCGGAAGTGCTCGTGCTCGAAGGCTCACCGCTAATCGACAAGACTCTCTCGGAAGCGCGAATCAGTGACGAACTCGACCTGACTGTCATTGGCATTCTGCGCGGCACTGAGCAGCGGAGAATTGCGCCCAACGTTCACGTGCGGATTCGAGCCGGAGATCTCTTGCTGGTCCAGGGAAAGGTTGAAGACATTCTGCGTGTGAAGAGCGAAGCAGGAATCGAGATCAAGCCGGACTTCAAACTCAGCGACACGCTGCTCGAAGATGAAGGCAGTAAGACAGAACTCTTTGAGGTGATGATCCCGCGCGGGTCTATTTTTACCGGTCGCAATTTGAAGCAGCTTGGTTTCCAAAGCCGTTATCAACTTACCGTGCTCGCAATTAACCGGCACGGTGTCGATCTGCTTTCGAAGATCAGCACTGTCCGTCTGCGGTTTGGAGACGTCTTGCTGTTGCAGGGCAACCGCAGCTGGGTTGAAGAACTCGCACGTGATGATTCGATACTATTGCTGGAGGAGATCTCGGAACGTCAGGCGCGTCCAGCAAAGAGACGCTGGGCCATTGTCGCCTTTGTTGTTTTCTTAACGCTTTCGATCACCCATTTCATACCGTTGGCAGTTGCGGTGCTGGTGGGCGCCTTGATTCTGCTGGCCAGTGGCGCCGTTCGCGCGCAGGAAATATACGAGATGATCGAGTGGCGGTTGATCGTGCTGATTGCCTGCATGATCAGTTTTGGTGTGGCAATGGGGAAAACCGGCGCCGATCAATATTTGGCCGATCTAATCGTAAGAGCGACCGGCCAATATGGATCGCTGGCAGTGCTCGCCGGCTTCTTCCTGATGACGATCGCCCTGACTCAGCCGATGTCCAATCAGGCCGCCGCTCTGGTGATGCTTCCGATTGCCGTTAAGACCGCACTGGTGCTGGGGTTGAATCCTCGCACATTTGCCGTCACCGTTACTTACGCCGCGTCCTGTTCCTTTCTAACGCCGCTCGAGCCCGCTTGCGTCCTTATTTACACGCCGGGCCGCTACCGCTTCCTGGATTTTTTAAAGGTTGGTTCAATACTGACTGTTGCTGTTTTCCTTATGGTTATGTGGTTAGTGCCGATTTTTTGGCCGCTCTAGAGGTAAAGCGCCAGGTTGTTTTTCGGTTGCAAGGTTGCTTACAGAGAGGCCCGTCATTATAATGCGCGACATTTCCCGGGCGCGGTCAACTGGCAGGAAGACGCGTCAAACAAGAAAACAGCATAACTAATAAATGGCCACTCCAATCAGATGGAAGCAACGCGGACGTGTTGTGCCCGTAAACGGCGGCAGTCAGCCTGCAACCCCCTTGCGCGCGCTAGCGTTGAACCTGACCCAGGCAGCCCGTTCGGCTTTAACAGAGCCGTACATGTTGACCATTGAGCACCGCCAGATCTTTCTGAAACGGTTACCCAAGGTCCTCGACGGCTTCCGCGTTGTTCAGCTTTCCGATATTCACCACAGCGCGTTTACCAGTCGCGAGCAGATCGAGCGCGCGGTCGAGACTGCCAATAGCCTGCAGGCTGACATCGTTGCCTTGACCGGCGATTACATCTCAAAAGAGCGAAGTTATGCAGCGCCTTGTGCGGAGATGATGGGCAAGTTGCGAGCCCGTTTTGGCGTTTTCGCCGTGCTCGGAAACCACGATCACTGGGTTGACGCGTCGTTAATGACCGACCTGTTCCGTGCCGAAGGCATTACGGTCCTGATCAATGAAGGCATGCGCTTTGAACAACGCGGCGGCTCGTTCTGGCTCGCAGGTGTCGACGACACTATGGTGGGACTCGAGGATCTGCCACTCGCACTGGCCGGATCGAGCGAAACCGAGATGAAGCTTCTGCTGGCGCACAATCCAATCATCCTGCGGCGCGCTGCTCATGCCGGAGTCGATCTCGTTCTAAGCGGTCACACGCATGGTGGCCAGGTCACGTGGCGTTCTGAGAAAGGTGCCTCTGGTCGACCCCGACGGCGTCTGCTAAAAGGGTTGGCGCGGCAAGCTGCCACCCAGATCTATGTCTCCCGCGGACTCGGAACGGTCGTTTTACCAATCAGGTATGGATGCCCTCCGGAAGTCTCGCTGTTAGAGTTGCGTTGTATGAGTTGATCACGCGCACTCGTCTTCGCAAAGCCACTAATGCCCAACGAACCAGGTTCTCGGCAATCTCCGCATGTCCTCCCGCATAGTTACCGTCCCGAACCTGCTGACCATCTTCAGGATGGTGCTAATCCCGGTTTTTGTTACCTTAATTTTCTACCAGCGATTTGTCTGGGCGCTGGCAGTTTTTGTGATTGCGGGCGTGACTGATGGCCTGGATGGATTACTCGCGCGACGCTTTGATCAAAGGTCGCAACTGGGCACGATTCTGGATCCCATCGCCGACAAGCTGCTGCTCGTGACTGCCTTCGTAGTCTTGTCGCTGAAAAGCGTCTTTCCTCAACCTTTGCCTGGGCACTTGCCAATTCCCTTCTGGGTGACGGTTGCGGTCATCAGCCGCGATGTGTTCATCGTGGTGGGTGCCGCCGCCATCAATATCATGACGGGGTTTCGCGGTTTTCGGCCTTCGCTATTGGGAAAGATCAATACGGCAGTACAAATCATCGGTATTGCCACCATCATGTTCGCCGCAAGCTTTCCTTACGGAACCGGCTACTATCTGCCGACCGTCTATCTGACAGTCTTTACCTTTGCTGTTTTTTCCGGGCTTCACTATGTGTTCTTCGTTTCTCGATTGATGAACGATGACCGAAAACATACCTCACAGGATGGGTAGCGAGAGCCTTTGCTCGAGTGGCAAAATCCTTCTTAGTCTGACAATTCAAGGTTTGGCAATTTGTGAGTTGGGAGGGGACAATGGAGGTTTGGGAATTTGCAGGTTGGGAAGGTGGGTCAAATTCCCAAACCTCCATTCCCTCACCACCCTGCAAGTTGTCGTATCCTGCGAATTTCTGACTAATACTCACCCTTAGTCAACTAACAAAGCCAAACCCTCGCAGATAAACCTACCGCGGCGGCCTTCTAATAAGTTGACAGTCGGAGACTCAGATATTATATTAACGTCCGCTTAAAGCGACATCTCGGCGAGGCTGTGCCAGAGGAATAAACAAGCACGACGGTGGCCGCCGGTACTTGCCAGAAAGCGCGAGCTTACGCTTATTCGGGCGATTCAACGGGCGTCTAATCAAAATTTTTGGAGATCAAAAGCAAATGAGCAAGATTATTGGTATCGATTTGGGAACGACGAATTCCGTCGTAGCTGTGATGGAAGGTGGCGAGCCCACAGTCATCACTAACTCTGAGGGTGGACGCACCACTCCTTCAGTAGTCGCATTCACAAAAGACGGAAGCCGGCTCGTTGGCCAGGTTGCCAAGCGCCAAGCCGTCACTAACCCTGAAAATACTGTCTATTCAATCAAGCGCTTCATGGGCCGTCGGTACAACGAGGTCAGTGAAGAGATCAAACAGGTTCCTTACAAAGTGCAGGGTTCCGGCAACGGCGACGTGAGAATCGCCGCTGGCGGCAAGGAATGGAGTCCGCCGGAGATCTCCGCGATCATTCTGCAGAAGATGAAGCAGTCCGCTGAGGATTACCTCGGGCAGAAGGTCGAGAAAGCCGTCATCACCGTGCCGGCTTACTTTAACGACGCGCAACGCCAGGCGACCAAGGATGCCGGCAAGATTGCGGGTCTTGAAGTGATGCGCATCGTGAACGAGCCGACTGCCGCGGCGTTGGCCTACGGACTTGATAAGAAGAAAGACGAGACCATCGCCGTGTTCGACTTCGGTGGCGGCACGTTCGATATCTCGATCCTCGAGGTTGGCGAAGGCGTGGTTGAAGTTAAGTCGACCAACGGTGACACCCATCTCGGTGGTGACGACATCGACGAAAAATTGATCGAATGGATCGTCGAAGAGTTCAAGAAAGACCAGGGCATCGACCTTTCCGGCGACAAGATGGCTTTGCAGCGTTTGAAGGAAGCCGCGGAGAAAGCAAAGATCGAGTTGTCGAGCACGATGGAGACCGAAATCAATCTTCCCTTCGTGACTGCTGACCAGTCAGGACCAAAGCACCTCGCGATGAAACTGACGCGAGCTCGTTTTGAACAGTTGGTCGAACCGATTCTCGGGCGCTTGAAGAATCCTGTGCAGCAGGCAATCAAAGACGCCGGTCTCGATGCGAAGAAGATCGACGAAGTAGTGCTGGTTGGCGGCTCGACGCGTATCCCCAAAGTTCAGGAGATGGTGAAAGAACTGTTCGGCAAGGAGCCAAACAAGAGTGTGAATCCCGACGAAGTCGTGGCGATCGGCGCCGCAGTTCAGGCTGGCGTGTTGTCAGGTGAAAAGACTGACATCCTGCTGCTGGACGTGACCCCGCTCAGCCTCGGTATCGAAACGCTTGGCGGAGTCTTCACGAAACTGATCGAGCGCAACACGACGATTCCCACGCGCAAGTCGGAAATCTTCTCGACCGCTTCCGACAATCAAACGTCGGTTGAAGTTCACGTACTGCAGGGTGAGCGCCCGATGGCGGGCGACAACCGCACCCTGGGAAAGTTTCACTTGATCGGAATTCCGCCGGCGCCGCGTGGCATGCCGCAAGTTGAAGTCGCTTTCGACATCGATGCGAACGGCATTGTGAATGTGTCTGCGAAGGACATGGGCACCGGTCGCGAGCAGAAGATTACGATCACTGCATCCTCAGGTCTCTCGAAAGACGAGATCGACAAGATGATGCGTGATGCGGAATCACACGCTGCAGATGATGTGAAGAAGCGCGAAGAGATCGAAGCGCGTAACCGTCTGGACAGCCTGGTCTATCAGATGGAGAAGACGCTCAACGAGAATCGCGAGAAAGTCGGTGCGGTCGCGGGTGAAGTTGAAACTGCTATCGCGGAAGCGAAGACGGCTTTGACTGGCGGTGAAGTTGAGAAGATGAACGAAGCCTTCGATCAATTGCAAAGTGCTTCCCACAAACTTGCGGAAGCGCTGTATCAGCAGACTGGAAGTAGCGGCGATGAAGCTCCAGCCGAGGATCAGGCATCGGCGGCCGGCGCGGGCAGCGGCGGCGAGGACAACGTGATCGACGCTGAGTATGTTGACGTGGACGAGAAGAAGTAAATAGTGACAAGTGACAGGTGACAAGTAAGAGAATGCTTCTTACTTGTTACTTGTCACGCGTCACTTGTCACGGTTCTTAATGGCTAAGCAGGACTACTACGAAATACTCGGCCTCAAGCGCGACGCTAAGCCTGACGAGATCAAGAAGGCTTATCGTCGAATGGCGCGCAAGTTTCACCCCGATGTGAATCCCGGTGACAAGTCGGCCGAGGATCGCTTCAAGAAGATGTCGGAAGCGCACGATGTGCTTTCCGATCCAAAGAAGCGTTCCGTCTACGATCGTTTCGGCCAGTATTCCGACAATCTCGCCGATGCCGCAGCGCGCGGAGCCTCACCGGGTGGATCAGGTGCAGGTCGTGCGGCGCCTGGTTTTGATTTCAGCGGGTTCGATTGGAGTACAGCCACCTCTCCCGGCGGTGGCAGCAGCAGTAGTTTCAAGGACAACTTCTCAGAACTTTTTGGTAGTGGTGCGGGGAAAGAGAAAGAACCGCCGCGGCCACAACCGCAGCGCGGCGCCGATATCGAGATGCCGCTGGCAGTTTCTTTTGCAGAAGCCATCAAAGGATTAACAGCCAACATCACGGTGAATCGTTCGGAACAGTGTCCGCGGTGTAATGGCGCCGGCGATATTGGTGGGCCGGTGATGGTTTGCAGTACGTGCAAAGGTCAGGGCCAGGTGCAGAAAGCGGGGGGCCGCTTGCGATTTTCGCAGGAATGCGCCGACTGCGGCGGCACGGGTCGGCGACGGTCGCCGTGCTCTTTGTGTAAAGGCAAGGGCACGGTGCCGAAGACCGAGAATGTGAAAGTGCGGATTCCTGCCGGCGTGGAAACGGGCTCGCGCGTGAGGATTCCGGGCAAAGGCGAAGGTGGCCGTTTGGGAGCGCCGCCGGGCGACTTGCATATCATCACCAACGTCGGCACGCACAAGTATTTCACCCGCAAGGGCGACAACATCTATGCGACCGTGCCGATCACGGTTCCGGAAGCAGCGTTGGGCGCTAAGATCGAAGTGCCAACCGTGGAGGGGAAAGCGCAATTGCGGATCCCGCCCGGAACACAATCCGGTCAGAAGTTTCGTCTGCCGCGGCGGGGAGCGCCATCGTTAAGGAATCCCGGCGCGCATGGCGATCAGTTTGTTGAAGTGATGGTGACGCTGCCGAAAGTGATCTCGGAAGAGACGAAGGAGTTGCTGCGTCAGTATTCGAAGATGAACTCGGAGAATCCGCGCGTGGGAATGGGACTGGAATAGATGTCAGATGTTGGATGTCAGATGCTGGTAAAGAGCTACCCCGCGACTAACTAACATCTAACATCCAGCATCTGATTACTACTTTTTATGTCGCGAAAGCCAAAGACTTACACAATCAGCGCCGTTGCGGTTCAATACGAACTGCATCCGCAGACGCTGCGTATGTACGAACGCGAAGGGCTGTTAAAGCCGTCGCGGTCTGAAGGCAACACGCGTCTCTACACAGATCCTGATCTGGAACGGCTCGAATTAATTCTTTCGCTGACACGGGACCTCGGCGTGAACCTCGCGGGCGTCGAAATCATTCTCAACATGCGTGAGAAGATGGATGCGATGCAACAGGAGTTCGAGCGGTTCTTCCATTACCTGCAAACCCATGCCGAAGAATTAACCAACTTTGCCGAACCACCTGCCGAAGGAACTTCCGACGCCCTCGTTCCCCTCTCACGGGCCGCAGCACTTCGTCGTCGCAGCGGCGTCTCAAGAAGCTAAACGCACATCCGGTGCAGTTTGAAAACAGGAGTTCAGAGTTCAAAATTTAGTTTGCATCGTTGGACAGCAAGGCCCACAGCCTTAAAAGGCTGAACTCTAAACTACGGTAGTCAACAGCCACTTCCCAAATCTGCGTTCGCTTCGGAGGGCCTATTCATGCCAGCAAAAAAAACACGAGCCGCATCAAAGTCAAAGCCTGCCAGGAGAACCGAGCCTCCGAATATCATCGAAGAGCCGATCCGCGTGATTGGCGATGGAG
Organism: Pyrinomonadaceae bacterium; assembly: GCA_041744295.1. Taxonomy (GTDB): domain Bacteria; phylum Acidobacteriota; class Blastocatellia; order Pyrinomonadales; family Pyrinomonadaceae; genus PSRF01. The sequence continues at coordinate 664 of JBGTLE010000057.1, read as the reverse complement.
GTTCAGGTAGATCGAAGCGGGGAGGATCCAAAAAATCCGCGGCTAAGAAATCCAGCAAGAAGCGCTAGCGCGGAAATCCGGCAGGAGCGCCACCGCTCGCCTCTAAACAGACAACGCTCGGAAGCAGAGAACTGAAACGACTCGTGCCTGGCCGGGGACGACGGGAAGCAGCGCATGAGGAACCAGCCCGCCGTAGAGCACGATCGTTTGCCCAGGTTCCACCCGAACCTTGACGGCACCCAGTTGCGGCGTCGCCCTGACGGCAGAAAGCGGTTCGAGTACTCGCTCCGGATAAAGGCATAACCGTCCGCCCTCGTCGTCGCGAGCGCTGTCCTGTAAACACGAGATGACTGCAACGTCGCACGTCACGATGTCGCGGTGGATATCGAGATGGTCTCCCGGCCGAATGTAGTAAGAGTAGGTACCAATTTCGCCGGTCGGAGTCAGTTCAGGGGTGGTGAGTTCTCGGAGAAAATCCAGCAGCCACGGCGCGGTGTTGAATGCTTGTTGTAGTGGGCCAGCAGGACCATTGATGAAGCGACGGCGCGGTGTGCCCCCGCGAACTTCCTCAGCATCGTTGACCGGCACGTGACAATCGTTCGCATGTGGCAGAAGGCCTAACGCCTCTCCCAACATCTCTTGCCTCATCCGCTCATCAACCAAA
>JBGTLE010000056.1:0-4461 GCA_041744295.1 Pyrinomonadaceae bacterium | reverse complement strand
GGATGTGTTTTAGTGACGAACCAACGGTTGTGATTTATGGCGAGTTCGGGATTCGTTTAGAGGATTGTCTTTATATAACTGAGAACGGCCCAAAGTTTTTTACGGCGCAGAGTCCGTCGATTGATAAGCCGTTCGGGTGAAAAAGAAGTCGACGGTCCAAAGTCCAATGTCGAAAGTCCCAAGTCGACAGTCCAAAGCCGAAAGGTGAAAGTTTCGAAGGAGTCAATTCGGGGAAGCCCTGGAGGATGCGAAATTTGCAGGTCGGGAAGGGTGGTTTACCCCCGCTTCTTCCCCTACAAATCAATCCAAATCTGAATGAGACCAGCGGGGGTAAACCACCCTTCCTGACTGCAAACTTCCGTAGGCTCAACTTTCACTTTGACAAGCCCTCGTCCAATCATCTGCATTATCTGTTGATTCATGTCTTTAACCCTCAACGATGACAAGGTGTGGTTTGACTCGACGATCAAGCTCGAACAACTGTGTCGTGCGGTTGCGGAGGCTCACGCGAATTCTCGCAATGTCGTTCTGCTCTCTCATTTCGAAAGCACAGTCTCGCAACTTACAAATCAACTTCGCGCAGCCAAAATTCGTTTCGAGCGCTTCTCTTTATTTGACGCTGCGAACGTTTGCGTCACTGGACCGGTAAAACTATGGCTGGGAGAGGCGCGCGCGTTCCAGGCACCGAGCGCTCTTGTCTCTTCCGCGACGAGAACCCTGGTCGAGATTATCGTCGCTGAACATCACCCGTTGCGCTCGAGAGATCAGGCAATCATTGACGCAGCAGGCAAACTAACTTGTCCGGCTGAACTGACGTTTCATTTTTCGCTGGACGATCCCCTGATGAAGTATTTCGGTTCGACTTCCATTCAGGATTTGTTTACGCGGCTGGGTATGCCGCGAGAGGAGTGCATCTCACATCAACTGGTCTCCACCGCAATTCGCAACGCGCAGGAAAAGATTGAAAGCCGCACGCCGAAAGATGTGCCGACGCCGTCGATCGAGGAGTGGTTCAAATACAACCTGCCAAATTGAAAGATGTCAGTGGTCAGTGGTCCGTAATCAGTTGGACTTCTACCCCAGGAGACTCGTTTCCGGTTTAGCTGAACAACGGACAACTTCACGGCAGAGCCGCAGCATTGATGACGATTCTTCAGTGAACGAAGTATCATGCTTTCGCTCCATCCCTATCTAAAGTTTTCCAAGAGGAATCAAAAGTGAAAACCACAGTTGCCGCTCGCGCAGTGCTGGCCCTTACTGTTTTATTGACGGTAGTGAACATGAGTGTGTCTCAACAGGCGCGCTCGACGCGAGGAATCACGCCCGAAGACTATTACGTTTTTGAGTTCGCGGCTGATCCGCAGATCTCACCCGACGGAAAACTCGTGGCTTACGTGGTGACGAAAGTTGATCGCACACAAAATCGCCGAAGCTCCGCTATCTGGATGGCGACTGTCGATAGCAGCAGATCGCCGTGGCAATTCACAACCAGTCCCCAGAATTCAAACGCGCCACGCTGGAGTCCGGATGGGAGATGGCTGGCCTTCCTTTCATCGCGACCGAGCGACGCGATGCCGTCGGCTGCGGGCGCCTCTCCATCCGAACCGCCGCGCGCGCAGGTACACGTGCTTTCAATGGACGGCGGCGAAGCCCGACGCGTAACAAATCTTAAAAACGGAGTCAGCGTTTTTCGCTGGGCTCCCGACGGCACCCGACTGGTCGCTGTCAGCCGCACTGGCCCAAGTGACAACCGACCGGAGAATAAAGAACGAAGCGATGTGCGCCACTACAAAAATTCCGCTTACAAGTTCAACGACTCGGGTTGGTTTGACGACCGTCGTACTCATCTTTGGGTTGTTGACGTGAAGACGGGTAACGCAAAACAGATCACGGAAGGGAACGATTGGAACGACAGCGATCCGCAATGGTCGCCTGACGGGACACGGATTGCCTTTGTTTCAAATCGCACCGGGAAAGAATTGGACCACGATCGCAATACCGACGTGTGGGTGGTGTCAGCCGGAGGCGGGGCGCTTACCAAAATCTCAGACCATGATGAAGCGGACAACAGCCCGCGTTGGTCGCCCGATGGAAAGACGATGGCCTTTATGGGTCAAGTACGCCAAAGAGATCATGTGAAGATCTGGTTGGCGCCGGCGAGTGGCGGCGCGCCGTCGGTGTTGGCAGCGAATGGACTCGATCTGATCCCTGGTAATCTGGAATGGTCTGGCGATGGAAAAGCGCTCTACTTTCAGGCCGGTATTAAGGGCGAAACTCATTTGTTTCGTGTGGACGTGGCCCAGAAGTCTATCTCGCAAGTTACATCAGGATCACGCGCGGTTCGTAACGCTGAGTTCCACTGGCCGTCCCGGACGATGTCGTACCTGAGCAACGACTTCAAACACATGGACGATGTCTATGTTGCAGATAACTCCGGTGCGAACGAGCGAAAGCTGACTAACCTAAATGAGGCGCTTTGGAAGCAGATCCAACTCGCAGACGTGGAACGCTTCACTTACAAGAGCGCCGATGATTGGGACATAGACGGCTTCCTCGTTAAGCCAATTGGTTGGGAAGCGGGAAAGAAGTATCCCGTGATACTCAGCATTCACGGTGGACCGGCGACGATGTACGGCGTCGATTGGTTTCATGAGTTCCAGGGTTACGCCGCAAAGGGTTACGCAGTTGTTTACACGAACCCGCGTGGCTCGACTGGTTACGGCCAGAAGTTTGAGCGCGCCATTGTCGGCGAGTGGGGCGGCAAGGATTACGTCGACGTCATGAATGGAATTGATGCCGCGCTCAAGAAATATCCGTGGTTGGACGGTGAGCGGATGGGAGTCACGGGCGGCAGCTATGGCGGTTATCTGACAAACTGGATTGTGGGCCACACGGACCGTTTCAAAGCGGCGGTCACTTTGCGGAGTGTCGTTAATTTCGTTTCGGACGAAGGCACGCGCGACGGCGCCTACGGCCATACGCCGGATTTTGGTGGGGATCTGTTTGAGAAGTTCGAACTTTACTGGGACCGCTCGCCGTTGAAGTATGCGAAGAACGTTAGAACACCAACTTTGATTCTGCATTCAGACAACGACTTTCGCGTGCCGCTGGAACAAGGTGAGCAGTGGTTCCGCGCGCTCAGACACTACGGCGTGACGACTGAGATTGTGATGTTCCCACGCGAGAACCATAACCTCACGCGCACCGGCGAGCCGCGCCACTTGGTTGAGAGTTTGAATTGGCAGCTCTACTGGTTCGATCGCTTTGTGCTCGGAGACGCGAACGCGGTCGCCCCGAACGCGCGTTAGGCGGAGCCTTTGGAGTGCGCCGACTTGTCGGCGCTTTGGTATCCGTTTCCCTCTAGAGTCTTCAACCGCTAATCAAAAGCGCCGACAAGTCACCGCACTCCAAAGGCTCCGCATTTCCATCGTGCTACCCTCTAGCGCATGTCTCTTCCTGCAACTTGGGGCACCGCACCACACGAACAGCAGCTTCAGTTTCCCGGCGATAACTACGTCAGCCATCCAGACGCCTCATACTTTCGCGGCATCACGATCAACGCCCCGCCAGCCACCGTCTTTCGCTGGCTCTGCCAAATGCGAGTCGCCCCGTACAGTTACGACCTCATCGATAACGGCGGCCGCCAGAGTTCGCAGCAATTGACGCCCGGTCTTGAGCATTTGGAAGTTGGTCAGGAAGTGATGCGGATCTTTGAACTCGTTGAGTTTGAAACGAATCGACATCTCACTCTCAAACTGAAACACCCTCGCAGCCGCAACCTCTTCGGCGAACTAGCTGTCACTTATCTAATCGCACCGATAGATTCTTCCACTTGCCGTCTCATCGTGAAACTCGTCGTCAAACATTCTCCCAGCGCGACTGGCTTCCTAATGTGTCAGATTCTCCCGTGGGGCGATCTGTTCATGATGCGAAAGCAGTTGCTGAACTTTAAGCGTCTTGCAGAGCATGGCTCGCAAATGCGATCCTGACGTCATGGCACACGTTCAAATCGCATTCCTGAATTCAGTCTGGTGAGTACTATCCGGAGCACTCTCCTGCAGCGATACCGGGATGGCATGCACTTCGCGGCGTTGCCTTAACGCGTACTTGAGAGCCTTCACCGTACCGCCGCCCTTGCCTGACCAAAAGCCAAAGACGATTTGAGCCAGATCAACCATGTGACGGTTTCTGATCGCGCTGGCGGTTTTGCGTTTGGGAAGTTGCAACTCGACAATTCGATCAAGCTGCTCAAGCGACGTTTGCGCCCACTGCGGCTGCTTAAAGCGCGTGTAGGGAACAACAGCCCAACATACTTCACCATTCTCCGAGAGCCATTCCATCGCCCACTGATCAATCCCGCGAGCAGTTCCGACGAGCCAGGTTCTACCTTGAGAAACAAAAGGAGAAAGGTGTTGTTCGAACAGTGTCCGCCCAACATCGCGATCAATGTCGCGCGAGCCA